>NZ_FTPU01000078.1 GCF_900108115.1 Epilithonimonas bovis DSM 19482
AATTATAAGTAAATATACGAAATTATGTGTAATTACGGATATTCATAATTTAGAATTACTTTTTCGTTTTTTATTAACTGTATTTGTTTCGAAATATAAAATGAAATTCTATCTTGTTCGTTAAAATCCAAAATAGGCACTAATAATTTTCTTAAATCTTTCATATTTATATCAATAAAAGTAGTCCCTTTTATAAGATCTAACATATTATTCATATTTACTTCGGAATTAAAAAAATATGTATAAAAATTAGGATTAAATTCATCTCTCAATGATATTCTCGCCACACCTCGAGTTATATTAATACCCTCAAGTTCAATAGGAATCACGTTAAAATCTCCAACAGATGCACGGACATTTACTACTATATCACCAGCTTTTAAATATGTTTTTTTATATCTATCTGCAATTGATTTCTTAGTTCTAAGTAAATTATTTAAATCATTAATTGAGTTTTCCTTTAAATCTAATGTTCGTAAAACAGGAACTCCATTTTCTACATTTTCGAAAGTTTGCACAATACCGTATGATATAGAAGTATTTTTATTAATTAATTTTTCAATTTCAATAAAATCCCATTCCACAGGGATACGTCCTAAAGGAGAATCTTTGAATTGGTGTGTTTCTTCGGAGCGAATGTTGCCGTTGTCATCAATGCCTTTGGTTAGTAAATCTTGCATCAATCCCACTTTAACTCGCTCGTATTTTTGGATAAGCTTTTCAGTGTTCTCAATGGCTTCATCAACTTTTGTTAGGATTTCTGCAATCTTTTTTTGTTCGTTAATTGAGATATTTGGAACATTATATCTTTTTTTAATTACCGAAGGGTGTGCCTTATCAACATAATCAAAAACCTCTTTCGAATGTTGATATACTAATGAATAATACAAAAACTTGTAATCAAAAATTGGTTCATTAATTTTTAAAATACCTGAAACATTAGTTACTGAAAACTTATGTTTTGGTCTATAAAAAAAATGACCACCACCATCAACAGACCACGTTAGCAATTCTTCATCAAAATCAAACTCATCATATAAACCAAATAAGCCACCTTTTTGTGAAGATGATGAATAAACTGGATAAACACCAGGTTTCTTCTGTAAATCTATTGATGAAATGATACGACCTCTACCTAATGAAATAATACCTTTATTCATTAGATCTGATAATTTAATCTCTGATTCCCAATATTCCATTAATTCAAGTATTTTAAATCTGTTAGAAATTGGTTTAATTCGTCCATAATTTTGTTACGGCTTTTTTCTAAAGCGTTGGCAGAAATGGCATATTTGCTGTATAAGTTTTCGATTGCAGCTACTAAAGCACGCTGTTCGTTGTCTACATAACGGTTTAGTTGTGTATTGATTAAATCGAAATGTTTTTTCAGAATAATGTCTTTGGCTTCTTGCTCTGTGATTACTCCACCAATTTCTTCTAACTGTGCATCTAATTTACCCAGATAAGCTTGCAATAGTTCTTTGTCTTTTGCGTTGGCGTTGTATTCTTTGGTAATTTTCTTTAGCTCATCTTTAGCTTTGGTAATTGCATTTACCTCTAAGCTTGAAGGATTCTCTTTTTTTACAATTTTCAATAAAGCATCTACTGATTTTTTGATGTTGTCAAAATTTGTCGTGTTCTTTAAATCAGCTTTAATGAATTGGATGAATTCTTCTACTTGATTATTAAGTATTGATTCTGTCTTCAATACTTCGTTTAGCAAGTTTTGTTTCTCTCTCTTCAAATCATCTACACCAAAACGCTTAATCAATAATTTCACTTCCAATTCGGCTTTTAACTCTTTGGTATCTGCTTTGATGGATTTGATGTTATTTTCTATTGATTTTATTGCTGCATCTTCAATTTGTAATGAAGCTATACGCTCTTTGTCGGTATTATCTTCTAACAGATAATCCAATTCTAACTTTAATTGATCTTTGGCTAATTTCGGAGTAAGTTTTACTTCGCCTTCTTCTTCATCCGCCTCGTATTCTAAGAAATCTAAAATATTTTCTACCTTTTCACTTAGTTGATTTTCTGCATCTGCTAATTCGATTTCTTTCTCTTCTATTTGGTTAGCTAATTCTTGAAAATACGCCTCAATTAAATATTCATCAGGAATTAACGATGCATCCCAACCATTTTGCATAATTGTTTTCAGATCGTATTTGATGTTATCCCACCAATTGACAAAAACCCCTGCCGTTTGGAAATTATCTAATACGCCAATTGCAGCAAACTTTTCCACCATAGAAGTCAATAATGCTTTACGCACTTTTGGGAACTTTTCGTTGGATAGCGATAAATATCCGATTGTAGCTTCTTCCACCACAGAATTATCTAAGTCTGATATTGGTGCTAAAGTTGAAAATTCATCTTTTGCGTTATCCCACCAATCCGCTAATAGCAAACCTAATTCTAATCGTTTAGCTGTAATGTTCTGATCGTTATCAATGCTTGTTTTTATTTCCGCTTGTTCTTCGATAGCGAATAGCTTATACGCTTCATCTTTTTCATTGAAGAATTGAGTTGTATCAAAATTGAATTTGTCGGCATACTGGGTTTGTACTTGATTGATTTCAACCACAGGAACACCACCGTTAAGATGTGCTTTTACATCGTGTGGTTCGGGTGCAGGCGTATTGTCTACATATCTACGAATGTTTAATGTAAACTCGTTTTTATCGATGTCTTCTAAAGAAACTAATTTAGAATATTTTGGTTCTTCGATTTTATTGGTAAATACATAATGAATTTTCTCAACATCTTCTGGACGTAAATGATTCTGTTTTTTACCTTCTAAATATTCCTTATCCGCATTGATGAAAAATACTTTTCCTTTTAAGTTTTCAGGTTTGTTTTTATTGAAAATCATTTATGTATATCCGTTTTTAATCATACTGCTGTAATATTAGCAATAATGAGCCTTTCGAATAGTTTGTCTCCGAAATATCTTCGATTTAGTTTGT
>NZ_FTPU01000050.1 GCF_900108115.1 Epilithonimonas bovis DSM 19482
ATCCGATAAACTAAGGAAAATTTATAATCAGAACACATTAAAATCTGTAGCAATGCTCAAACTTGCCCATTGGTTTAAAGATGTGGAAGAATCAGGTTTTAAATCCTTTTCAACACTTAAAAATACGATTACAAACCATTATAATGACATCCTGAATTATTTTGAAAGAAGAAGTACCAATGCATCTGCAGAATCGTTTAATTCGAAAATAAAGCAATTCAGAATGCAGCTTAGAGGTGTTAAAGACAAAGTATTTTTCCTTTTCAGATTATCTAAAATTTTTGCCTAGTCCCCAAGGTTTGATCTTGATCCATTATGTTTCCTAAAATATCTTGAAATATCAAAAAAATAAAAAAGCCAATTTTACATTGCTTTTGGCTGTAAAATTGGCTGTAATTAATTTAAATCACTGATTATCAAGTGATATTGTAGACCCACAGGGATTCGAACCCCGACAGGCGGTACCAAAAACCGAAGTGCTACCGTTACACCATGGGTCTGTCGTTTTATTGTGATGCAAATTTATAGCTTTTTTTTGAACTTGCAAACTTTTTATGAAAAAAAATGAATAATTTTATAAAATAATTTTTCAAACATCTCAATGTTAATCGACCTTTCCAAAGCATCACCAATTAGCCAAACCTCATCTAACAAATTTGAAACCAAAGTTTTAGACTTTATAAAAGAATGGTTTTCTGACTCAAAAATGGTAAAAATACAGACTTCCGGATCTACAGGAAAACCAAAGATTTTTGAGGTAGAAAAATCAAAAATGCTGAATTCTGCAGAGATGACTTGTCAATTCCTTGGTCTCGAAAAAGGAAATCTTGCTTTACTCTGCCTTCCGATAGAATATATCTCCGGAAAAATGATGGTGGTGAGAAGCATTTCTGCCAAAATGCAACTTGAGATTGTCACGCCGTCGCTGAATCCCCTGCAAGATATTGACAAAACAATAGATTTTTGCGCCATGACGCCGTTGCAGGTCGAGAACTCGTTGGGCAAAATTCATTTGATCAGGAATTTGATTATTGGCGGTGCAGCAGTTTCTGAAACATTGAAGAAAAAAATATGGGAATCATTAATTAAAAAAGAAAAAAGCTTCGAGAGCCTTAGCCATACAAATAATTTTCAAACAAAAATATTTGAAACATATGGGATGAGCGAAACCCTTTCCCATATCGCACTCAGACAGATTTTCCCGGTTACGGATGAATGGTTCTCTGTCTTTGGCGGTATAGATATTTCTTTGGATCAACGTGGCTGCCTGACAATATCTGCACCCAAACTAAATGCAGATGTTTTGTACACGAATGATCTTGTAGAGATTAATCATAAAAGGCAATTCCGTTTTTTGGGAAGGATAGACAATGTCATCAATTCTGGCGGTGCCAAGATTTTCCCGGAAGAGTTGGAAAAACTGGTTAAGCAACATATTGAGAACGAAGTGGTTTTTCTGGGACTGGATGATGAGCAATTGGGACAGAAACTAACATTGGTCATTGAAGGCGCGGAATCAGATGCTGTCAACACAGAGCTGTCAGCTATCGACTATAAAAAATCATTTTATAAACCGAAAGAGATTATTTTTGTAGAGCAAATCCCCAGAACCGAAAACGGAAAAGTAAACCGCCTTCAACTACGTGCCCTGGTGAATGCGCTGCCAAAACGCCCGCAATAGCGATAGAAGCGGTTATCCTTTTTTGTCATGGTTTTGCTAAAAGCCATGACAAAAAAGATAGTAGCGGATAGCGCGGTGCCACAGGTTTAGATTGGCAAGTGATGGAAACCTGTGGCAATTGCCCTGATAAAAAACATAGTCAACAAACAAAAAACAAAAATTGTGAAAGATTTTTCTACCGAAATCACCTACAAAACATCCCGCTCTTCCGGAGCTGGCGGGCAAAATGTAAACAAAGTAGAAACCGCTGTCACAGCGATATGGAACGTAGAAGAAAGCCAGTTTTTCACACTCTTTGAAAAATCCCGAATCGCAGAAAAACTTAAAAACAGGATCAATGGCGACGGCCTGCTACAGATCACTTCTTCTGAAAGCCGAACACAGCTTCAAAACAAGAAAATTGCGACCGAAAGGATGCTGGATATGGTAAAATCCGCGACTTTTACCCATAAAAAACGTGTGGCAACAAAGCCCTCGCGTGGCCAAATCCAAAAAAGGATTGACAATAAAAAGAAACTGTCTGAGAAAAAAGAAAACAGGAAATTTAGATTTTAAAATCCGAAAGTTCTTCGATCTCGCTGGTGATTTTTTGAGAATATTCATATTGCTTATCGCGTATTCTGCCATGATTGGTTACGGATTCGTAATCCTGCTGGTATTGTTTATAAGCCTCGTAAATTTTGGAATAATATTTTTGCAGCGCTTTAGCATCCATCTTTTTATCACTGATCAGCTGACGGAATTTTCTGGCAAAAAGCTCTGCAATATCAAAATGGCTTTGCTCGTGCAACAGGACAAAATCAGTCTTATGATCGGGACGTGCCCACGATCTCGAAGGAACAAAAAAGGCTTCTACCTTCACCTGCTGCGATGTAAATTTTTCAGTAGGACTGTTGAGCAAATAAGAAATTCCGCAAAATGTAGTGGCCGCAGCATTATTAGTATTTGGTTTTGTTCCGGACTGGAAATCAGACCAACTCAGTTTTTGGTTATCAGACCACCTGATTTTATCCTGAGCCATGCCACGCACTATAATACCCAGAAAAAAAATGATTAATAATCGTTTTAACATAGCTGTTTGATCATTTTTTTATCCAAATGTTAATTTATATCCATAAAACTTGTATTTTTACCTCCCTGCATTTTTAAATAATGGAAAAAGAGATAAAAATCAATTTTGAAGTAATCCCAAGTTACCAAGAACTCAACGACATAGAAAAAACGCTTTTCGACAAAGCAAAATCCATCCGGGAACAAGCCTACGCTACCTACTCTAATTTTTGGGTCGGTTGCGCCATTCTTCTGGAGAATGGCGAGATCATCACCGGGAACAATCAGGAAAATGCCGCCTATCCCTCGGGATTATGTGCAGAGAGGACCACTATATTCTGGGCTTCGGCTAATTATCCGGATATTAAAATCAAAAAACTATTTGTAATTGGCGCTCCAAAAGATGCTATTACCTCTGTTGCGATCCCGCCTTGTGGCGGCTGCAGACAAGCCATCCTGGAATATGAGGCCAAACAAAAAGACGCTATAGAAATCTATTTTGCATCTCTGGACGGCGAAATCATGAAGTCCAAATCTATCCGGGACCTGTTGCCTTTCTCTTTTGATTCCAGCTTTTTGTAATTTTAGGAGCAAGACGATAAGTCTTTTTTAGTATTTTTCAACCTGCTGTCCGCTGTATCTTTTTTGTCATTGCAAACAAAGTCAGGCAAACTAAAGAACCATTTGCCACTCGCAATGCCAAAAAAGGATGCCGCTTCCATCAGGGCTAAAGGTGAAGATTAGCATTCTTATCATTACCTGAATAATTGATTTAAAATTACAATATCATATAGCGCTCCTAAGGAGCGCAATTTTTGGAATTATCCTCCATTCTACACAGATATTGCTCTTAAGGAGCATATTGTTTTAATATTCAGATTAAATGGTATAATCCAATTTTATAACTTCTGAAAATTAAATTTCAAAAATCCTGCTCTCTTCACTGATGCGTTTTACCACGTTTTCAGTTCGTTCTTTGTGTGTATCTGTAATGAAAATCTGTCCGAATTTTTCTTTGTTGACCAGTTCAATCAGTTGTGAAACTCTGGTATCATCCAGCTTATCAAAAATATCATCCAGGAGCAGAATAGGAGACTTGCCTGTCAGCTCTTTGATCCGGTTGATTTGTGCCAGTTTGAGCGCAATGAGGAAGGACTTTTGTTGGCCCTGCGAACCGATCCTTTTGATTGGGTTGCCGTTCATTTCAAAGGTTAGATCGTCTTTATGGATCCCTTTGGACGTGTAAGTCAAAGCCCGGTCTTTGTCAATTGAAATTGATAAAAGTTCTTTAAAAAATCTGTCAGGCTGAGCCGAATCCAAACCTTCCAAAAGATGAGATTCGTAAACCACATTCACGAGTTCTTTCCCTCCGGAAATAACCTCATAAAAATGCTGTACGATCGGATTTAGCTTTTCGACAAAATCCTTTCTTTTATCAAAAATCCGGGCCCCAAAGTCTGAAATCGGGTCGTCATAGATCTCAAGAGAATCTTTATCAAAAGTCCTGTTTTTTGCAAAATACTTGAGTAAGGCATTCCGCTGCTGGATGGTTTTCTGATACTGGATGAGATCAAAAAGATAATTAGAATCGGTTTGGGAGATCATCGCATCCAGAAACTTTCTACGGCTCTCCCCAGAGTCCGAAATCAAATTAGAATCATAAGGCGAAATCATCACACTTGGCAGATAACCAATATGATCCGACAATCTATCGTAAGTTTTATCGTTCTTTTTGATGACTTTTTTAGATGCTTTTGGGTGGAGGATTTTGATAATATCCTCTTTGTCTACATTTTGAATCTCAGATTCAATCACAAAAAAATCTTCATCTGATTTGATATTATTAACATCAGAATTACCAAGGAAACTTTTCCCCACAGATAAATAATGAAGCGCATCCAGAATATTGGTCTTCCCTACGCCATTATCACCTACAAAACAATTGATCTGAGCCGAAAAATCAAAAAATTGTTCCGAGTGGTTTTTGAAATTGATAAGTGATAGTTTGTTGATAATCATTTAGTTGAAATTCTTTATTAATTTTAACAGATCAGCTGGGTCTTTTCTTGTATCCCAAATAAAAAGAATTTCTATAGAATCATCTTTTATTTTATATAGAATATAATAATCTTTAATGAGTTTTCCACGATAAATATTGTCCGAAACAGAAATACCGGAATAAGGGAAATCTGCAATTTGTTGAGCTGAATTCTCAAACAAAACATTCAGTTTTTGTGAATAGTATTTGGACTTATTTCTCAGTATCCAATATTGTAAAATCTCTTTTCGGATTTTTCTGGCAAGCGGCGACCAAATTAATCTTTTAGCCATTCTTCAAAATATGCATTGACTTCTTCATTCGTGAAAGATTCTCCATTTTCAATCTGCTTTTCACTAATTTTTAATATTTCAATAATTTCAGAAGGAAGAATAATTTCGTCTTCTTTAAAATATTCATCAACTTCTTCCTCCGTCATTGGCTTTTCAGACTCAAAAATTGATGGAGATTCAGCAACAATATCAGGAGATTTTGCTTCAAAATTTTTGAGAAATGATGACAACAGATAGTAATTATCGGATTCACAGATTTTCTGAATCAGTTTTATTTTAATATTATTAATATCTGCCATCACTCAAAAAATTTTATGTAAAGATAAAACTAAATAACAACAAAATCAATTGCCAAAATTCACAAAGTGCGGTATATCGGCTGCGAAGTTATTCATTGGTATCATATCATTCCTGTAACCGTTGAAATCGAATGAAGAATTATTATCAAACGGAACTTTTGGGTAATACATTAATGAAATCTGGATGCGGTTAACCACCAGATATGGGTTATTAATGAGGACGCCGATGCCAATTTTTGTATTCACATTCGTTTTGAGTAATTTTTCATCAGGCATTGCCAGCCAGCCTGCTGCGGCCGTGATATAGGGACTAAAGTGAAAATTCTTCCAGGTTTTGTTGATAAAAAACTGTAGCTGATACCTCAAAATCATTTTCTTTGTTCCGATATAATCAGTGCTGTATACGGGAAATTCATCTTTTGCAGAGAGATTAATACGATCTTTGTAGGTATAATTATTCTCCGGATTGCCCAATGCCAAGGTTGGTGAAAAAAAGTGCCTAACCTGCGCAAATTTCCAATTGATAAGATTAGTAAAATAAATCCCGTCCAGCCGAAAGGCCTCTCTGTTCTGCCGATCTTCATTAAAAAACCGTCCAAATTCGGCCTTTAAGTTAAAATAGCCCAATCTTGTAAAGTCGCCATAAGCTGCAGAGACACCAGCATAGGGTATCACTTCTTTACCTCTGGCAAGTAATCCTGAAGTTATGTTTACAGCGTTCCCATATGGGATATCCTCCGGCAAATCGTATTGGAAAATCTGTTTCTCCACAGAGAATTTCCTTTGTATAAAACCGCCGGAAAACAAAAAGCTATTATAAGACCGGAAAAACTGATAGGTATCTGCCAAAGGATTATCTTTATACTGATAATTCTGGAAACGCCCTATCAGCGCAATATTGCTGGATATTTTTTTATCAGGATCAGAGGAAACGGGAATCTGATAACCGCCCCACAGATCCTGGCTGTAAACTTTAATTTGCACCTCCGGAAACACATCGGTATTTTCTACTGGAAGCAGTACGTGCCGCATAAAATACTCAAAACTAAAACCACCAGCCCATTTTGTGAGTGGTGAGAAAAAGTCCCTTCTGGCAGTCAGATTGATACGTTCATTTTTCAGGAAGTCGCGTTCTCCCAAAACCTGTGCATTGATGTAAGAGCCAAAGAGGTTATAAGCGGTATAACTTCCCAAGAGGTAATCCTGTTTTTCTTTGGAATCGTTCCTGTAAAGAAAATCAGCCTCATGGCCTAACCCGAGGAAATTTTCTTCTGTTACACCCAGACCAATTTTGCTGCCCGAATAACTAAGCCTGGGTTTTAAACTCCAGGAATCAAGGACTTTCACAACTACGTCCACTGAGTCTTTAGAACTTTCCGAAACATCGATATTAACGCGGTTTACGAAGGGCATTGTTCTCAATAAACGTTCGGATTCGTAGAGTTTTTGCGCATTATAAGCCTCGCCTTTTTTGAAGAGTAAGTAGTTATTAACTGTAGAGATCCTGGTATTAGAATGGAGATGATTTGTAAACCAGTCGTACCACTTAGCTTTCTGCTTTTTTTCGGTCGTATTATATCCAAAAGGGTCAATGGTCTCAATCTTCACATTTCTAATGAATTTGCCGTCATAAGATGCCTGAGACTGTTTATCTGTCCTTGTTTTAACAGAAGCTGAATCCGCTTCCCGGCGAAACACAAAGCGATGGATAAATTTGGTAAACTTCCTTCGGTCAGAAAATTTTTCGATCTTGTAATAAAGAGAATCTTTTTTCTCCTGCGCAGACCAGGAAGCACAACAGCCCAGAACAAGGACTAATACAAGGATCGACTTTTTCATCAACAATTTAAGAAATTAACAGAACTGCCATATCAATTTACAAGCCAATAAAGAACAACGCACAACAATGGTATACCACTACAGCTCTCAACATAAAAAGAAAAGTAGGATTCTCGCCTATTATTTTCAGAAAAATTAATCAGTAAAAAGCTAATTATTGTTGTAATCAAAAAACAGAATGCAAAATGAAAACTGAGGTATCCAAGACTGACCAAACAAGCCACAAAAAGCAATATATAAGCTAAAAATTTGGTCCTCTGCACACCGATCAAAATTGGGAAAGTCACAATATCATCGCTGTTCATATCCCGGATGTCAAATGGTAAAACCAAAGCCGCAATGAATAACCACGAGATCAAAAAAATCGGTAAATTAAATTCCGGAAGAATGAGCCAGGAGTTGATCAAAGCCCAAGTCAATCCGACATAAAAAACTTTGAACAAAGGAATTTTTCTAATGAATCTTTCCAGAAAAAAAGAATTGTAAAGCAATCCCAAAACCACAATAATTGCCCATTTCAGAAGCCTTATTTCATTATGATTTTTAAGGATAAGAATAACGCTGACAACACCGCAAATACAATTGAAAATCAAGATTCTAAAGAATTTTCTTTTATCAAGCTGATATTTTGTATAAAGATAACCGCTGAAATAAGTGATGAAAATCAACAGCAAAGTCGGCCAGCGGAATATCTTTTGCTCCAGCATAAAAAAGGCGGCCAGAGAAGTTCCCATCAGAGAAACATAAATCTGGCTGTCTATCACGTACTTTTTTGCTAACTTTAAAAACTGCATTCTTTAACAAAGAACGTGAAATTTTATCTTACAAAGGAGAAAATAAAAGTATGAAAAACATAAAACTTATAACAGCAATCCTGCTGTTCTTCTTCACTATGAGCCTGAAAGCACAAAACTATTACGACCAGCAATGGAAAAAAATCGAAGACAATTATAAAAAGGGAACTTACAAATCCAATCTTCCGATTATTCTGGAAATACAAAATCAAGCGATGAAAGACAACAATGTCATCCAAATTATCAAATCTCTGAAGGCTGAATTCAGCATTACAAATCAGACTTACGATGATACGAAAAATGATGAAAATTCTAAGTTTTTTGCAAAAATGCAGGCGACGGAAACCCAACTGAAAGGTGATGAAAAATTGTTTTTTCATCTTCTGACCTTGGAATTTATCAAAGATTATTACCAGAACAATTCCTGGAGAATCAACAGCAGGACTAATATCCTCTCCCAAACCCTCTCCAAAGGAGAGGGCATCAATTCTGAAAAGTCCCTCCCTTTTGGGGAGGGATTTAGGGAGGGGATTGAAACCTGGAGCAAACTGGATTTCAAAAATTATTTATCGAAGAATTATTCAGAATTAGAAAAAGCAACTCCAGCTTTGAAAAAGCTGCAAATGCAGAAATACAAAGAAATTTTTTGGCAGACAGATAATATTGACTATTTCCCGACACTTTCCGATTGGTATAATTATAATTACATTGAATTCTTAAGAAATCAAAACCTTTTCACTCCGAATGAATTGAAAGTGAATTCGACAAAAATAAATTCGATTTTTGATTCGGAAATTGCTTCACTTTCTGGTAATTCTCAATTGTATTTTAAACATCAAAAAATCAATTATAATTGTGAATTAAATAATTGCAAAGACAAATTCGCTCAACTTGAAAAACTGGTGGAAGACGAATCGGTGAAAGGTGATTACAAAGTTCTAATCATTGATGATATGATTGAGCTTCTTCAGCAAAAACAAGATTACAAATTGGCTTTGACTTGGATAAATGATGCCAAAGAAATGTTTCCAAAATCTAAGTTTCTGAATAACATCAAAAACAAAGAAAATCAAATTAAAAATCCTCAGTTAAATCTATTCTATGAAAACGAAACGCAGAGCAATAAACCGATTCACATCGTTGCAGAAGGCAAAAATGTGCGGCAATTTTCTCTGAATATTTATGAAGTTAAAGACGACACGCAAGGTTTTCTGAATTACGTTTTTGATTCTTACAGAAACCCTTTTGCCAAAGTCAGAAAATCTCTGGTGAGAAAAGACCAGTTCAGCCTTCCGGAATCTTTTGATTTTAAAACGCATAAGACTTCCCTGGAGCTGAAACCGCTTTCGGCAGGCCTTTATCTGGCAGAATATGTGGTGGAAAATTCGGTGCAGAAGGATTTTTATTTTATTGTTTCCGATTCTAAGATCATTTATTATAAAAAGAATGACAACAATGCAAAAGCCAACATTCTGAAACTCGTGAACAACGAAAATGGAAAAGCTTTCATTAATGAAAACCTTGATGTAACAGAATATGTGAGAGGAAAAGCCGTCACAAAATACACTGTAAAAACCGACAAATCAGGAAATTTCCAGTTTGCAAATTCCGCCAATCAGGATTATTACAAAAATTATCTCGTCAGAAACGGGAATAATTTTTCGTTGCTTAATGTTTACGGTTACAATAACAGAAATCAGGATAAACCGAAAAATCAGGAATCTGCACAGATCTTCCTCGACCGGAAAATTTACCGGCCGGGACAGGTTGTTTATTTTAAAGTTGTTGCAACGGGCTTTAACGGACAGACCCAAAAAACGAAAGTCCTGGAAAAAGTTCCGTTGGAAATCACGCTGAAAGACGCCAATGGTGAAGAATTGCAAACTCTGAAGCTGACAACCAATGAATTCGGCTCCGTGAACGGGAGTTTTACGCTTCCCAAAAATAAATTAAACGGAAGTTTTAGCATCGAAGTTGAGGAAGGCGACAATTCGGATTATAATATTTCGGGCTACGCCGATTTTCAGGTGGAAGAATACAAACGTCCGAAATTTGAAGTCACTTTTGACCCGATAAAAGACGAATATAAAAATGGCCAAACTATCGAACTGAAAGGAAAAGCAATGATGTTTTCCGGCGTTCCGCTGAGTAATTCCACCGTGAATTACGAAATCAAAAGACAGAATATACGCTGGCGCTATTTCTGGTGGTATCCTCGCGTAAACGACAATGAGAACTCAATCCTCGGCGAAGCAAAAACCAACGAAAAGGGAGAATTTACCATCAAAATCGAGTTGAAAAAAGATGAAACGCTGGACGGAATCCAGATTGATAATTATGCAATTAATGCTTCTGTTACGGACATCAATGGAGAAACACAATCTGCAAACACCAACGTGAAAGTAGCTTCGGTTTCTCATTATATCACGGCAAATGAAATCGGAAATGTATTTTCTGACGAAGCTGTAAAACTAAATGTTGATACTAAAAATTACAACGACCAAGTTCTGAAAAAATCTTACAACGTAAAACTGGAAAAACTTGAAGAACCAAAACAGATTTTCAGAGAAAATTTTGCGTCTGTTGTTCAGGATTTGCCACAATTATCAAAAGTTGAATTTGTTCAGAAATTCCCTCACGATAGGTTTGATAAAAATGACGACGTGAAGAATTGGAAAATTGAAAAGGTTATTATTGAAAGGCTTCGAGAACCTCAGCCTGACAATTCAAAAGGCTTCGAGAGCCTCAGCCTGACAGATTCCAAATTGGATTTAGGGAAACTGGACACCGGAACTTACAAACTTCAACTTTATAATATAGAAGGAAAAGACACGATAAAAACCGAGCAGTTTTTTACGGTTTGGGATAAAAAATCGCTTGGGCAGAATCAAAAACCTTTCTTGAAAGTTGTAAAGCCAAATCAGGATTTCAAGAGAGGTGAGAAAGCTAAAGCTTTTGTTTATTCTGCGATTCCTGATGCTTTGGTGAACGTCTTTATTCAAAATGGAAAAGGCGAAACCGTAACTGAAACCAAATCTCTCAAAAACGGGATTTTGGAATATGAAACTGTGATTCCTAAAGATGAAAGCATTTCGAGAATTAATTTGCAATTCCAATTGGTCGCTTATAACGATATAAAAACAGAATCGGTTGATTTGAAAATCGCAGACAGCAAAGATGATTTGAAAATTGAAACCGTTACGTTCCGGGACAAATTACAGCCTGGACAAAAAGAAAAATGGACGATAAAAATCTCCGGTGCTGAAAAAGACTCTTCGACTCCGCTCAGAGTGACAGCCGAAGTTCTGGCGAGTATGTACGACAAATCGCTGGATCAGTTTGCAGTGAATAGTTGGAACTGGCAGAAATTCTATTCTCCTTTTTATCAAAGCTCTTATGATGTAAGAAATGGATTGGAACAACAGTATTATAATAAGAGATTTGAGTTTTTGAAGAATTATGATATTAATTTGCCTGACTTTAATTGGTTTGATGGAAGACTTTATAATATTGATAGAGTTTTAAACGGTAAAGTTGCAGGGTTGAATGTTGTTCAAGAATCTGCTCCAGCAGCAAAAATTATGATTAGAGGAGTTGCTTCTATAAAAGACACAGCAAAAACTCAAGATATTGAAGAGGTAGTAACAACAGCTTATGCGAGCAAAAAACAAGAAAATCTTGACAAAATCCCAGTCCGTCAAAACCTCAACGAAACCGCTTTTTTCTATCCGAATCTTCTCACAGACAAAGACGGAAATGTCTCTTTCGAATTCACTTCTCCGGAAGCTTTGACACAATGGAAAGTAATGTTTTTGGCTCATACAAAAGATGCGAGAAGTGCAATTTTGGAAAAATCTGTCGTAACGCAGAAAGAATTTTCTATCACACCTAATTATCCAAGATTTTTGCGAGAAGGCGACGAACTGAATCTTCAAACTAAAATCTCAAGTTTGGTGAATCAAAAATTAAATGGTGTTGCACAATTGCAGATTTTGGATGCTTTTACTAATGAGGATATTTCGGATAAATTCGGAATCAGCCAATTGACAGCAGTTTCCGGATATAATAAAGAGCAATCTTTTTCTTTAGCTGAGAATGGAAATGCATCTGCGACTTGGAAACTGAAAGTTCCTAATAATGTTTCTTCAATTATTATTAAAATCGTTGCAAAAGCCGGCAATTTTTCTGACGGTGAACAAAAAGCCATCGCGATTCTTCCAAACAGAATGCTGGTGACTGACGCGCTTCCGGTTTTTGTGAAAGAAGGACAGACGAAAACTTTCACCTTAGAAAATCTGAAAAATTCTGATTCCAAAACGCTGACCAATGTTTCTAACACTCTGGAACTGACAACCAATCCGATTTGGGAAATTATGTTTGCGCTTCCAAGCCTGAAAGATGATACCAATAATTCTGCGGATGTGATTTTCAACAAATGGTTTGCTGATGTTCTGGCTTCGGAGATTTTCAAAGCGAATCCGAAAATGAAAACCGTTTTCGATGAATATCAATCCAAAGGTTTACTGACCTCTAATCTGGAGAAAAATCAGGAACTGAAACAGCTATTACTGGACGAAACACCGTGGGTTTTAGAATCGAAAAACGAAACCGAACAGATGCAGAAACTGGCTGGATTATTCGATGTGAACACAATGCGGAATTCCATTAATGATGACTGGTCAGAACTGGTCAAACTACAAAATCCTGACGGCGGATTCAGCTGGTATCAGGGTTACCCGAGTTCTTATTATACTTCGCTTTATATTTTGAAAAATCTTGGAAGAATCAATGAATGGCTGAAAGGAAATCTTTCTGATTATCAAAGTTCTGAACAGAAAGAAATGGTAAAAAAACTGGTTTCTTATGTGGATAATGAAGTGAATAAATATTGGCGAACAGATAAAGATAACGTTTGGAATAACTTCGTTCTCGATTATCTGGATACACGCCATTATTGGGAAAAAGAATACGCATTGAAAGGTAAAGGCGCAACTTTGAAAACGACGGTAATTGCAAAAGCGAAAACTGCAAAAATTACCGATTTTACTTTCTTTGGATTGCACAGAGCGGCTTTGTTATTCAATCAATATGGTTTGAAAGAGGTTTCCAAAAAACTAATGACTTATTTGAAGGAAACTTCGACAGAAACTGAAACTCAGGGTGTTTACTGGAAACAAAACCTGAACGACTGGGGCTGGTATTCTTCCAAAACCGTGAATCACGCAGGAGCCATTGAAGCGTTCCAAAAACTGACACCGATGGATGAAAACTTTATCGAAGAAATGAAAATCTGGCTGATTACGCAGAAAGAAGTTAATTCCTGGGGTAATTCCAGAGGAACAGCAGAAGTGATTTTCACCATTCTGAATTCAGGAAAATCCTGGACAAGTGCAGAATCTGACAAAGCAGAAATCACTTGGGGTGGAAAACCACTCAATCCGCAAACTCAAGCGACAGGTTATGTGAAACAAACTGTAACTTCTGATAATTTGGATAAAAATCTATCCACAGTTACAATCAAAAAAGAAAGTGCAGGAATTGTTCAGGGTGGATTGTTCTGGCAATATTATGAAGACCTTGATAAAATAAAATCTTCGGAAAGTTATATCTCGATTTCTAAAGAGTTGTACAAAAAAATCAAAACGGAAAACGGTGAACAATTAATTAAAATCAATGAAAATTCGCCTGTCAAAGTCGGAGATAAAGTGACTGTCCGTATGATCCTGAACACCGACCGAAATATGGAATTCATTCACCTGAAAGATATGCGCGCGGCAGGTTTTGAGCCTCTGGACGTTATTTCCGGTTATCAGTGGAAAAACAATCTGGGTTATTATCAGTCCACAAAAGATGCATCCACCAATTTCTATATCGAATATATGCCGAAAGGAAAATATGTTTTCGAGTATGATTATATTGCGAATGCAAGTGGAAAATTCGCAAACGGCATTACAACACTTCAAAACTACTATGCACCACAAATGAATGCGCATACGCAGGGAACGAGGGTAACGATTTCCGAATAATTATTACAAACATTAAAAAAAAGCAATGAAACGCCAATATTTCATTGCGTTTTTTATTAATTTTACAAGTACTTCTATTAAATGATATATTCATAAAATTCTGAACTTAACTACATTAAATATTTTTTAAAATACATTATATGATAAAACCTTTATTAACGGCTGCAGGTATGATGATGTCTGTCCTACTTTGCGCACAGAAAAACTTCTGGAAACCAGTTCAGAATATCAGCATCGCTTCAAAATCCGGACTTAAGGAAAGAAAAACAATACCAACAGAGTATAAAATTTTCAGTCTGGATCTTGATGGTATCAAGTAAGAATTATCAAAAGCTTCACAGCGAGGTGCAGAAAATGAAAGTCTAATTTTAAAATTTCCCGATGCATCAGGTAAATTTATAGATTATGTGATTCAAGAAGCTCCAACTATGTCTAAGGACTTATCTGACAAATATCCGGGTATTAAGTCGTATCTTGGATATCAGAATAATAATACCGGCAAAAGTATAAGATTTAGTCTTTCCCCTTATGACGGGATTAATGTTATGTATTTTGATAATTCGGATGTAAGCTATCTGGATACTTACTCTAATGATTTATCACACTATATTATCTATAAACGATCTAACCTGCCTCCGGATCCTAATCATTTTAACTGTGATTATGAAAAAATTAATTTTCAAAATCCAACATCTCCGGAACCCATATCTGTAAAAACACAGATTGTCAAGGATGGACTGCTTAGAAACTATAGGCTGGCTCTTTCCTCTACTGTAGAATATTCTGATTATCATATTGCCCGGGCGGGTGTTACAGACGGAACAATTGAAGAAAAAAAAGCGGCTGTATTATCTGCTATGAATGCTACTATGACCCGAGTAAACGGTGTTTATGAGAAAACAATATCTGTAACAATGACGATGGTTCCAAATAACGATCTTTTGTTATCTATTGGTACAGATGCCTATGCTCCCGGATTTACTAATGATGACGGAGAAGCACTACTAGATGAAAATCAAGCATTTATAGATCAGACTATTGGTAATAGTGCTTATGATATAGGCCATATCTTCAGTACTGGCGGCGGCGGCATAGCTTGGCGTCCATCGGTTTGTTCTGCAACAGTCAAGGCAAAAGGTGTGACAGGCTCCGGCGCACCTATTAATGATGCTTACGATATTGACTATGTAGCCCATGAGATGGGACATCAGTTTGGGAGTAATCATACCTTCCGCGCTAACACAGGATCTTGCTATGGCAATGCAAATAATAGTACAGCTGTAGAGCCAGGCAGTGGGAGCACCATTATGGCTTATGCAGGAATATGTAGTTCAACCAATAATCTTCAGGCTCATAGCGATCCATATTTTCATTCTGTCAATGTGAATGAAATGTATAATGTCATTACTAGAAGTACCGACTGCTCTACAAAGACTTCCAACGGTAACAGTGTCCCAACTGCCAATGCAGGGGCAGATTACACCATACCAAACGGTACTGCGTTTGTCTTAACAGGTATAGGAACAGATCCAGATGGCGATACACTCACTTACCTTTGGGAACAGACGGAATATACAACACTTGCCAACAATCCACAGCCGCCAACAGCAACAACTACTTTGGGAACAGTATTCCGTTCTTATTTACCAAGTATTTCTCCACAAAGATATTTTCCAACGATGAGTTCTATTGCTGCTAACAACCTTGCTCCCAAATGGGAGGTAATACCAACTGTTGCCAGAAATCTAAATTTTTCACTATTGGTAAATGATAACAGAGCTACCGGAAACCAAACGGCAAGAGACCTGATGAAAGTCACTGTTGCTCCTACCGGACCTTTTAAAGTGACATCACAGACTGCTCCTGCCGATTATGTGGGAGGTTCTCAACTTACTGTTACATGGGATGTTGCAGGAACAGATGCTGCACCTATCAATACAAGTAATGTTCAGGTTCTTATTTCATCTGATAATGGCCTTACTTATCCTACTGTTATTGCAGAGAGTGTTCCTAATAACGGCAGTGCGACGGTAACGCTGCCTAATCTTGACAATCCTAATGCACGGATTATGGTAAAAGCAGTCGGCAATATTTATTTTGCAGTTAATGCTGCCAAACTTAATATTAAAAAGAACCTAGCTGTTGAAGAATCTGCGCTTTCTAAAGGTTTTGATATCTATCCAAACCCTGCCAAAGGAGAAGTTAATATCTCTTTAACTCATGCAGCAAAAGATGCATCCTATCAAATCTTGGATCTTTCAGGAAAATTATTATTTAGTCATTCCTTAAAAAGCTAATTTTTCATTTTGAAAATTATACTTGCCTAAGAAGATTTTGAGAACAACTTCGAGCCAAAAAAGAATTTGTTGTTTGATTTGGTTCAATCTCATCTTCAAATTGTATCCAATCCCTGCTAATAGGGCGTTATGAATATCTCCAGCCACTCCTTTAAGGAAGTTTAATCCTAAGGAGTGGTTTCTTTTTAAATGTGAAATACAGGGTTCTATTGCTGCTCTTGCACGGAATCTTAATCTTGCAACTTGCTGCCCATATCTTGTTTTTTCTTTTTTTGTGGGAAG
>NZ_FTPU01000017.1 GCF_900108115.1 Epilithonimonas bovis DSM 19482
CTCATTAGAAACATGGTTTTGTACCAAATTAAGAATGAAAGATTAGAATTTTGCATAATCGTTCCACTTTTCAAGGAAATTCTTTTACGACACTTTTTGCATTCGTAGCTCCAGATGCTTTTAATCCAGAAATGCTCCTTGTGACCGCACTTGCAAACCACTCCGATTTTATCTCTCTGCTCCTTAAAATGAATTCTGCAATCTTCCTCTCTCCCAAAATGCGTTGTAAAACTAAATATATTCATCTAACTAATTAAATTATAAGTAAATATACGAAATTATGTGTAATTACGGATATTCATAATCCTAATAATATATTAATCTCAAACATACGACCTTATTTAAAAAAAATATATTTTTCAAATACTAGTGGAATTTGTTCATCCGATGTTTTGAACTTTACTACGAATCCAGAATTTTCGCCAAGATTTATTTATTACAATTTACATCAAGATGCTTTTTTTGAGCATATGATGAAAGGAGCAAAAGGCACTAAAATGCCTAGAGGAGATAAAAATCAGATTTTAGATTTTGAAATTCCTAATTTCCCAATTGATTATCAACAAAAAATTGCCAATATCTTGACAGATATTGACAATAAAATTGCATTGAACAATAAGCTAAATGATAATTTATTTTACAAAATCACTCCACTTTTACCTGTCCGTTCATCAGCATAGGCAAAAGCCAGTCACGTAAATCGCTAAGTTGTTGGTTTTGTTTTCTGTTCGTTAAAATGTTTTCTAAATAAGGATCTATTATTTTCTCTAACTCTGTAATTATTTTTAGAGGAGGAACGGAAATTCTACTTTCGATTAAATGATCTTTGGTTATATGCCCCATTGTTGTTTTCCTCAATTCAGCCATCATTTTAAAATGTTGCAAATAATTTGATATTTCAAAAAAGTAAAAGTATTTGGGATATTTTGAAGATGTAACTTTAAATATGTGCTGATTTAATGCTCCTTTGCCTAAACTCCAGATTTTTACATCTAATGTAGCTGACCAAGAAAATAGAACATCACCATCATAAATTTTATGCTTTTCAGGAATGTCAACTGTTACTTTTTCAGTGTTTTGAGATAGTCCATCATTCATTTCTTTAATTTTTATAACGGCTAAATAATCCTCGTTCTCATTTAATGGTCTATATTTTTGACAAGCTAGCCCATTTATAAATTCTGCAATATCATATAAACTTTTCACTTCCCAACCTTCTGGAATCTCCCTCTTCACAACTTCATTAAAAACCATTTTGCCACCGCTTGATTTATAAGGCTTTCCGTTTTCATTTGGGAAATCAAACTGTACAAACCAATAGTCGTATAGCGTTTTTGCCATCTGCTCTAAATTATCATTTATCCGATTGTTGAGCTCAATTTTATCATCTATTGTGGATAAAACAGATGCGATTTTTTGTTGTTCTAATTTATTATTTGGAACTAAAATTTCTTGACGTTTTAAAGCTCCTTCATTTACCCTTTTCCTTCCCGAAGTCCCTTCCATACAGCTTATAGCTTTTTCTCTAAACAATGGACTTCGCGCTAAATAATAAATGAAATTGGAATCTGAATTTTCATTTTCTCTTAGAACAATAAATTCTGAAGAACCGAATGCAACTTCCTCATCATCTAAAATATCTACGTATGCAGTTTTACCATTTTCTAAACAAGGAGTTATTTTAGCAACCAAGGTGTCTCCATTTCTGAATTTTGGTCCAGATTTATATTCTGAAAACTCATATCCTTTAATCTTCCGTTCAAATACTCCTAGCCTATCCATTGGAATCTTTTTTACTTTTCCGTTTTTTGGTAAACTTTCTGAAGGATTAAAATCTATAAATTCGCCGATAGATGTTTGCTTCCAATTACTCATACCTCAACTTTTTCAAATTTTCCTGTATCTTCTTCTCCAACTCTGCACTTTCTGCAAACATTGCTGTCAAATTATTTTCAAAAGAAGTCATCTTGTTTTGAAATTCTTCTGCTGTGATTTCAACATATTCTATTTTTACTTCAAAGTATTGACCTGCACTAAAACTGTAATTCTTTTCTTTAATTTGTTCTGCTGAGATCACTACTGAGAAATCTTCTTCAGGCAGCTTTTGATTCATCGCGTTGATGATGCGTTCTTCCTCTTCTCTGGTTAAAACTGTTCTTTGGTTTTTTCCTTCTTTTATGGTTTTTCCCAATTTAGAAGAATCTACCAAAACAATATGTTCATTATCTGCTTCTTTGTCAATAAAAATCACAGAAACGTTGGTTCCCGTACTTGCAAAAATATTACTTGGCATACTTACCACACCTCGCAACCAACCTCGATTGATTAACGCTTCCCGTATATTCTTTTCGATTCCGCTTTGCGCCGTAATAAATCCGGTAGGAACAACAATCGCGGCTTTCCCAGTCGTACTTAAGCTGTGCATAATATGCTGAATGAAAAGCAAATAAATCGACATCGAGTCTTTTTTTGCTTTCGGAACATTGGGAATTCCCGCAAAAAATCTTTCTTTGAAACTATCTTTATCCAAATCGTTTCTAAAATCTGAAAAATCTAATTTGAAGGGCGGATTGGAAACAATGTAATCAAACTTTTCTTTTAAATAAGAAGGTTCAGAAATCGTATTTCCTTTAATGATATTTGGGATAGAGTGCGAAAGATTGTTAAGAATTAAATTCAACCTCAACATATTACTCGATTTTTGAGAAATATCTTCAGAGTAAATCGAACAGTTTTTTTCTCCAATTGCGTGAGCAATGTTCATCAAAAGTGTTCCAGAACCTGCGCTTGGGTCATACACTTTCACATTTGTTACAGCATCCTTTACCAAAATAGCTGCCATAATTCTGGCAACTGCGTGAGGTGTATAATATTCGGCATATTTTCCACCACTGTCACTGTTATAATCTTTGATCAAATATTCGAAAATGGTCGCAAAGAAATCATATTTTTCTTGGAACATTTTCTCAAAACTGAAATTCACTAATTTATTAACCAACGCTCGTGCAAAAGCATCTCTTTGGGAAGAATCAGTAATGAATTGGCTGAGATCATCAAACATTTTATCTTTTACACCACTTGCCGTTTTTATGGAATAAAGATTAGAATTATCAAGGCTGATATTCCGCAATGTTCCGTCAAAATAAGTTTCTGCAAAATTTGCTTTGGTAGAATTGTTGAAAAGATAAGAAATCAAATGTTCTGGTTGCAGTTTTGGTGCCTTGTTTCCGATTCGGGCGATTAGAAATTTTCTTTCCTCGTCCGACAGTGATTCGTATGACTTCTGAAAATCGTTTGCTTCAGCTAAGGTTTCATTAATTTTCTTTGCTTCATAGCTGAACTTATCGTTCATATATTTGTAAAGAAAGGTCTGTGATATAATTTTAAATTCGTTTCCGTCGTTTCCTAAACCGTAGTTAGCACAAACACTTTTTAGGTCATCAATGAGCTTTTTTGTGTTCGATATAAATTCTAAATCTGTCATTAGTTGATATAAGATTGTTGTCTGTATTCGTTTACAACCAACTGGTTAATATTTTGGGTCGTTTCGAAGTCAAGTTTCATTTTTTTGTTGTCTATAAATTTTTGTATAATGATGCTCAATACTTCATCACTAAAATAATCATTCCCATCTTTCAGGATATTGGTATTGCTTAGAACGAGAAGATCAACCATTATTTTTGTATCCATCAATGCTTCGTGGATTTGTGTTTCCTGGGCAGAAATACTTCCTTTTTCCATTATTCTTTTGTGGATTCTGGTAAATTTGTCGTCGTTGTTATATTTTGAATTGATATTGGAGTTTTTATTATTAAGCTCATTTACTCGAGCATAAACAGATTTTAGCAACGTAATATTACTCCTCATATCTTCTTGTGAAACTTCGTCTAAATTTTTATTTTTAAAAATCCTTTCTAGTTCTTCTCTTAACGTTATAAATTCAGGGTCTTTCTGGTCGATATTTCTTTGTAATTCTTCTCTTGTTTTACGAAGATCACTATGAAGCTGAACAGCAATAATCATTTCTTCTTCAGAAACTTTCACAAACTGAAAATAGATATCTTCCAGAGCTACATTCAGCAGATTATTGTTCTCGTCTTCATTATCAAGGTTTTCTACAAAATTAATACTTGCCAACCTGTCTTGTACAACTTTCAGAAGTTGATTTAATTTAAAGAAATCTATTCCGTTTAATAAATCATCATCGCCTTGTAAACGAATAATGTTCCTTAATTCTTTTGCAGAACTGAGAATATTAATAATATCCTGTAATCTTTTCTTATCTGAAATCTGAATGATTTGGTCAGAAAAATTCTCAGCATTCCTGGTATCGTATTGAAAAAGAAATTCTTTTATTCTTGATTTGTCTTCCTGTATTTCTTCACGTGTTTTAAAGAGATTGCTGTAATTCTGCATTTCGTCTCCCAACTCACTTTGTAATTCCTGAAAATAATTATCGTTGGTAATTTTGAATTCTTTAGAAATATCAGCAAAATCGACTACATATCCGAATTTATAGTTTTTATAAGGTCGATTGACACGAGTCAGAGTTTGCAGTAAATTTTGATGCTTTACCACTCTCGCCAAATATAATTTCTTTAATCTTTTCGCATCAAAACCAGTTAACAGCATATTGTAAACAAAAAGAATATCAATATCTCCTGCCTTAAAAGACTTTACATCTTTTTTCCTATACTCTTTATCATTGATGTCGTGCAGAATCAACGAGGCTTTCAAAGAATCATTGTTGCCATATTTCGCTTTTTCTTCTGCTACACTCAGATAATCTTGAGTTTGTGTTCCGTATATTTTTTCAAATTCTGCAAAGAGTGCTTTTGCCTGATCAGAACTATCGCAAACCACCATTGCTCCTAGCGAATCATCTTGGTGGGTTTTTCTGAATGCTTTTAAATCTGTCAGAATATATTCTAACATTGGTTCTGCAAATTTTGGATGTGCAAAAATATCACTTTTGCTAATCGTTCCTTTTTTCAAAATCTCATCCATAATATCCTGCATCTGTAACTTATACTGCGTATTGATACCTTCTCGTATCAATCGCAAAGTGTAACCATCTGCAATAGATTTGTTGTAATAATATTTATGAATGTAATCGCCGAAAATTGCTTTAGAATCGTAATCTTTGGCGACCTCTTTCAAAAGTGGAGTTCCTGTTAAAGCAATTTTTATAGCATTCTCATCAGATTTTAAAAGATTGATAAGATAATTCCCCTTCGGATTATAACTTCGGTGTGCTTCATCAATGAAATAGATTCATTGGATATTCAGGTCATAATCTAAAACTTTTTCAACCGTACTTTCTTCAGTGAATTTCTGGATATTAATTACAGAAATTTCTGGTTCGCCTGTACTGTTTTGTAAAGCACTAATTGTTTTAATGTCTGTCAGGAACTCACTTCGGGAATTAACTCGTTTTACAATCAATCCCCTCATTCCAAATTCTGACGTCGCCTGATAAGCTAAATCTAATCGGTCGACCACAAAATAAAACTTCGGAATAATATTTTTCTTCTGATAATAATCAGTCAGAAATTTCACATTGTAGTATGCCAAAGCCGTTTTACCACTTCCTTGCGTATGCCAAATAATTCCTTTTTTAATAGATTTATCTAAACTTGCTTTAATTGCCTTAGTCGCAAATATCTGGGGATAACGCATAATGTGTTTCTGAATCACATTCACACCATCAATTTCTTCTTCCACATAAGCCAAACCAAATTGTAAAATAAAAGCCAATCTATCTTTAGAAAGAAGTGAGGTTAAAATTCTATTGGTCGGTTTGTTGTAATCTTTATTCGTTAGAAATTCATCTGTATTTTTAATTGCAACAATATTATTATCTCTTAAAATTGAGTTTTCTAAATCCTCATTCTCAGGTTTTAATAAATGGGTAAGATTAAGATTTTCTTCTTCTCTAAAATAATTGAAATGTAAATTCCCATTGGCAGAAGTAGCATAAAAAGCGCCATAAACAGGATCAATTACGCCATCCTCATATTCCATATTATTGGAGAAAATCATCAATTGCGTAATGTTGGTAAACGTTTTAAAAGCTGCATTGGTAAAACGTCTGTTGATACGATTTCTTTCATCAATTACGCCTTGTTTATTATTTGGTTTTTTAACTTCAATAAAAACCAATGGCATTCCATTAATTAAAACAGTAATATCCGGACGAAATTCTTCTTCTCCATTTTTATAAGTCAATTCTGTAGTAATATGAAAAGAATTATTCTCGAAATCATCAAAATCAATAAGTTTTATTCCTGAAGTATTAGTCAATTGCTTAAAAAAGTCTCTGCCTAAATCGTCATTTTTTAATTTAAAACTGACATCTTCTAAAAGTTTAGTTACCTCTCCCGAAGAAAGTTCCGGATTTATATTTGAAATGCTTTCTTTAAAAATATCAGAAAATATATTGTTTTCTTCCAACCGAAATTGCTTTGACCTTGAGATATAAGTATAGCCTAGTCTTGCCAAATGCAATAAAGCTGGTATTTTAACTCGTGAGTCTTCGTTGAATTTCATCGTAAATCTTAGGTTTCTGTAAATATAACAAAATCAAATAAAGGAAACTAAAGGAAAACCGTAAAAGAACTAAAATCGAAAAGCTCCTCTCATCAATTTCTGCTCTCCTCTGGAAATCCCGATTTCAGTTGCAGTATTTTAACAATCTCGAATTTCAAGAATGATTGTTAATTAATACTATAAATCTGCAATTTTGTGAATTTGCATATTTTCTTTACCTCATTAGAAAAATCATCATAGGTGAAAACATATCTTTTTGGGAATCGGTCTAAAGTATATGCTATGTAATCAGTACTTTTCATTGAATAATTAAAAAGCAAATACATAAAAAATGTCCAGTTTATTAATTAAAAAACTAGACATTTATAAATCATTTTAAAAAAAAATTATTCCTTCCTCGCATCAAATCCATCTTTAAATCTCAAAAAATCTTCCCCTTTTTTAGGATTATTCTTAATCCAAAGTTGCATAATTTCGGTATTTTCACTCAATATTTTTATCTCCTTTTCATCATAGATTTTTTTTCCTTCACCAGCAATTTCATTTAAAATATCTTGGCGCAGTTCACTTTTTGCTTTGATGCTTTCTTTGTACCATTTGGTTGCGAAATTGATGGAAATTATCATCAATAAAACCGAAAAAACACTAACTCCAATTCCACTCCAGATAAATTTTTCAAGTCTTTTAACTTTGTTTTCAAAATTTCCATAAAAATCAATGGTTTCTTGAGATAGAACTGTTTCTATTTTGGTAGGAATATTGGCAAGAAATTCAGATCTTTTCACTTGCTCCAATTCATACAATTTATCGACATCATCATACTTTGCATTTACATCACGCAAACCAGTCTGGATATGTTTTGACGAATTGATAAAGTCTTCCACAACAAATTCAACTTTTACAAATTGTTCGATATTTGCTTCGTTTGAAGCAATATTTTTCTCGTTAGATTTTATCACGTTTTCCAGCAATTCCATTCCGTTACTTTTCGTGTCTTCGTTTTGATTTTGATTTTCCATTTTATTAAATTTATTTTTTATTGTTATCTTGATTTTCTCTTCTTTTTCTTTAATAATTCATCATCTGAATTGGAGGTATAGGTTGGTTTTAAAAACTCCTCAATTGCTTTTCCAACTTCGCTGATTACGGAGTCGTTTTTTTGTACATTTCCACTATTTTCTTGGTTTGAATTTTCAGAAAAAACAGTTTCATTATCCAATTTTTTCGCTCTATTTTCATTGAGAATCGCTTTGATGTCCGCAATTTTTAACTTGCTGGTAATTTCAGAAAGTTTATAGCCTGCTTTATAAATTCTGTCTGTATTGGGATTTTTGTCTTTCTCCATCACGATTCGCATTCCCGAAACGCCGTCTTTCACATTCTTGGATAATTGAATTTCAAAACCTCTTTCTTTCATTTTAAAAATAAGTTCATCAAAATTTTTTGCTGATTTTAGGGTTTCTTTCAAATTTTTCAGCATCTCTGCTTTTTTCTGAATTCCAATTTCCACATCGGTCAACAAACCTTTTTCTTTACAAACTTCCCGAACTGCTTCTCCGAATCTTCTTCCTACATCATGTGATTTTACAGTACATTTCCCCGAAATATCAATCCTGTTCACGATAAAATGAATGTGTTTTTGTTTCGTACTGTTATGAATATCCAATCGAAATTGATTCTTATCGCTCACTCCAATTTTTTCTAAAGCTTTAGTAGCGATTTCTGTAAATTCTTCATCCGTCAACTTTCTGCCAATCTCGTCGGGTTGAGAAATATAGCCAGTTAAAGCCCATTTTTTCACATTCGTGTTTCGGTCTGCAACGGTTTTCATTTCCAAAAACTGACCTTCAGCCATTGAACTCAAAAGACAATTTGAAGCCACCATTTCCGCTGTTCCTTTGTCGTTTCCGTTGTATTCTAAAGCGATTTTCGTGATGGTTCTAGTGGTTGCAGAATTATTCATTTTTCTGAATTTTTGAGTATAAATATTGATGAATCAAATCAACTACATTCTCAATTTTTACTAAAATTTCTTTCTTATTTTCAAAAACAGTCCATTCTCGATTTCGCAAAAGATTGGTTATTTTTTTGAAGTGAGTTCCAAATTGAAGCAAGGTCTCATCAGTTTTAAATTCATTGATTTTTAATTCTTTTTCGAACAAAACATTTCGGATATACGTTGATAATTTGAGCGGATATTTCTCTTGTTTTCGAATCAATAATTCATATTCAGAATTGGTCATTCTTATCGAAATCACTTTATCCAGTTTTTTGTTTTCTTTAGTTTTTAAACCACCTTTTCTGCCCAATTCTTGGAAATGTTTTTTTCTCTTTTCCTGAGCAATTTTTGTTTCATTTTCTTTGGTGGCTTGGTTTATAAATTCTTGTAAAAAGTCGTTTTCCATTTCATTAATTTTTGTGTATTTAAAAACATTTCTGACGATAGGAAGAAATCAAAAATCTCAATTTTACAATCAGCGACCACGCTTATTGTAAACTTTGGGTACTTTTTGCACTAGCATCCCACCATATTTTACCTGTGTTTATTTCACTCACCTTCTCCTGTGTTTTAGTTGCCTTTCATTTAATGGATTTTTGTTAATTAACCAATCATTTAAGTCTTTAAAATCTGAATACAAAATCCGACAATCTTCTACATTTTTGTTTTCATTTTCAATCATTTCAACTGCTCTATTTCCGGCTTCATCGTTGTCAAAATAAAGTTCAATGTTTTCATAGTCTTTGAGTGAATTTTTAATATTATGAATCATCGAAACTGAATTCAAAATGATATAATTGGAAGGCTCTTTTTCTAAAAAATTTTCTACATTTTTAAAGGAAAGAAAATCGAAAAAACCTTCGAAAATCCTAACTGAATTTAAATTGCTTTTAATTGTTGAAACATCTTTTTTACCCAAACAAATTTTGGAGTATTTATTGCGAATTTCATAACCGCCAGAATCGTTTTTGAAACCAATTCCGAAATAATTTTTATCATTCATTCGATAATGAATTTCTTGTAAAAATTGAGTTTGATTTTCAACATTTCTTTCCTTTAAATATTCTAAAAGTGCAGGATGCTGAACATTTTTTATTTCAATAATTTCATGGTTTTTAGAAAGATTTTCCAATTTACTATTGGAAGTTTTTTGCTGTTGAAAAGAAGAAAAATTTTGATTTTCTGCCCATTCTAAAACTTCTTTTACAGAAGCATTCAAATATTTTTTCATAAAATTGACATTGTTTCCGCCGATTCCTTCGGAGTGTAAATACCAATAGTTTAGGTTTTTATTAATTTTAAAAGAGGCGTGGTTTTCTTTGGCAAATGGATTGAGAAACCACGCTTCTTTTTCCGTTTGTTTTGTTGGAAGGTGTCCGAGAATTTGGAGGACTTCTTCCAACTTTATGCTGTTAAATTGTTTGCAATTCATTGTGTAGATTTTTCGGGTATTAATTATTGTAATTTGTTGTGTAATTGTTGAGAAAATATATTAAACAATTGATTTTTAGATATTTAATCATTCAACAAAAGCTCAACAATTCAACAAAATCGATTTTATTTGCTCAACAAACATTCAACAAAAAAGTGGGTTTAAAAGTTTGTTGAGGATTTTGTAGAGAACTAATTGATTGATTTTCTTTTCATTATCAATTAATTCAACATTTCAACATATTTTTGAAGAATGAGATCTTTTTTAACAGTGAAAAATCGCCCAACGGAATTGTTTTGATAAAATATTCCTGCAAAATCAATGTCGTATCTGATGTAGGTTAAGCCGTTATTTTGCGGATTCAATTTCCATGTTTCCTTTAATAGATTTCGAATATCGTTTCTCGTCCAGTAAGTTGGTCGAAACATTCGGTTCATCATGTTCAGGATATCTTGTGGAACGAAATTAATTTCATCTTCGTTGTTGCTTTCAAAAAACTCATACAACAACTCAATCATTTTAGATTCCAGCTTATTGTTATTCTTGAAAACCAGTTTTTGGAGTGCTTTTGTCCTGATTTCATCGGCAGAAAACCACATTCTTGTTTTCTTTTCTGTTGAAAAAGGTCTCTCAATTAAAAACCGAAGAAAATGAGGGATTTCTGAAATGAGATTGTCAAGAAAGTCTGTGTTTTCCACTTTTATCGGATTAATTTTTAGAATCCAAAATCGAATTTCGTTTTCATCGATTTGAATAAAATTTTCTTCGTTATTGGAACACAAAATAAATTTGGCGAAAAAATCGATTTCTTCTCGGTCTTTTCCTTTGGCTTCCAACTTGTCTTTGTTGGTGGTCGATAGATATTTTAATCTTTCTGTAATCTCTTTTTTATCAAAAAACACTTCATCAATCGCCACAACCAACATTGCTGCCCAATCAGAATTAAATTGACTTCCGAATGAATCGCCTTTGATGTAAGTCATATTTAACCCGAAAATTTCTTTCAACCATTTTATGAACGTTGATTTTCCGGTAGCTCTTTCTTTGCTTACCAAGCATAAAATAGGCAGAATTTGCGTTGGAAATTGCAATAGGATTTTCAAATAATCTAAACCGAGTTCCAACTGTTCTCCGAAAATATGCTTCACAAAATTCAAAGAAAAAGGAATTTCATTTTTGAAATTTTCGTTTTCAGATGAAGGAGAGAATGGGATTTCGTTATAAATATTATAGAAACCTCGAACGATTTGTTGATAATCTAAATGTTCCGGAATACAACAAAAACCATCATATTTTGGGATTGATGAAAGAAAAGCTTTTCCATGGTCGCTAATGATTGTTTCGCGATTCCAACGAACCAAAACTGAGGTTGTGTCTCCCGAAATTAATGGTTTTTCTATTATTTTATAGTAAGTTGTTCCGACTCGGATGTATGGGATTTTATTTTTCATTATCTCTTCTTTAATCCTGGTTTATTATTGTTCTTCAGAAGTTCCAATGCTTTTTCAACATCAATAATTATTTTTCTCCCATTTTGAATGATGGCTTCGTCGATTGTTCCGCTCTTTTTCAACCTTTTAGCCGAAGACTCACTACAATTCAATAAGCTTTGAATGCCCGAAATACCATAGACGTATTTTTTCTCCGTAAACTTTGAATTTTCAGAGTTTTCAGTATTTGATTTTGTGCTACTTCCTTCAATTAAATCAAGAAATTCTTTGCCTGTTAATTGCCATAATGGTTTTTCTTTTAATGAATTAATATTTTCCATTTTTTGAAATTTAGATTTGATTAAATAAATGCCGTGTTCTTTGGCTTTCGTTTGTTCGAACAGGTCAAATTTCTAATAACTATTTGGTGATTTTTCGTGATTTTCTTGTAAAATAAAAAATGCAAATAATTGACATTCAATTATTTGCATTTTAACAAATTTTGTTTTTCGTGATTTTAAACTGTCTATGGGTTTTATATAGTTCTTTGCAGTTTATTTTTGAGGTTACTGACCATTTTTAGCCGTTTATGAATTGATAATTTCATAAAAATTTTCATAATTTTCCTTTTCGTAAAATCTACTTTTTAATGTGCTTTCTGTTAAATTAAATTCTTTAATTACAAAACTCTGCCATTCTTTCTTTTTAAATCCTTTTTTCTCAACATCATCTGACAACAATTTGAATAGATAAGCGAAGTGTGTTACTTTTAAAGCATCAGCACAATTTTTTTTTGGCATTTTTAAATTTAAAATGAGATGGAAATCTTCATGTGTAAGTTGGGATTTTGGATATATGTATTTTTTTTCAACCATCGTATCGAAAATTTTTCGTGTTATTTCCGAATCAAAAATTTCTTTGGCTGGTTTTAGTACAGAAACTTTAAAATAGTTTTCGATTTTTTGGAGAATTTCATCTGCTTTTGTCAGAATTTTAAAATAGTAATTCGTTTTAATCCAAGAATATTTACTGTAAATCATTTCTTGCTCTTTCTTCAAGTGATTTAATTCTATTTCAAAGTCACTTATTACTTTTTGTTTTTCTAATTGCGGCATTCCAGATTGAGATTCTTCTATTTCCAAAATATCATTTTCTTTAATTTTAATCCATTGCTGAATTTTTATTAATTCTGGGATCTTATCAAAGTAGGAATTTAAAAACGTATTATTGGTAATAATTTTTTTTTCAAAAACAAGGTCATCATATTTACTAATCTTTGTAAGTAAATCGTTGAAAACAATTTCTTTAAATCCTTCATTAGCTAATTGCATAAAAATTATATCAATTTTTTTTTCATCTAATTCTTCGCTGATTTTTTTACTTGCATATAGTTTTTTCATTTGAGCTTCGTCGTGATGAAATTTATCACTATGCAATAGTAAAAAAGCACTTTCAAAAATTGTAATGAGATAAGATATTTCTTGCAGTAATTGATTCTCACTTTTCATAATTCATCAAATTTTTTCATAGCATTAGCTTTAATATTATCAGCTATATCAATATACGGCTTCATAGATTTATAGTCTGCATGACCGGTCCATTTCATCACTATGTTAACCGGAATTCCAAGAGAAAGTGCTGTACAAATAAAAGTTCTACGTCCTGCATGCGTTCCCAATAAGTCATATTTTGGAACTACTTCGTCAACTCGGATATTACCTTTGTAATGAGTTAACCGGATTGGTTCGTCAATCTCCGCCAGTTTCGCTAATTCCTTAATATAGTCATTCATTTTTTGATTAGAAATAATTGGAAGAGCCCGATCATGTTCAAATGGAATATCTTTATACTTGTTAAGAATCTTTTTACTGTTCTTATTGAGTTCAATCTTCAAACTATCTCCTGTCTTTACAGTTGTAATTTCAAAATAATCCTTTTTAATATCTGAGCGTTTTAAATTTAAAGCATCGGAGTATCGAATTCCGGAATAGCATAAAAAAATAAAAACATCCCGAACTCTTTCAAGATATTGCTTACCTTCGGGAATTTCGTAAAGTTCAAGAGTTTTTAATTCCGTCTGCGTTAAGAAAATAATTTTTTTTTGAGTTGCTTTAAACTTTGGGTAGAATGCCTCATAAGATAGGTTGTCATTATACCCTTTTGCTTTAGCCCATTTTAAAAACCATTTTAAAAAACTAACTTGTTTTTCAATGGTAGAATTTCTCATTTTCAATTTATCTCGCAGAAACTCTACATATAAAGTCAATCCTTTTTCATCTAAAAAAGAAAATGATAGTTTACTATTAAATTCAGACAAATGCTTCCTAACAGACGAAAATTTCTCATATGTTCTGACTGTCCAGTTTTTAACTCTACCGTTTTCAGTTGTAAATTCGTCGAAATAATCAAAAAATCCTTTTGCTTTTGTGATAACCTGTCCTTTTTCAAATGCAGAATTAAAATGAAATTTAACTTCTTCAACGGTTGGTGTTAAATTCTTAAATTCAAATTTTTTAAAAACATTTTGAATTTCAGCTTCGTACTCAGACAGTTTCGTATTAATATCAGAGGCAGATTGTTTTAATTTGTTGAAAGTATTTGGTTTTACCTTAGACTTTTTGCTATCCCATTTATTTCTATCTACCCTCATACCCGTAAAAATCTCAATCCTATTTCCAGAAAAAGTAATACGCATACGGATTGGGACATTTTCTATAATCAATTCGCCATTCAATTTTCTATTTTCAAGAACAAAAATTACATTTCTTTTTATAATCATGAGTAAAATATTACACCCAATTTTACACCCACTATTGGCATATCTTTAAGCACTTTTATGATATTCAAAGATATTAAAAATATTTAAAACATTGATTTATAACTATATAAAACTTTAAAGAACTTGCAAAACCTTATAAGTTCGAATCCCTTCCTCTCTGCAATCTAAGCGTTGATAGTACAAAATCTGTCAGCGCTTTTTTTGCTTAGTTCCCAATCGATATTATTAATGGCGGCAATCTTTTTCTGTCGCAGAATATGTTACAATTTTGGAAGTATTTTTATAAAAAAGATGCTTTGCAGTCATATACTTAATGTTTTTGCCAAAGGCTGATGTGCTGTGTGTCAGGTAAAATATTGTCAACCTGACCGGTTAAGTCGAGATTATTATCCGGCATAATGAAAATATAATTGTATGCTAACAATAAAAAAAGTTTTTTTTCTTATTTTTGCTACATATTTCGAAATTACAATGAAAGAATTTTCTAAAGAAGTCTACCTGAAATGGTATGAAGAAATGACGATGTGGAGAAGGTTTGAAGACAAGTGCCGTTCTCTTTATCTAAAACAAAAAATCAGAGGTTTCTTACATCTTTATAACGGCCAGGAAGCTATTCCTGCAGGTTTTGCCCATGCGATGGATCTTACAAAAGACAGCATGATTACGGCATACAGATGTCACATTCACCCAATGGCTATGGGTGTAGATCCTAAAAAAATACTGGCTGAACTTTGTGGCAAAGCTACCGGGACATCCAAAGGGATGGGTGGTTCTATGCACATCTTCAGCAAAGAACACCGTTTCTATGGTGGGCATGGTATTGTTGGTGGCCAAATTCCTTTGGGAGCAGGTATTGCTTTTGCGGATAAATATTTTGACAGAAAAGCGGTTAACATCTGTTTTATGGGTGACGGCGCTGTACGTCAAGGATCTTTGCATGAGACATTTAACATGGCAATGAACTGGAAACTTCCTGTAGTATTTGTTTGTGAGAACAACGGATACGCCATGGGGACATCGGTTAAAAGAACTGCCAATCACGAGGATATATACAAACTTGGATTAGGTTACGAGATGCCTTGTCTTCCTGTAGATGCAATGGATCCGGAAAAAGTGGCAGAAGCAGCTTACGAAGCGATAGAAAGAGCAAGAAGAGGAGACGGGCCAACTTTTATTGAAGCCAGAACTTACCGTTACAGAGGACACTCTATGTCTGATGCAGAACCATACAGAACCAAAGAAGAGGTTGCAGAACATAAAAAAGATGATCCTATCGAAATCGTGAAACACAGGATTTTGGAAAATGGATGGGCTACCGAAGAGGAACTGGAAGTGATGGATGAGAAATCAAGAGCTTTTGTAGAAGAGTGTGTAGAGTTTATGGAAGAATCACCATATCCAAACACATCTCAGGTTTACGACTTTGTGTATTCTACACCGGATTATCCATTCTTAGACAAACTAGAAAATTAATAAGTAGATCATTTGAGAATTAGACCATTCTATTTTAATTCTCACATCATCACATTAACAAATTATCATATTAAATTATGGCAGAAGTAATTACGATGCCCCGCTTATCGGACACGATGACGGAAGGTAAAGTTTCAAAATGGCACAAGAAGGTAGGAGACGCTGTAAAAGAAGGCGATATCCTGGCAGAGATAGAAACTGATAAAGCTGTTCAGGATTTTGAATCCGAAATCAATGGAACATTACTCTATATTGGTGTTGATGAAGGTGCGCAGGCACCTGTAGATTCTGTTTTAGCCATTATTGGGAAAGAAGGCGAAGATATCTCTTCTCTTACATCCGGTGGCGCGGCAACGGAGGAAAAAAAATCCGAAGAAGAATCTAAAACTGAAAACGAAGAAACTTCTGTTGAGACTGCTCAGGACGCTTCTGCAGCAGACATCCCGGAAGGTGTTGAAGTTATCACGATGCCACGTCTTTCTGATACCATGACAGAAGGTAAGGTGGCTAAGTGGCAGAAAAATGTAGGAGATACGGTAAAAGAGGGTGATATCCTTGCGGAGATCGAGACCGATAAAGCCGTTCAGGATTTTGAATCCGAATTCAACGGGACATTATTATATCAGGGTGTTGGCGAAGGTGATGCCGCCGAAGTGGATAAGATTTTGGCTATCATTGGACCTGCAGGAACTGATGTTTCCGCAATTGTTTCCGGTGGTGGTAAAACTGCTGCTGCTCCTAAAGCCAATGCAGAAAATTCTGCTAAAACGCAGGCTCCTGCCGAAGATAAAAACGAATCAGCACCAGTTGCTGCTTCTACGGGCGACCGAGTGGCTATTTCGCCATTGGCCAGAAAAATTGCTCAGGATAAAGGAATTGATTTCGCATCAATCAAGGGTTCCGGTGAGAATGGCAGAATTGTGAAAAAAGATGTTGAGAATTATCAACCATCTGCACAACCAGTTGCTGCGGCTACTGCAAAAGCAGCACCAGCACAGCCAAGTGTAGCCTTTACACCAGGCGAAGATTCTGAAACTCAGAATTCTCAGATGAGAAATATCATCGCAAAAAGACTGGCAGAAAGCAAGTTTACGGCACCGCATTATTATTTGACCGTTGAGATCAATATGGATAAAGCGATCGAGGCCAGAAAAGAAATGAATGCCGTTTCTGATACCAAAGTTTCCTTTAACGATATGGTTATCAAAGCTGTTGCTGTTGCACTTAGAAAGCATCCACAGGTTAATTCTTCCTGGGCAGGCGATAAAATCGTTCACCATGGCAATATCAACGTGGGTGTGGCTGTTGCAGTACCAGACGGGTTGGTAGTTCCTGTGCTTAAGAATACTGACTATATGAGCTATAGCGCCATCTCTGCTGCTGTTAAAGACATGGCAGGAAGAGCGAAAACCAAAGCACTTAAAGCTAATGAAATGGAAGGTTCTACATTCTCTGTTTCAAACCTTGGGATGTTTGGTATAGAGACGTTTACCTCGATTATCAATCAGCCTAATTCTGCGATCTTGTCAGTTGGTGCTATCATAGAGAAACCAATTGTTAAAAACGGACAAATCGTAGTCGGGAATACAATGAAACTTTCCCTGGCTTGTGACCACAGGGTTATCGACGGCGCAACAGGCGCTCAGTTCCTGCAAACGTTGAGAACTTATCTGGAAAGCCCGCTTACCCTTCTGTTAGGATAGAACAAGAAGTTCGGAATATAAAAAAACCTTTCAATTTTTATTGAAAGGTTTTTTTGTGCCGATGCTGCGTGAGGGATGGAAGTGGTTATCCTTTTTGCCTGTAATACCGCATTGTATTGGACGGAAGCATGATAGGCAAAAAGATATGAACGGACAGCCCGGCCCGCTTGTTTTTGCAGATCCCGAAGCCTCTATACATTGGTAAGGTGGATGCAAAAACAAAGGGACACGCCCAAATTTGTCAGTTAATGATGATTTACCCTATATTTGCTGTGTGAAAAAGCTGAGGTTTTTATTAATTTTTACAACGTCATTATTAGCGGCACAGGACCATCTCTCCGGGTTTAATATGCTGTCTGCAACTTACAAAATCAGTCCCGACTGGATGGCTTACGCCGAAGGCCAGACCCGTGCTAGAAAGGATTTTACTCATATTGATTACTATGAAGTAAAAGGTGGGATAGGTTATAATTATATTAAAAACCATCAGCTGTTTGCCGGACTCGGGAGGTATGGGACCTATGAGTCTAAGAAAATTTCTCAGGAAGAATTTCGCTTGTGGCTACAGTATACATTTACCCAAAGATTTGGCCGGCTAAAGCTGGATCACCGTGCCAGAGCAGAACACCGGTTTTTCTATGCCAGCCAGACAGGTGACCATACAGAAGCTAACCGTTACCGTTACAGATTAAGTGCCACGCTGCCGCTGAACAAAAGCAAAGTGGAAGGGGAGACATTTTTTGTCAACGCGTTTGAGGAGCTGTTCTTTGGTTCGCGTGAGCCCAATTTTAAGCGAAACAGGACTTTTGCGGGATTTGGATATCAGTTTAATAATTCGCTGTCGGCGACTACAGGGTACATGTTTCAGCGAGAATTTGCGGAAAAAGGTAACGAGAATTATCATTTTATGTATTTTTCCCTCAACTTTACCTTTGATTCTTCTGATGATGAGCGTTCTATCCCAATGGTTGATTAGCAGAATGTCTCTGTAATCAGTAGTTCTCAGTCAGATAAAGGTAAGCCTTCAGGTATTTATTAAACCGTTTCAGGTCTTTTTCTTCCAGGAGGCCTGGCAATCTTGTGAGATCCATATTATCGCGAAGATCGTTGAGTTTGACGGCGACCGCCAGGCTGCTTTGTTCTGTTCTTTTGAGAAAAGCATCATAGTCTGTCTCTTCATTTTCGCGCTTGGTAAGGCAGTCTACCGCAAAAATGATGTGCTCGGGAAATCCTTTTTGTCTCAGGTAGGCAAAGTCATAATCGGGAACGTCTTCTACCACGTCATGCAGTGCACCCACAATCTTTTCATCAAGGGTTTTACCGGCGTTCATTACCCGGAAAACATGTCCCAGATAGGGTGCTCCGTATTTATCCGTTTGTTTTTTGTGTGCTTTTGTAGCCAATTTTATGGCCTTGTAGAGTAGTTCGTGGGAGGACATTTATTTAGATAGAGGTTTGATTGGTTTTAGTTTTCTTAATGTATCAGTTTTTAAGGGCTGAAGTTTTTGTATTGGGCTAGCCTTTGCGGACGGGACTTTTTTTGTAAGCATCTTGTACCGTGCGGCTTTGTTAGAATCCAGGTTTTTATAAAATGGACTGTTGGCTGTTTCACTTTTCAGTTCCAGTTTGCTTTTGACAGAATCTTTTTGAGTGAAAATATCTTTGTTGGGCTGTGTTGGCAGTAATTTCTCTGATTTTTTCTGAGAAAATAGAAAAGCAAACCCTAAGAAAGGAAGTAAAAGACCAATTTTTTTCATGACATATAATTTTACATGAAATTATAAAAAAAACCTCAATCAAAATGTTAAGGTTTATTAATTTTCGTATTTAATTTTTCAGATTGTTCTGGATTAAATTCTTCGGGAATTTTCTTCTATCTGATAATTTTATCTTCCTTTCAACTCATCCAAGAATTTTTCCAGAGAGTTGAGGTCAGAGATCTGAACTTCTCTTGCTTTAGCACCATTAAAACCGCCTACAATGCCGGTAGCTTCCAGCTGATCCATAATCCTTCCGGCTCTGTTGTAGCCTAATTTTAGCTGTCTCTGAAGCATCGAGGTAGAACCCTGTTGGGTGGAAACGACTATTCTGGCAGCTTCTTCAAACAAGGCATCTTTCTCATTAGGGTCAAATGATCCTACCGTAGAGCTGCCGTCTTCACCGGAATATTCAGGAAGAAGATAGGCATCAGAATATCCTTTTTGTTCACCAATAAACTCGGCAATCCGTTCCACTTCGGGTGTATCTACAAAAGCACACTGCAAACGCGTAAGGTCATTCCCGTTAAAGTAAAGCATATCACCTTTCCCGACCAACTGCTCCGCTCCCGGCGAATCCAGAATAGTCTTGGAATCGACTCCGGAAATCACCCGGAAAGCAACTCTCGCAGGGAAATTCGCTTTGATCATACCGGTAATCACGTTAACAGACGGCCTTTGTGTGGCTACGATCAAATGGATCCCAATGGCTCTCGCCAGCTGTGCCAATCGGGCGATAGGATGCTCAACTTCTTTTCCGGCAGTCATGATCAAATCAGCAAATTCATCCACCACCAAAACGATGTAAGGCAAATACCGGTGTCCGTTTTCGGGATTCAGTTTACGTTCGGAGAATTTTTTGTTATATTCTTTGATGTTTTTACAGAATGCGTTTTTTAGCAGTTCGTAGCGGTCATCCATCTCAATACAAAGCGAATTAAGTGTATTGATTACTTTTGCATTGTCTGTAATAATCGCATCTTCTGTATCTGGCAGCTTGGCCAGATAATGCCTTTCGATTTTTGAATAGAGCGATAATTCCACTTTTTTGGGATCCACCATTACAAACTTCAGTTCGCTCGGGTGTTTTTTATAAATTAATGAGGTAAGAATGGCATTAATCCCAACCGATTTACCCTGTCCTGTGGCACCAGCCATAAGTAAGTGAGGCATTTTTGCCAGATCCGCTACAAATACCTCGTTGGAAATAGTCCGACCAAAAACCACCGGTAAATCCATATCCGCGTTTTGGAATTTTGGCGAAGCAACCACCGATCTCATAGATACCATAGTTGGGTTTTTACGGGGCACTTCAATCCCGATAGTTCCTTTCCCAGGCATTGGTGCAATAATCCTGATACCAAGCGCCGACAGGTTCAGGGCAATATCATCCTGAAGTTTTTTGATGGCTGCCACACGAATTCCCGCTTCCGGCACGATCTCGTAAAGCGTCACCGTTGGGCCAATTGTTGCTTTGATCTCGGAAATCCCTACGTTGAAGGTTTTTAAAAGGCCGACAATACGGTTTTTGTTTTCCTCAAGTTCATCCTTATTGATGGTGATTTCTTCATTGCCATAATCTTTAAGAAGATTAACAGAAGGCATCTGAAATTTAGCAAGATCAAGTTTGTGGTCGTAGAGGCCGTGTTTGCTGACAAGATCGTCTGATTTTTGTTGCTCCGGTGTTGGGACAAAATCTTCATCTTTCTTAATTTCTACATTAAAGGCAATATTGTCATCTGCTTTTACAACCGGTATTTCCGAAGGTTTTTCCAGGGAAATTGGCGGAGCAGAAGGCGATAAAATAACAGGCTCCGGCGCGGTCTGTTTAGATTCTTCTTCGAAAGAAGTCTGATTAGGTGTTTTGATAGGCTCAACTTCCTGAGTTACGATAATATTACTGAAGTCGTTTTCATTTTTGATTGGATTGGATGCAGCCTTAGTAGGATGAGTTGAGGCAACTTTCTTTTCCTGGACAGCTTCATTTTCCAACTCATCGTCTGCATTGAATTCTTCCTGAGAGTCAGGCATCATATTTTTCAGTTTGCCAATGGTCTGGTCATTAATATCATTTAATTTCTTTTTGATAGAACTTGGACTTAGATTGAATTCAAGAATAAAGTACAGTGCAAAGCTAACTACTAAAACCAGCCAAAGGCCTACAGAACCAATGTAAGATCGCAGGTAATCCATAATCTGATAACCGTATACACCACCCAATACGCCCTGACCTTTGGTAACTGCGCCGAAGAAAATAGGAGTCCAGCAGATAAAAAATAAACTGTGCGAAATGGTCTTCCAGGGTTTGAAGTAGTTTTTCTTAAAAATCAATGTTCCAAAAACAAAACACAGAAAAGCCACTACAAAGGCCGCCACTCCTATACTTTCAAAAATGAACAGATTACCCAACCAGTCACCGATTTTCCCAAAAACATTAGAGGATTTTATGGCTTTATCACCCATAGTCCCGGCTTGGCTCTGATCTGCTTTCCAGTTCATAAGATAAGATACGAAGGACAATGTAAGTACGATGGATAAAAGGATAAAAACAATCCCGGAGATGATTCTTGGCTTGGAAATGATTTTGCTGGCGTTGGAGCTTGTAGTGTGTTCGTTGTTCATTTTTGGTAAGGTCAGAGGATGCAAATTTAAGGTTTTTTCTGTCGGTTAAAAATTAAAAAGGCCTCAGATTACTCAAAATTACCATTGGTAGAAATATAGATTAATGACAATTGAAATTGATTAATAAAAAACAATAGTAGTATAGACAATATTCCTAACCTGTATTATGTTAAGAATATTTATTTTTATTAAAAATTATATATTTTTATATTAAAAGGTGTGATTATTGTATTTTAATTGGTGTTTAAATATTTATTATTTAATATTAATAGGATTTTGTTGTTAATTTAAAATTTAATGATATGGCAGATTTTCAAACGCAAGAGGGTAACCGAGGCAAAAAAGGAGGCATTATTAGAAAAACAATGCGCGTTGACATGACGCCCATGGTGGATTTGGGTTTCCTTTTGATTACATTTTTTATGTTTACCACCAATTTTTCCAAACCCAATGTAATGGATATTGCATTTCCCGCAAAAGGGCCGCATGCACCTACAGAGATCGATTACAGAAATCAGATTACATTCATCCTGGGAAAAGATGGTAAGGTGTTCTATTATCAGGATGAAAAAAGTAAACTTAACAGCAAAAGCCTGATACCAATCTCCTTCGATCATTTTCAGGTTGCGAAAACAATTGAAGCTGCCAGGGCAAAAGCACCTAAACAGGATTTTTTTACTACCGGCGGATGATTCTCAGTACAGGACAATGGTAGATATGCTTGATGAGCTGGCTATTACCAAATCGCAACGCTATGGTATTGCAGAGATGAATGATAAAGAAAAGGAACTTTACCTTGAAAAACTGAATTAAGGATAGAATTAACATACAATAAGCCCTTTCGGATTTTCTATTTCGGAAGGGCTTTTTCCTGAATTTTCCTTATTTTAGTAGAAAAATTATGTCCATGAAAAAAATTGTGCCTCTGCTGATGCTCCTCTTGGTTTGTTCCTGCAAAAAATCGACTGTCTCTGATACTCCAAAAGTAGACAGTGCAAAAATTATCGATTCTATCAACGCAGTAAGAACAAAAATTAATGACAGTATCCTTAGTCATAACCGTTTTAGGGATTGGGCGGGCGAGCACAGCTTAACCCACGATATGATTCCTGGGAAAGGGCATGTTCAATTTTCTAAAATTGGCAGGGACACTTACAAAATTACAGGGAAAATTACCCATGGCAAAGATTATTTGGCTATCGACGGTACAGGTGAGATCCGTTCGGAGAGGCATCTGAGCTTTAACGGGACAATCAAACAAAGTTTGCAGGCTAACAATGCCGGGAAAATAGATGTAAGAAGCGGCCGCAAAACTTTCCTTACCAAAGATGGCGGCAAGTCATTCCGGTTGCAGGAATCGCTTAACGGTTCGGGATCTGCAGATCAGATTTATATCAAATTCTAGTAATCACCAATCGTTGTGTTACTTATAAAACAAAAAAATATGCTCAATTATAAAACAGAAGGAAAAGGCCAAGAAAACCTGGTATTGCTGCACGGTTTTATGGAGAATTTGTCCATTTGGGACGATATGATACCTTATTTATCAGATCAGTTTACAATAATAAAAATCGATTTGCCGGGTTTTGGTGAATCAAAAGCCGTCGCCGAAATTCAAACGATGGAGTTGATGGCAGAAGAAGTAAAAAAAGTGACCGATAAGCTTGGGTTACAGCAATTTCATCTTTTGGGGCATTCGATGGGTGGTTACATTGCTTTGGCTTTTGCGGAAAAATACCCTGACCTGCTGAAATCTTTTACCTTGTTTTTCTCGACTTATATTGCGGATGATGAGGCTAAAAAGGAGATCCGCCGAAAAGGTCTCAGAATTATCAAAGAGAATTTGCGTGGTTTTGTAAATGCCGGGGTTCCCAATCTTTTTAACCCTAATGAACTGGATGTCCTTGAATCCAAAATAACGCTGGCAAAAGAGATCGCCTACACATCTTCCGTAGAAGGTGTTTTGGCATCGCAAAAAGGTATGATCGAGCGCCCGGACAGAACCCAGGTTATAAAAGATTTTGAAGGCCGTATTCTGGTGTTGGCCGGTAAACATGATTCAGCGGTCAATGCCCACCAGACACTTGCCAATCTTCCGGATCAAACCAATATCAAATCCTATCTCCTGGATTGCGGGCATAACGGGCATTGGGAAAAACCGGCTGTTTGTGCAGCGATTATCAATACCGAGCTTCTACATCATTTGCCAAAAAATCTGATACTCTGATGCATTGGTTTTTGGATCAGCCCAAAAAACCGAAGATCGGGATTGCCTTATCGGGCGGAGGTATGCGTGGCGTAGCACATATTGCCGTACTCCGGGCATTAGAGGAATATGGATTAAAACCGGATGTCATCTCGGGAACCAGTGCCGGTGCCATTGTTGGTGCATTTTATGCCGCTGGTAAATCTACCGATGAGCTGGCAGAGCTGGTAAAAAACGAAACCTTTTTTTCCAGATCTTCCATCAGGTTTTCAACGCGGGGTATTTTTAATCCTTTGTTTTTGCGCAATATTTTTAAGAAATATTTTTCGGAGGATGATTTCAGGATTATGAAGATGCCGTTGTATGTTGCCGCATCCGAACTTACACAGGGCAAGATAGAATATTTTTCCGAAGGCGCCCTTTTTGATGCGCTTATGGCTTCGGCTAGTGTACCATTTATTTTCCCTCCGGTTATTTTGGATGGCAAATTCTATGTTGATGGTGGTGTGCTCAATAATTTGCCCATAGAACCAATCAGAGGGCAGTGCGACATTCTCATCGGTTCACACGTCAACGCTATGAAGCCGGAATCAATATCAGATCTAAGCACGACAAAAGAGCTGGACCGTATTTTCCATCTGGCAATTTCCAATTCTGTCTATACCAAAGAACAAAATTGCAATATCTTTCTCAATCCGCCTGAGATGCTCAAGTACAGCCTGCTCCGCAAAGAGTCTCTGGATGTGATGCTGGAGGAGGTTTACAACTATACTTGTCAACAGTTGGATGCGCATCAGTTTAAAAAAATAGCGAGGTGAAAATTTTTCGACCTCGCTTTATTTTTGAAGTATTCTGACTTCATTTATTATTTTTGGAGCAATTCCCGCTGTCCGCTGTATCTTTTGTTTTTCGCTCGGTTGGCTCCGCTTCGCTCCGCCACCTCACTCAAAACAAAAGGATGCCGCTTCCATCGGGGCTAGGGGATTGGTCTTCAATAGAAATTTTTAGGACGATACTACATTATGCCAATGTTACTACTAACTGTTATAAAAAAGATACCGCTCCTCCGGAGCGGCACGTATTAATTCTATTGGTTTTCTATAAGGATATTGCTCCTATGGAGCATTTTAATATATTGCAATTTATATTATTGTCTCTTTAGAAATCTTCCTGTTCTATATGTTCTTTAAAATCGGAAATAGTCTCTTCGATTGTTTTGTAATATTTACCTCCGGAGGCATTGATGTGGCCGCCACCATTGAAGTATTTTCTTGCAAACTGATTAGTATCCACAGATTCTTTGGAACGGAATGATATTTTTACAAAATCTTCATAAAGATCTTCCATAAAAAACGCTGCCATTTTGGTTCCTGCCAGGCTAAGGCCGTAGTTAACGAAACCTTCTGTGTCACCTTTATCAAATCCGTATTCCTTCAGCTCAGAGCGTTTTAGCCATAAGATTGCCACTTTGCCATCCTTCGTTAATTCGATCCGGCCGAGTACCAGGGAAAGAAGATGAAGGCGGGAAAGTGTATTGGTGTCCCAGGTGTTAGAAGTAATAATGGCAGGGTCGGCACCTTTCTCTATGAGATCTGCGACAATCCTGTGGGTAGTGGCACTTGTTGACCGAAAACGGAAGCCTCCTGTATCTGTCATGATTCCTGTGTAGAGACATTCTGCAGCCTCTTTGCTTACCAGTTTCTCATCGTGGTTTTCCTGGATAAAGTGGTAAACCATCTGGCATGTTGCGGGCACTGTTGTGTCAGAATAGATATAGTCAAACTTTTCCGGCATCTGGTGGTGGTCTATCAGTATTTTTTTTGCTCTGGATTTGCTCACCCAATCCCCGAGAATACCAATTCTGGATGGTGCATTAAAGTCGAGGCAAAAAATAACATCGGCATTGTAAATGGCTTCACCTGCAAGTTTTCTTTTATATTCACCGATGACGATTTTTTTAGCTTCCGGCATCCATTTTAGGAATTTTGGAAAATCATTGGGTGTTATCACTGTGGCGTCCAGTCCTTTTGCTTTCAGGTAATGTTTCAGGCCCAGAGAGGATCCAATTGCATCGCCGTCAGGATTGTAGTGTGTAACGATGACAATGTTGTTTTCCGGTTTTAAGAGGTTGTTGATTTCTGAGATTTCTTTGGCTGTAAACATTGGGATTTTTTGAAAATTGAAGATTTCAAAGATATGGAATTAGTTAGAATTTTAAAGAACAAAAAGAACCCTTTCAGCGTTTCAAACTCTGAAAGGGTTTCCAATAGACGTTATTCCAATCGCATTATTTTTTGATAATCTTTTGACTAGACTGATTGTTGATCTTCAGGTAATAGATCCCCGGAGCCAGATTTTTGATATTGATTTGGGTTTTGGGAGTTTGGATGTTTTTAATTTGTTTTACTACCTTTCCGGAACTGTCTATCAATTCCAAATCAGAATGAGGTGTAAGATTTTCTATTGTCAAAATATCAGAAACAGGATTGGGATAGAGTTTGTAATTTGATTTTTCAGCTTCGGAAACTGCCATTACAGAGTCGTAGAAAGTTGCAATGTTGCCTTCATTATTAGTCAGCGTGAGTTTTTTTCCATCATTAGAGATGTCATAAGTAAAGCAGCAGCCAACTGTATCGCTCTGTGAAAAAACCCTCAAAAACTTAAGAAAAAACAACTCTCCATACTGGTTCATTTGTTGATTTTCCCCTGGTCCATTGGCTAACATGGCCCAACCAATATGTTCCAGATGAAATTGGTTCTCAGGATCCATTATAATTTTTGTCTTCCCGGCAAGATAATAATAAGAAGCTTCTGCGTAAACACTGTTATTTTCATTTTTGAAATCAATATAACCGACATTGGGGAATGGATTTTCTTTTAGTGTCCCGTCGAGGTATAAAGAAGACAAATACCAGGTCTTTAACAATACATTATTCTGAGAAAATGCTAAAAATGAGGTGAAGAACAGACTAAGAAGTAAAAGTTTTTTCATAGTTATTATTTTTGTTTCTCAAATTTAATCAAAATATTAATGTAAATAATTGATTGATTTGTAATTAGTGTATTTTTAGATAGTCGCCGGAAAAATCCATAACTTTGCAGACTATTAATTTTTTATCATTGATCCGGATTTATATATCTGAATCAACCATTAACATCTATCATCAATGCACAAAGCAGGATTCGTCAATATCGTCGGAAAACCCAATGCCGGAAAATCAACACTTCTCAATCAGCTGATGGGAGAGAAGCTGGCTATTGTTACCCAAAAAGCACAAACCACACGCCACCGTATTTTCGGTATTTATAATGAAGAGGATTTGCAGATCGTTTTTTCTGACACGCCAGGCGTGCTGGATCCTAAGTATAATCTTCAGGAGAAGATGATGGATTTTGTAAAAGATTCACTTCAGGATGCTGATGTGTTCCTCTTTATTGTAGATGTTACAGACAAAGAGCAACCATCAGAATTTTTGATTGATAAACTTAATAAAATCCCTGTTCCGGTGCTGTTGCTGCTTAATAAAGTAGATCAGACCAATCAGGAAGGCCTGGAGCAGCTGGTGGCAGAATGGCATGAGCGTATCCCGAAAGCCGAGATTCTTCCTATCTCTGCACTTAATGCCTTCAATACAGATATTATCCTTCCAAAACTGAAATTGCTTTTACCGGAAAATCCTGCCTATTATGATAAGGATATGTACACAGACAGACCGGAAAGGTTCTTTGTAAACGAGGCGATCCGCGAAAAAATACTCCTCAATTACGAGAAAGAAATCCCTTATTCTGTAGAAGTGGTGACCGAGATGTTCAAAGAAAAAGAAGGTATTATTTTTATCGATTCTATTATCTATGTAGAGCGTGATACCCAAAAAGGGATCGTTATTGGGCACAAAGGCGAAGCAATCAAAAAAGTAGGTACAGAAGCCCGTCTTGATCTTGAGAAATTCTTCGGCAAAAAGATCCATCTCAACCTTTTTGTAAAAGTAAAAAAAGACTGGCGCAAGAATGACCGTGATCTCAAAAATTTTGGTTACCGTTAAAAATCCTTTATTATAAAGGATTTTTTTGTAGTTTTGATAGAAATTTGATTCCCGGTTATGAGAAATTTTAATTCTTCGAGACCACATCCTGCGTTACAGGATTTTATGATATTGGCCGTCCGTCTTTTTGTAGGTTTTTCTATGCTTACACACGGTATCCCAAAAGTTCAGCAGCTTATAGGTACAGATAAAATTGAATTTGTAAACTTTTTGGGAATAGGTTCACCTTTGTCTCTCATGCTGGCCGTTTTCGCCGAGTGCATCTGCTCTGTTCTTGTCATTTTTGGGCTTGTGACACGGTTGGCTGTTATCCCGCTCATCATTACTATGCTGATCGCATGTTTTGTGGTGCACGCTGCAGACCCTTATGCTCTTAAAGAAGCCAGTTTGCTTTATTTTTTCCTGTATTTTGTAATACTAATATTAGGATCCGGCCGATTTTCTCTCGATCAGCTTTTTTCAAGGAAAGAAGTGGTTTATTAATCAAACCATTGGCCCACGTAATCCCGGATAATGACCCAAAAATTTTTCCCTAAAAAATAGATTAGGGTAGAGGTGATGATACCTTTTACTGTAAAAAAAATAATTCCGCCAATCCCAAAACGTTTTACCCAAAGTTTCCATTTCGGTAGTTTTTTTTCGGTGTCGTTATTTTGCTCCATTTTTATTTTTTTGTAAAACTAAGGAAAATTTAACAATTTAGATTCATTCAAAATTAAGTCTTATTGCTGTTCAGTAATTTTGGGCGTGCCCCTTTGTTTTCCTCTCGCTAAATCCCTCTCCAAAGGAGAGAGACTCACCCACGCAAAAACAATCGGGTCGGTCTGCGGGCAGTCGCTGTGGTTTTGCCCGGCAATCCCTTGCCCAAAACCACGAGCTCCAACAATGCCCTTCGCCCTCACGCTTCGCGATTCAGCTTATTTAAAATAATTTTCCATACAGCTTTGCTAACGATTGTTAGTTTTTCATTTTGTTGGTCAAAATATATTTTTATCTTTAGAGATATTAAAACGAAAATTATTATGACCTTTATTTCCATAGCAGAAAACCTTGCAAGGCTTGGGATAGCATCTACCAATAACGGATCTTCCACCGGGCAGGATTTTTTTGCTTCAGGCATTGATATTACCAGTTATTCACCTGCCGATGCCAGCCAGATTGCCAGCGTTAAAACTTCTGCTCATCATGATTATGACCATGTGTTGGCAAAAGCTCAGGAAGCTTTTATAGAATTCCGGCAGATACCTGCGCCTAAAAGAGGTGATATGGTGCGCCAGTTTGGGAACAAACTGAGGTATCATAAACAAGATTTGGGTCATCTTGTTTCTTATGAGATGGGAAAATCTTTGCAGGAAGGCCTTGGCGAGGTTCAGGAGATGATAGATATCTGTGATTTTGCTGTAGGCTTATCCAGGCAGCTGCATGGTTTTACAATGCATTCCGAGAGACCCGGACACAGGATGTATGAGCAATACCACCCATTGGGAATTGTAGGTGTGATTTCCGCATTTAACTTTCCGGTGGCAGTCTGGAGCTGGAATGCTGCGCTCGCATGGATATGTGGTAATGTTGTCATCTGGAAACCTTCAGAAAAAACACCACTTTGCGCCTTGGCCTGCCAAAATATTTTTGCAGAAGTTGCCAAAGAAAATGACCTTCCCGAAGGTATTTCAAACCTTTTGATTGCTGATCATGAGATTGGCGACAGACTGGTAAAGGATAAAAAAGTAGCATTGGTCTCCTTTACCGGTTCCACAAGAGTGGGCAGAATAGTCGGAAGAAATGTCGCAGAACGATTTGGGAAGTCTATCCTGGAACTGGGCGGTAACAATGCTATTATCATTACCGAAAATGCAGATCTTAATATGAGCATTATAGGTGCGGTTTTTGGCGCCGTGGGAACGGCAGGGCAGAGGTGTACATCTACCAGAAGGCTGATTATTCAGGAATCGGTTTATAATGAGGTCAGGGATCGTCTTGTCAAAGCCTATGGCCAGCTTAAGATCGGAAATCCGCTCGACGAAACCAACCATGTTGGGCCCCTGATTGACAAAAATGCCGTCCAGCAATACCTCGATTCTATTGAGAAATGTAAGCAGGAAGGTGGCCGGTTTATAGTAGAAGGAGGCATTTTAGAAGGTGAGCAATATGCTTCCGGTTGTTATGTGAAACCTTGCATTGCAGAAGTTGAGAACCATTATGAGATCGTTCAGCACGAGACCTTTGCTCCCATTCTTTACCTTATCAAATATAAAACTTTGGACGAAGCGATCGCTTTACAAAACGATGTTCCGCAAGGTTTGAGCTCTGCAATTATGACGCAAAACCTGAGAGAAGCGGAGTTGTTCCTGTCGCAGGCTGGTTCCGATTGTGGTATTGCCAACGTGAATATTGGGACCTCAGGTGCTGAAATTGGAGGCGCATTTGGAGGCGAAAAAGAGACCGGCGGCGGCCGCGAATCAGGCTCTGATGCCTGGAAATATTATATGAGGCGACAGACCAATACCATCAATTATACCACCAGTTTGCCATTGGCACAGGGGATCAAGTTTGATCTTTAGCATAATTGAGCTATCCACTTAGCTGATCGGCAAAAAGCTTTTACACCACTAATCTTTAATAATAAAATATGACCGAAACAACCGAAAATAAAGTGAAAGAAACATTAGGTAAGCATATTCTTGCTGATGGTTTTGATTTCGTAATGGATTATGAGCAGTCACAAGGTTCTTATATTGTGGACAAACTTACCGGGAAAAAATACCTCGATATGTTCTCTATGTTTGCGTCAGCATCTGTGGGCTACAATCATCCTTATATTTTGGAAAGAGCATCATGGCTGGGTAAAATGGCTGTTTACAAACCAACGCTCAGTGATGTCTATCTTCAGGAATATGCCGACTTTATGGAGGTATTTGCCCGTGTTGTGATACCAGAGGAATTACCGTATTGTTTTTTTATAGAAGGTGGCGCATTGGCAGTAGAAAATGCATTAAAAACCGCATTTGACTGGAAAACCAGAAAAAACTGGCAAAAAGATATCGAGAAAGAAGCCGGAATTGCTATCCATTTTAGGCAGGCCTTCCATGGCAGGAGCGGTTACACTTTGTCTTTAACCAATACTGCTGATCCAAGGAAATATCAATATTTTCCAAAATTTGACTGGCCCAGAATTAACAATCCAAAACTCATTTTCCCACTCACCGAAGACAGTCTGGAGGAAACAATCCGGCAGGAGCAGTTAGCTTTGGTTCAGATTCAGGAGGCTATTTTATCTCATCCCGATGAGGTGGCCTGTATTATTATAGAACCTATCCAGGCAGAGGGTGGCGATAATCATTTCCGGCCAGAGTTTTTTGCTTCCTTGCGCGACATATGTGATGATAACGAGGTTCTTTTGATCCTGGATGAGATCCAGACTGGTATTGGCATGACCGGGAAAATGTGGGCTTACGAACATACGGGCATTATTCCGGATCTTATCAGTTTTGGCAAAAAATCGCAGGTCTGCGGCATCCTTGCCAATAAAGAAAAAATGGATCAGGTAGAGCATCACGTTTTCAAAGAAAGCTCAAGAATCAATTCTACATTTGGTGGTAATTTGATCGATATGCTTAGGTTCCAGCTTGTATTGGAAATTATAGAAAGCGAAAATTTGGTAGAAAATGCTGCTATAACAGGCGAATTTTTATTGAACGGGCTTCAAAAGCTGGAGCAGCAATTTCCCGAAGATATTTCTGCCGCCCGTGGGAAAGGGCTAATGTGCGCATTTGATCTCAAGGATCATGAGACGCGGGACAGGCTGAAGAATAAGCTTTTTCAGGAAGGCATCATCATTTTGCCATGTGGCGAGAAGTCACTCAGGTTCAGGCCACACCTTAATGTAACAAAAGAAGAGATACAGATTGTTTTAGATAAAATTAATGGTGTTTTTAATAAATTAATATAAAGAAATTTTGATATTGATATTTTTTTCATAAATTGCTATGCTTAAACAAAATCAAAAAATCAGAATTTTATGGAGACTACAACAAGAGTCGCTGTTTATGAAAGCAGCAACCCCCAGGAAATCCAGCTTATGAAGTCTAAACTGGAAGATGCAGGAATCAAATGTGATGTTGAGAATTCTTACCTTAGCTTTTTGTCAACGCCTACTGCAACCAATACCTTTATTAAAGTGGATATCAGAGATGAGAAAAAATCTTTTGATATTATCGATGAGTACTTAAAATCAAATCAAAATTGATTCATATTTTTAAATTTTACGTTTTACAGAAGTCGGGTTCAATTTATTGAACCCGGTTTTTTTTAGAATTATTAATGAAAATGATAGGATATGAAAATATTTCCTTGTAGGATGATAATTTTTTCTTTATTATTGCAGTGTGAATGGGGGATTAGCTCATTTGGCTAGAGCGCTTGCCTGGCAGGCAAGAGGTGACCGGTTCGAATCCGGTATTCTCCACTATTTTTGACCATCAATTTTTTTTGATGGTTTTGAGTTTATAACCTAAAAAGTTTCAGCTTATAGACAAATATTTATTATCTAAAACTTGGTAAGATGAAAAATTCTGTACTGGTCATTCTAGCTTCAATAATATTAGTCTCCTGCGGTACTTCCCATACAGCAAAAAAATATACCTACAAGAGACCGGCAGCTTCTTATAAGCCGGCTAATTCAAAAAAATTAAATTCATCTTATACCGGCAACCTTTCCGGCAAAAGAAAATCTGTTGTTAACGGTGCCGAAAATTATTTGGGTACACCTTACAAATATGCGGGTAATACACCTTCGGGATTTGACTGTTCCGGTTTGGTCTGCAAAGTTTTTGGTGAAAACCAGCTGAGCCTGCCAAGACGGTCACAAGATCAGGCAAAGTATGGTCAGCCAATAGAGATAGGTCTTGTAAAACCTGGTGACCTGTTATTTTTTGCGACCTCTGGCTCATCTATTTCCCATGTTGGAATTGTGCACAATATCCTCAACGGCGGCGAAGTTACTTTTATTCATTCTTCTACATCAAAAGGTGTAATCATCTCATCGCTTAATGAGGCTTACTGGAATAAGGCTTTTCTTTTTGCCAGGACTGTGCTATAAAATTTGGGAATAATGTATAGACTTTGGGCGGTATTTTTGATTGGTTACATACTATTTTCCTTTCTGCTAATATCGTATGCCGGAGTCTATGGGTGGGATGACGGCGCCATTACACTGGCTTACGGCAAAACCATAGCAACTGCAGGTAAATATGCCTTAACAGCCAGTAGCGAAATTGCAGAAGGATCTTCCAGCAATTTTCTGGTATTGCTCACTGCTGTTTTTTATAAGATTTTTTCTCCCGATTTTTCTCAGATAATCAACTTTTCACAGTACAATGCGTTATTTTTTACAATAATAACTTTGCTGATGCTGTTTCTTTTTTTGAGAAAGGACCAAAATTACAGTGCTTTTGTTTCCTTGTTTGTAGCTTTTTTTGTCGGCTTACTTCCAATGTACTTTATAGAGGTTTGCAACGGGATGGAAATGACTATGCTTTCTGCTTTTTTGCTGATATTTTTATGGTTTTATAAGAAGAGGAGTGTCTGGGTTTTCCCGGTCATCATTGTGCTTTTGTTAATTAGGTTTGAATCTGTTTTCTATTTGGGCGTGGCACTTTTTGGGCAAATTGTATTCAATAAACAGGAACGGATATATGCGGTAAAATTATTGACTTTCACAGTAGTTTCTTTCTTGCTATACACGGCTGCACGATATTCTTATTTCGATGACTGGCTACCCAATACCATTGTCGCAAAGATGAATCCACCGTATTCTGAGGCGTCTTTTGAGAAAGCTCTTATGTCTAAGCTGGATGGCGGTCTTAATTTTATTAAATCTTATTTTTTTGCATTGATATTAATAGCGATCATCACGGCTTCAGACTTAAAAAAATATGCCGGTGATATCAAATTATGGTTAATATTTGTTTTTTTTATATTTACTCTGGTTTCCGGATCAGAATGGGGCTATCGCGGCAGAATGACATTTGCGGTTTATCCTGTGATGATTATTTTTTTGACGGAGAACATTGATAATAATCAATTGTTTTTTAAAAATATTTTGCCTCACCGAAAGTACGTTATGATTTTTTTGGTGATTCTTTTGACCTTGTTTACCAATAACGGTTTATACAAAAAATTATATAGCACTTTGGTTCACGGTGGTTATTGCCAACAGAAATATTTGCCTAATAGTGTGGCCGCCAGTTTTATAAGAGGAATGCCTAATCCTTGCGAAAGTGGTGTAACGCCGGACAATATAAGAATTACCGGAAAGGCAGTAGATTCTTTAAAGAATACACTGAGGCTGAATGTGGTTAAACTGGTGACCCCGGATGTGGGAGGTGTAGGATTAGCTTTTGATAAAATAGATGTTATTGATTCTGGGTTGCTTACCAATAAAACTTTAGCGCACAAGGGCTATTCTTACTTTGATAACTATATCAGACAACGCGATCCGGATATTATCAATACCCACGACGTCTGGACTAAGGTTTCCCATATTTTTTCTTCGGATTATTTCAAAAGTCAGTTTTTACCTGTGATTTTTGATAATAATCTGTTGTGGCTAAATAAAAAATATGTCAATAATATCACCACCAATACCAATTTGAACTACAGATATCTTTTGCCAAACGAAATCAATCCGGATGTCCGTTTTTTTGATCAGGCAGAAAGTTCTTATTATCCTCCGGTTCTTGATATCAGTTTAAAACAAAAATGATTTTTAACAAAGCTTTTCTTTTTGCCGGAACTGTGCTTTAGATTTATTATTTTTGTCCGATTCAATATAATTAAAAAGTAAAATATACAATGTCTTTACAGGAAAAAATAGAAAAAGCTTGGGATAACCGCGAACTTTTAAAAGAAACCGAATATCAGGATGCCGTAAGAGAAGTCGTTGCAAAACTGGACGCTGGAGAACTGAGAACAGCCGAACCTACAGTTGACGGCTGGCAGATCAACGAATGGGTAAAAAAAGGCGTGGTAATGTATTTCCCGATCCAGACGATGGAAACGATAGAAGTTGGCCCGTTTGAGTTTCATGATAAAATTCCTTTGAAGAAAAACTATGCTGAGAAAGGCGTAAGAGTTGTGCCTCATGCGATCGCAAGGCATGGCAGCTTTGTGGCAAGCGGCGTTATTATGATGCCTTCGTATGTGAATATTGGCGCTTATGTAGATTCCGGGACCATGGTAGATACCTGGGCAACGGTGGGTAGCTGTGCTCAGATTGGTAAAAACGTTCACCTTAGCGGTGGTGTTGGGATTGGTGGTGTATTGGAACCATTGCAGGCTGCTCCGGTTATTATTGAAGATGATGCATTCATCGGTTCACGTTGTATTGTTGTAGAAGGTGTCCGTGTAGGTAAAGAAGCTGTTTTGGGTGCTAATGTTTGCCTCACCATGTCTACTAAGATTATTGATGTGACTGGTAATGAACCTGTTGAGATGAAAGGTTATGTGCCTGAGCGTTCTGTAGTGATCCCGGGAAGTTATACGAAAAAATTCCCTGCAGGTGAGTTTCAGGTGCCATGCGCTTTGATTATTGGCAAAAGAAAAGAATCGACAGATAAGAAGACTTCTCTTAATGATGCTTTGAGAGAGAATAATGTAGCTGTCTAAGATTTGGAAACAAACAGACCATTGAAAAACAGGTTTCTAAAAATTATTTCTGATTACAGAATCGTATTTGCCGTTTATATTATTATAACGGCATTTTCTGCTTTTAGTAAGTGGAAGAGAGGTACTGGCGGATATAATAATTATCTTATTTTCAAAGGTGTATTCCAGAATACAGTTAAGCAGAAAAATATTTTTCTGCAATATCCCGACATGTTTTTTGACAGCAATCATTACGGCGTATTTTTCAGTGTGCTGATAGCACCGTTTGCCATAATGCCAGATTGGCTGGGCGCGGTTTTATGGAATGTGGCCAATGCCGCTGTATTTCTTTTTGCAGTATACAAATTACCGTTCTCCAGCAGGAAAAAAGCTTTTTTTGCGTGGCTCTGCCTTCAGGAATTTATTACTGCAGCACTGTATTTTCAGTTTAATATTGCCTTGACAGGGCTTTTGATGCTCTCTGCGGTATACATCTACGAGAGAAAAGAGACCCAATCGGCCATTGCCATTCTTATTGGTACTTTCGTTAAAATCTATGGGATTGTTGGTTTGTCAGCATTTTTCTTTATCAGAAATAAATGGAAATTTATCCTTTCTATGATTGGTTTTTCGGTATTGTTTTTTGTGCTTCCGATGTTGATTTCCAGCCCGCACTTTGTGATTAATTCTTATGCAGACTGGTATTATTCCCTTTCTGAGAAAAATTTATCTAATCAGGTATTAGGTAACCGTCAGGATTATTCATTGATGGGCGTTATACGCAGGATTTTGGGGCGAGCCGATATTTCAAATCTTGTTTTTATGGTCCCGGGATTTATAATCTTTATGTTACCTTATCTCAGAACCAAACAGTATAAAAACTGGGCTTTCCAGCTAATGATTCTGGCTTCTACACTGCTGTTTGTTGTCCTTTTCAGTTCAGGTTCCGAGAGCCCGACTTACATTATTGCGATGGCTGGTGTGGTGCTTTGGTTCCTTTTGCAAAAAAAATATACAAAATGGGATATTGGATTGCTTATTTTTGTAATGATTTTTACCTGTTTTGCATTTTCTGATCTGTTTCCAAAATGGATCAAGGAAGAAGTTTTTATAAAATATTCTACCAAGGCAATACCTTGCATCATAGTTTGGTTCCGGGTAATATACGAGTTGCTTACGAAAGATTTTGAAAAAGATTATCAACTGGATTAATTGATTAACCACAATCCCTCACTTTAATAATTGTATTAATGAAAAAAATATCCATCGTCATTCCTGCTTATAATGAAGAAGGCAACCTTTCCGAAATCAGAAAGGCGATAGACCATGTTTTTCATAACTTACCGAATTACAAGTATGAGATTATTTTTGTAAATGATGGTAGCCGCGACAGGACACAGGTTTTTTTGGAAGAAATGTCGCTAAGTTTTCCGGAAGTCCGGTATATCGAGTTTTCCCGGAATTTTGGCCATCAGTACGCCGTAAAAGCTGGTCTGGACTTAGCTGACGGCAATGCGGTTATTTCTATGGATGCAGATTTGCAACACCCGCCGGCACTCATCCCCGAGATGATCAGAAAATGGGAAGAGGGCTATGATATTGTCTACACTATCCGGAAGTACCCAAAGAGCATTAGCCGCTTCAAACGGTCTACATCAGACTTTTTCTACCGTATTTTATCCAAACTCTCTGATGTGGAACTGGAAAAAGGCAGCTCAGATTTTCGTTTGCTGGATGCGTCTGTGATAGATGTTATAAGGGACGGGACAGAGTCGGATGTTTTTCTGAGAGGGCTGGTAAAGTGGGTTGGTTTTCGGCAATATGCCATCCCCTTTGTGGCAGGCGAAAGATTTGCTGGTGAGAGTAAATATAGTTTGGGTAAGATGTTCCGTTTTGCATTTACAGGCATCACGGCATTCAGTGTAAAACCACTTTATCTTGCAGCGTACCTTGGTTTTTTCTTCTCTCTGGTATCGTTGCTTTATATCCCTTATGTTATTTATTCCTTTATGAATCATTCTGAAATTTCGGGATGGGCGTCACTGATTATGACAGTAGTTTTCTTTGGTGGTGTGCAACTCATTATATTGGGGATCCTGGGAATCTACATGGGCAAAATTTTTAAGCAAATCAAAGGACGTCCGAATTATATTATCCGATCCAAAAATTTATAATTATGATCTTATTAAGTTTTGATATAGAAGAGTTTGATATGCCATTGGAGTACGATGGCAAAATTCTATTGGAAGAGCAGTTGGCGGTATCCAGGGATGGGCTTCAAAAGATACTGGCACTTCTCAAAAAACACGATATAAAAGCGACCTTTTTCTCCACTGTGGTTTTCGCAGAAAATAATCAGGATCTGATCACCGAATTGCTGAGCCAAGGCCACGAATTGGCTAGTCATACCTGTTATCATTCTTATTTTATCGAGGAACATCTTGCCGAATCCAGACAACAGCTGGAAGGCCTCTTTGACACCAAGGTTACCGGACTCCGGATGCCAAGAATGAGCCCGGTTTCTTCAAAAGCTGTGGCTGATGCAGGTTATCATTATAATTCTTCTCTTAATCCAACCTGGTTGCCCGGCCGTTATAACAACCTGAAGGTTTCCAAAACTTATTTCTACGATCAGGATATTCTGATGATGCCGGCCTCGGTTTCGTACTTTCGGTTTCCGTTGTTTTGGCTGAGTTTCCATAACCTGCCATTATTTTTATATCAATTTTTGGTGAAAAAATCCTATACTTACGGCCAATATCTTAATGTCTACTTCCATCCGTGGGAATTTTCTAATATCAAAAAAGAAAGCTATAAATTACCCGGTTTTACCACAAAAGATACGGGTGAAGCGATGGTAAAAAAGTTTGACAGGTTTTTAACCTGGTTAAAAAAAAACCATTACAGTTTTGGTACTTTTCAGCAATTTCAAAATCAACTGGGCTCATGATTATTGCTTACGATGCCAAACGTTTTTTCCACAATACATCGGGTCTGGGTAATTATTCGCGGGATTTGGTACGCATCCTGGCTACCCATTTTCCGCAAAACCAATACCTCTTACTTAATAAAAATCAGTCGGAGAGAGGGCAGGATATTTTGGATCTTCCCAACGTTAAGTTTGTAAAGACCAGCAGTGGCAAAATGTCGCGGCAACTGAAAATGGGTATCGATGCGCAGAATAATAATGCAAATATTTTTCATGGTTTATCTGGCGAATTGCCGTTGCGCTGGGAGCCAAAACCGATCAAAAAAGTGGTAACCATCCACGATCTTATTTTTTTGAGATTCCCAAAGTATTATTCTTGGTTTGACCGCAAAATTCATCTTTGGAAATTTAAAAAAGCGGCTAAAACAGCAGATCACATTATCGCCATATCAGAACAGACCAGGCAGGATATTATAAAGTTTCTGAAAACTGATGAGCGTAAAGTAACAGTCGTTTATCAGGGATGCCATCAGAGTTTTAAGGAAAAGCCTGCCGAAGATTTTTTGGAAAAGGTTAGAAGTAAGTTTAATCTGCCCAAACAGTTTGTCCTGAATGTAGGAACCGTGGAAGAACGCAAAAATTTGCTGAACCTGGTAAAAGCTTTGGCAGGGAGCCATATCCCATTGGTTGTTGTCGGAAAAAAGAATAAGGCTTATTTTCGGAAGATTGAAAGGTTTATCAAAAAAAACAATATCGAAATCTATTTTCTGGAGCAGGTTTCTATGGAAGAGCTAGCGGCTGTTTACCGTTTGGCAACTATCTTTGTATACCCCAGTTTTTTTGAAGGCTTCGGTATCCCTGTTATAGAGGCACTTTATTCAGAAACTGTTGTCGTCACAAGTAATCTCAGCTGCCTCCCCGAAGCCGGCGGACCGGACTCAGTTTACGTAGATCCTCACAATGTGAACGATATCAGGGCTAAGATAAAATTTTTGTGGGATAACGAACCCGAGCGGAAAAGAAGAGAAGAAAAAGGACTGGCCTTTGTACAGCAGTTCAATGATGATGTTATCGCAGAAAATCTTATGGCAGTATATAAAAGATTGTAATATCATCTTCGCACCACTATAAAAAAGCATCACAATGGTTTGTGATGCTCTAAGTTGATTAAGCTTATACTTATTTAAAGGTCATAAGGTATTTTCATATCACGAAATATTCTTTATTAATAGGATTTTTGCTTATTTTTAATTCTCGCAGATTATTCCGATTATACTGATGCTAAATTTAAAATCTGTAAAATCACCCTTATCAGCGAGAATATTACATTTTTAGGAATGTAATTGAGTTATGATATCTATAATTATTAAAGTTCGGTAATCAAATAGTTGTGGTATTTTGCTTTATCAAAACTGAAAACAGATGATGACAGCGGTTGGTTTTCTTTATAATTACTGATACTGATGACTGCAACATCATTATTCCCCGACACTTGTTCCAGTTTGATCAGCTTTTTCTGCGCTGTATTGATGTAAAGCGTTACCGTTTTGATCCCGTTGTTTTTCACAGGTGTCATTTTGATAATATCCACGGGTATACCGCTCAAGGTTTTTTTACCGGCATACTTTACATTGTAGTCGTTTTTATAAGAATCAAGATAGCTCAGTGGTGAAAAGTGTGTTTGGCTACTATTAGGTTTTGAGACCGTCACTTCCTTATCATCATCATTGATATTGTAGACCTTATTGCCATCAAAGATCTGCTCAATTCCCATAATTTTGAGTTTATACCGCGTATTGTCGGAGTAAAAAATGCCCGTCTGGCTTTGGCTGTTTTTTCCTGTTCCGGTTGTATAAGTGAATTTGAAATAAGAATTTTTCTTGCTTTTATAACTTCTGGTAATTTCATCCAGAATCGATTTTGATTTGCTGTCCGCAGTCTGTGAATAAGCTTTGAAACTACTTCCCAGCAAGAAAAAAGTCAATAGGGTTATTAAAAGGTTTTTCATTTAATCTTAATTAATTTTTTAGCAAAGGTAGGTTTTCAACATTGATGCCAAGCTTATGAAATAATAAAGTTTTGTTAAAGATTATGCCCAAATTTTTCAATATAAAAAGAAGCAGAAGATATCCAATAAAAAAGCAACCCGTGATGGATTGCTTTGGTATTACATTATCTAATGTAGGTTATTTAAAAGCTTCTATTGCTTTGTTAATGGCATCGATCTGTTGATTAACAGTCGGGCTGTTGGGCTTGTTTTTAAGAACTTCCATTTTCTTGGCCAGGCCGTTTTTCAACATTTGGCTGATCATCATTTTCACTTGTGGATTATCCGGCATCTGGGATTTTGCCTGAACGAGGATTTTGGTCACTTTTTCAGTCGCTTTCAGGTTATCCGATGACATAATCCAGTTGTAACCTTCTTCGGCAGATTTTCCCAATGTAGGATTCTGGAATTTGATAAAAGGGTAGAAGGCCACCGTTGTCCCAATGGCCGGCATTTGCTTTTCTGACTTGTTTTTAACAATAATAGGTAACAGTTTTGAAATCAAATCATCAGAAGCATTATCAAGATCGATTTTATCCAATAAAGCAGCCACTTTAGTAGGGTCAATTTCTGCAATACCCGCCAACGATGAGGCTTTCACGGCATTAGAAACGCCATTAATACCTTTTTCAAAAAGCGGTGTATATTTTGCATTTTTGGTTTTTGCCAAAGCAGAAACAGCAGCAGCCTGAACCAAAGTTTTGGGATCATTAGAAGCCAGTTTTTCCACTTCGGATGTTAATGCTTTTGCCTGATCGGCATTAGACAAATCAATCTGTTCCAAAGCCTGTTCTCTCAGGCGGAAGAAAGGGTCTTTCAGCGCCGCTGCCAATAATTTTATAACAGCCGGATTTTTAGCATCAGCTTCTTTGATGGCAGATAAGGCTCTGTATCGGCTCAGGAATTCTTTAGAATTGGTAAACTGCAACAGGTTTTGCTCCGGTGTTTTGGTTTCGGTGATCTCAGAAAGCAGGATTCCGTCTGCATTAATGTTGATCAGATCCGGTGCCTTAGAAGAGTCAAAAGTAAAAGTATTTTTCGCTTTTGCATCTACCCAGACAATCGAACGTTTTGGTTTCCCGTTATCATAAACATCGATGGCTAAAGGAAACTGGAACGGCTGATCCTGAGACTGGTTGATTACCACGGTTACCTGTTTTTTTACAGGCTCGTAAGTTGAGGTGTAATTAAGTTTTGGGTTTCCGCTGCCAAAATACCATTGGTTGAAAAACCAATTAAGGTCTTTTCCCGTTACTTTTTCCAGAGACAGACGCAGCTGGTGAGCTTCACCATTCTGGTATTCATTCGATTTCAGGTAATCATTGAGTCCGGCAAAAAAAGCATCGTCTCCAAGATAATTCCGTAACATGTGCAGGATTCCGCCGCCTTTATTATACGTCACTGCATCAAAAACATCTTCGCGGGAAGCATAATCAAACCTTACAAGGTCTTTTTTGAACAAACCCGGGTTATTAATATAGCCTGACAGATCATTCATAAGATGATAATCAGCATTGTCTTTCCCGTACTTATATTCTTCCCAAAGGTATTCGGAATAGTTGGCGAAAGATTCGTTAACGGTAAGGTTGCTCCAGCTTTCTGCGGTTACAAGATCACCAAACCAGTGGTGGAAAAGCTCATGAGCGATGACATCTTCCCATTTGTTTTCATCAATTAGGTCACCCGGTTTTTGCTGAGCAGACTCACCGTGCAGTGTAGCTGTTGTGTTTTCCATCGCACCGGAAACATAGTCACGGCCAACCATTTGTGCGTACTTTGCCCAAGGATAATCATAGCCTAATTTTTTGGAATAGAACTCTATCATCTCCGGCGTATTACCGAAAATCTGCTTGGCATAAGGCTCATATTCTTTCTCTACATAATAATCTACGGGAATATTTCGCCATTTGTCTTTTACTACAGCAAAATCACCAACTCCCATAAAAAAAAGATAGGTAGAGTGGCGTTTGTCCATCACCCAATGGTCTGTTCTCAGGCTGTTTCCCTCTTTTTTGGAGTCTTTTAGGATTCCGTTAGACAATGTTACATATTTGTCAGGAACTGTCATATAGATTTCCTGAGTGGTTTTTTGGTTGGGTTTATCGATGGTTGGGAACCATGCAGAAGAAGATTCGGTTTCGCCCTGTGTCCAGATTTGGGTTGGCTTGTCGGGATCTTTGCCCTGAGCATTGATGAAATAAAGGCCTTTGGCATCATTGATGGCCGCGCTTCCTTCCTGTTTCACTTCGCTTGGACGGGCTGTATATTTGATATAGATGGTATAATCCTGATTTTTCTGATAAGTTTTATCAAGCGTAATTTTCAATTCATCATTTTTGCAATCAAATTTCAGAGGAGACGTAGAACCGCCTTTGTCTAGCGCCACTTCGTGGATTAGCATGCCCTTGGCATCCAGTGTCAGCTCGTTGGTTGCATAGAAAAACGGGCTTGCCGTGAGCCATTCCTCACCGTTCATCTGTTCTTTCTGATAATCAAAACTGACTTTTAGTTTGGTATGTTTCAGCTCCGTGGTTTTGGTATGTGTTGCTCTGTAAACGGCTTCTCTACCGGAAGTTTCGGTTTGGGCAAATGTAAAATTAGAATTAAAAATAGCACCTAAGAATAGTGCTGCGATTAATATTTTTTTCATTCCTTCGAATTTATACTAATGATTATTTTAAAGTTGATAAGTGTTGTTTTTTAACGGATTGTTACAAAAAAAGTGAAGCTGCAACTTCACTTTTATAGGTTTAAAAGTTCTTTTAGTTTTCTTGGATCCTGCTTGCAATGCCAAAAAAGAGCAATTTCGATTTTTTCGGAATCTATTACTCTGTAAATAATTTTTACTTGTTTTTTGCCAATCAATGCAAATTGCGTGTTTGGATATCCTTCGAAATCTGCATGTTTTATTATACCATCATTAACTGTTTTTTCAAAATTTGAAATATCTTTTCGCAGAGTTTTGATTTCTTTTTTAGTCCATTTGCAATTCAAGAAATCAACAATTTCCTTCAAAGTTATTAATGCCAAATCTGAATAAATCAGTTTCATTTTCCAAAAATTTTATCCATCAATTCTTCGGAATGTTCCACGAATTTTCCTTCTTCAATCTGCTGAAAACTTTTATCTAAAGCTTTTTTGAAATCTTCCGAACTTTCAATTTCTTCCAAGGAATATTCTTTTTCCTCAGAAACATCAATGCTTTTCACACCTTTTAATTGCAAAAGCAGTTTCTTGATGAAAGATATATCGGCATCATTTTCTAATTTTACAGTCAGTTCCATTGTTTTGAATTTTAATCAAAGTTAATCAATTTGTTTAAAAGAATTTATACTGCTACAGGCGCTTTGATCCCCGGATGCGGGTCGTAATTTTCCAAAGTGAAATCCTCAAAATCGAAATCAAAAATATCCTTGATATCCGGATTCAGTTTCATTGTCGGCAATGGCTTTGGCTCGCGGGAAAGTTGTTTGTGAACCTGCTCAAAATGATTGTTGTAAATATGGACATCACCAAAAGAATGGACGTAATCGCCAACTTCCAAACCGCAAACTTGCGCCACCATCATCAACAAAAGTGCGTAGCTTGCAATGTTGAAAGGAACGCCCAAAAAGACATCTGCACTTCTCTGATAAAGCTGAAGCGATAATTTCCCATCAGCTACATAAAACTGAAACAAGGCATGGCATGGCGCCAGAGCCATATTGGGGATTTCGGCAGCGTTCCAGGCAGAGACGATTAATCTGCGGGAATCAGGGTTTTTCTTGATTTGGTCAATCACTTCTGAGAATTGATCCACAACCTTGTTATCCGCGCCTTTCCAGCTTCTCCATTGGGCACCGTAAACCGGTCCCAGGTCGCCGTTTTCATCCGCCCACTCATCCCAGATTGATACGCCGTTGTCGTTCAGATATTTAATGTTGGTATCACCTTTCAGGAACCAAAGCAATTCGTAAATGATGGATTTTAGATGGACTTTTTTTGTTGTAACGAGAGGAAATCCTTTTGATAGGTCATAGCGAAGCTGGTAACCAAAAATACTTTTGGTGCCAGTTCCTGTGCGGTCGGTTTTTTCTGTGCCGTGGTCTAAAATATGCTGGAGCAGATCAAGGTAGTTTTGCATTAACGTATATTTTTTTTCAAAAATTGAACGATACAAAGTAATCAATTTTTAATGAAAAATCAGATATACTTGGATCAGAATTCAGCACATTATCTTCAAACATCGATACAATCCGCGAGTTGGTCGATTAGATTTGAAATTCTTTTGATTATACTACAATTTTGCTTTGTAAAATAAAGCGGACAATGCAAAAATATCTCATCTTAACGCTTTTCATCGGAATTATAACGCCGGCTCAGAAAGTATGGACGCTGGGAGATTGCCTGGATTATGCCGTGAAAAACAATATTACAGTAAAAAAAACAGTCCTTGATAAAACCACTGCTTCGCTTAATTATCAGCAGCAGAAAAATAACAAACTGCCTACCGTTTATGGTTCGGCTTCTCTGGGTGTTACGAATGGCTCCAGTATAGACCCGATAACCAGTTCTTTCCTCAATCAGAATATTTTGTCAAACAGTTTTGGGCTGAGTGGTAATATGACAATCTACCAAGGGAATAAGCTGAACCTGCAAATCGAGCAGAACAGAATGATCCTGGATCAATCTGCGCTGTACCAGAAACAGGCGGAAAACAATATTGTACTTAATGTTCTCAACAGTTATCTGCAGGCGCTGTACTATTATGAAGGCATAGAAAGTGCCAAATATACCGCTAATTCCTCGGCTCAGGAACTAAAACTGACTGAGACTAAATATAAAAACGAAGCCATCTCCAAGCTGGAACTGGCGGATGTAGAGACGCAAAATGCACAAAACCTATACACTGTTGTGAATGCTGAAAATCTCTACAATCAACAGGTTCTTAAACTGAAACAGTTACTGGAACTGGACCCAAGTGTTGATTTCCAGATTGAGAAAATAAAATTGAGTGATGCGATGGATGCTGTTCCGGATAAACAGGAAGTATTTTCGCAGGCAATAGAAAATCTCCCTGATCTTAAAATTTATGATTCGCAAAATGAGATTCTTACAAAGGCGCTGGAAATTACAAAGACCGGCTACAAACCAACACTTTCTGCAACAGCTGGCTTTAACACCGGTTATACCACTACACAGGATTACAGTTATTTTAACCAGGTGAAAAACAATTTTAATAAGTCGGTTGGCTTGTCGCTGAACGTCCCGATTTTCTCTAAAAAGCAGAACGATACCAATGTAAAATTAGCTCAAATTAATATTGAGCAGAATAAACTCGATAAGATCAGTGCAAGTAAAACCCTGTATTCTTCTATAGAAACTGCCTGGCAAAACGCCATTGCCAATCAGGCTCAGCAGAAAGCGTCTAAAGTGGCCCGGGACAATGCCAAATTATCATACGACCTCGCCGGTAAAAAATATGAATTTGGCGGCCTGACAACTACAGAATTGGCAGTAAGCAGAAATACCTATCTGACTAACGAGCAGACTTATCTGCAATCCAAATATATGTCGGCTTTATATACTCAATTGTTAAATTTTTATCAGGGAAAAGCATTAACAGCAGACTAAAAACAGTTACAAAAAAACCAAATTTTGCCCATCCGCCTAAAAATGCAAATTCATTATGATTTCAATTTTTAGGATTTGGAAAACGAAAATAAACAGATCAAGATTATGAATCCAAAATATAAAAAATATTTCAAAAGTTCCGTCATAGTGCTTATTGCAGCTATTGTTGTATTCTTCGTATATCGGTATTTCGCTTCCGATAAAAAAACGAATATCGCTGTGCAGACCGTGAAGATGACGGGGCAAAATGTTACAACATCGGTTACCGCAACCGGAACAGTAGAGCCAGTGGATCAGGTAGAAGTGGGAACGCAGGTTTCAGGAATCATCAATCATATCTATGCTGATTACAATTCTCAGGTCAAAAAAGGGCAATTATTGGCCGAGCTGGATAAAACCAACCTTCAGGAATCGGTTAACAATGCCTTGGCCCAGTACAATGCCGCACTGAACGAGCTCAATTATTATCAGCAAAATTACAGCAGACAAAGTAATATGTATAAGGCTGGCGTCATCAGCAAAGCGGATTATGAGCAGGCGGCCTATCAGATCAAAAACTCGCAGCAGACCGTAAGCCAGAGAAAAACCGCTTTGGCCCAGGCCAGAACCAATTTGAGTTATGCCAATATTTACGCCCCGATTGACGGCATTGTGCTGAGCCGGGAAGTAGAAGAAGGGCAGACCGTTGCTGCCAGTATGACAACACCAACATTGTTTACCATCGCCAAAGATATTACCAAAATGCAGGTGGAAGCCAATGTGGATGAGGCCGATATTGGTGGAGTAGCAGTGGGACAGCGTGTGAGTTTTACTGTAGATGCTTATCCTCAGGAAGAATTTAGCGGGCGTGTGCGTCAGGTCCGACTGGCCGCCACGACAGAGTCTAATGTGGTAACCTATACTGTCATCATTGATGCTGATAATCCTGAACAGAAACTGAAACCGGGCCTTACGGCAACCATTACAATCTATACTCAGGAACTTACCGGTATCAACACAATTCCGGCAGCAGCGATCAGTTTCAGCCCCGATACCGAAACTTTACAAAAATATTATCAGCAAAATGGTATCACTGCGAAAATCCCGGACATCAAAACAGGGAAAAATAAGGATAAGTTCATCTGGATTAAAAATAATGACGGAAGCCTTTCCCAGAAACAGATTACAATAGGAATCAGTTATGGTGTAAATGTGCAGGTGGTAAAAGGGCTCAGTGGTAAGGAGCAGATTGTAACCAATCTGGATGAGCAGCACGCAGTAGCAAAAACAGATTCTGAAGTCAGTAGTCCTTTTATGCCAAAAAGGCCGGGCAATAACAATAAAAAGTCAAGTTCAAGCCAGGGGCCGCCACCGAATTAATATAAATTCAAAAATTTGAGTTGAGCGCTCAAATGTTAGCACTCAAAACTGAAATTAATCAAACCTTATACTTAGAACTTTAAACCCTGAACTAAAAAAATGAAACCTATCATAAAAATAGAAAACCTTAAGCGCGAATTCCGGATGGGCGATGAGATTGTCCATGCGCTCAAGGGGATTGATCTTACCATCAATGAAGGCGAATTTGTGACCATTATGGGGACCAGTGGTTCGGGAAAATCTACGCTGCTGAATATCTTGGGTTGCCTGGATCAGCCAAGTTCCGGAATTTATGAATTGGATGGTGTTCTGGTGAAAAATTTAACCAAAGATCAGCTGGCAGAAATCCGGAATACCAAAATAGGTTTTATTTTTCAGTCGTATAATTTGCTGGCCAGAACGAGTGCGCTCGAAAACGTGGAACTTCCACTGTTGTACAATGCCAAAGTGTCCGCAGAAGAGCGACGGGAACGCGCCGTGAAAGCTTTGAAACAAGTAGGCCTGGGAACCAGGATGGATCATGTCCCGAGTCAGCTCTCCGGTGGGCAACAGCAAAGGGTTGCAATTGCACGAGCGCTGGTAAATCACCCTATTATTCTATTGGCCGATGAGGCAACCGGAAACCTGGATACCCGCACATCTTACGAAGTGATGAATATTTTTCAGGAACTCAATGACCAGGGGATCACAATTGGCTTTGTAACCCATGAGGATGACATTGCGAGATTCAGCAAACGTACCGTGGTATTGCGGGACGGCCGCATCACCGAGGACCGACAGGTAACCGACCGTCTTTTTGCGCCGGAAGAGCTGGCAAAACTTCCTAAGAATGAATAATTATGCTGTAAAAAAAAATGATTTCAAAATACAATTTTTTAACCTTAATGAAGACGGATAGATGAAGTTAACTTTTGCAGGTCCGGATATGAAGACCGATAAGCTGAAGATCATGAAATGAGATGAAGTTGCCGGATCTGTAGAAAGTTTTTAAAAAGACGACAAGTAAAAAATAATAAAATAACTTTTTTGTGGACCTCAGATGAAGATGTGATGCGAACGTTATGTTGCAGATTGATGAAGACGATGATGAAAAAGATAATGATGCAGAGAGGTTTGCAAAAAAGTTTTTATTAAAAATAAAAGTTTCTTCAATCAGGAACAATTTTAAATCTGAAAAAAATGTACCTATCTTTTTTCTTTGCTGAGTAAAATGGCTTTGCGAATGTAAAATAGGATGTATAAAATAATTCTTTGTGGTCTTCGCGTTAAAAACCATCAATATAGAAAAATGAATTTTACCAACTTACTCAAAATAGCCTGGAAAACCATTCTCCTTAATAAAACCCGTGCAATGCTTACAATGCTCGGCATCATCATTGGTGTGGCATCCGTTATTGCAATGCTGGCGATTGGCGAAGGGTCCAAAGAAAGCATCAAGAAAAATATTTCCAGCATGGGAGCCAACCTGATTACCATCCGCCCTGGTGCAGGTATGATGGGCGGTGTACGTTCTGATCCTTCAGCGATGCAGACTTTAACTCTGGCAGATTACAAGGCTCTCAAATCTCAGGCAACGCTTATAAAGGGTATTTCACCTTTGGTGAATGGCAGTGGGCAGAGCATTGCCGGTTCCAACAACTGGCCGACTACCATCTACGGTGTTTCCCCGGAATATCTTAAAATCCGTGACTGGAACGTGGACCAAGGTTCTATGTTCACAGAAGATGATGTAGAAGCATATGCTAAAATGGCCGTTATAGGTAAAACTGTACAGGAGAATCTTTTCCCGAATGATAACCCTATTGGTAAGATGATCCGTTTCAAGAATATTCCTTTTAAAGTGATTGGTGTGCTAAAGGAAAAAGGCGAAAACACGTTTGGGCAAGATCAGGATGACATTATTATTGCACCTTATACAGCAGTTCAGAAAAGGATTTTGGCGCAGACCTATCTTCAGTCTATCGTGGCATCATCTCTGAGTGAGGATGATTCTGAAGCAGCTGTGAATGAGATTACCTCAATTATAGAAAATCAGCACCATATTAAACCTGAAGAAGACAACGATTTTAATGTTTCTTCCCAGCAGGAGATCATTTCCACATTCAGCTCCACAAGCGAGATGCTCACAGTGCTTTTGGTTGCTATTGCAAGTATTTCCCTTTTGGTTGGTGGTATTGGGATTATGAATATCATGTATGTTTCTGTAAAGGAAAGGACCCGTGAAATTGGCCTGAGGATGGCTATTGGTGCCAAAGGCAAAGATATTCTGATGCAGTTTCTTATAGAATCGGTGCTTATAAGTATAACAGGAGGTATCCTGGGTGTGTTAATCGGCCTTGTAGCTACCTTTGCCATCAAAACTTTTGCAGGCTGGCCGGTGAGCATTACCCTGAGTTCTATCGTTCTATCCTTTGTTGTATGCACGGTAACAGGCGTGTTTTTTGGCTGGTATCCGGCAAGGAAAGCAGCACAGCAAGACCCTATTACCGCATTGAGATATGAATAATTAGTTTAAGGAAATATTCTTAAACGCTTACTGTCGGAGAGAATTAATTTCAAAAATGAAAAAGAATGATGCTGGAAAAATTTTTAAATTCGTTGCTTAGCAATTTTCACAAGTCTTCAATTTTCAGAGGGCTGAAACGTTTTAAATTTTAAATTATGGAAAAGAAAAATAATTACTACAAAATCCACCTCGAAGAATTGTCTTTGAAAAATTCTGCCGAGGTACTAAAGTCGATTGATTTTGAATTTGTTAATCACGATGATCTTTTTAAAATCATCGAAGTTCTAAAATCAAAAAATCTGTTTGGAAACGAAAATGATGCAACAGAGTTTGCACTGGGGATCAAACTTTTCTCCGAAGTAATGCTCCGCCATCGGGATCATCCTCTTTTTGAGGAACTGAAACCGGCCTTCGGTGAATTTATGAAGAAACTTAAAAATGATTAACCTCAAAAATAAAAACTTAGAAATCAGCCTGCATCTATTGGTTTGGCTGGTTTTGTTTTTTCTTCCTGCCGCATTTTCATTCGGTGCGGAAACTGACTGGAGTGGTGTTTTTAGGCATTTTTGGCTACAGCTCATTTTTTTGGCAGCAATTTTCTACATCAATTATTTTGTACTTGTAAAATGGCTTTTTGATGATAAAAAAATGTGGTTTTTTGTCACCAATGCGATTTTTTTACTTACTCTGATTTATTTTAAAAACCAGATTTTTGAATGGTCTGAGCCGCCACGTCCAAGAATGCCCGGACGACGTCCTCCCGAAGGAATTCGCTATTTTTTTGATTTCCTGATTTACCTGATTCCAGTTGCGTTTTCCATTGCTATCAATGCCGGGAAAAAAATGCAGAAAGCCGAAGAAATGAAAATTGAGGCCGACAATATCAAGCTTCAGTCCGAACTTCAGCATCTGAAGTATCAGCTTCAGCCGCATTTTTTATTCAATGCTCTCAATAATATTTATTCCCTGATAGACTTTGCACCGGAGAAAGCCAAGCAGAGCGTCCACAGTCTGAGTAAACTGATGCGGCATTTCCTCTATAAAAGCGAGGCGGCAACCATTAGCATTTCGGATGAGATTGACTTCCTGAACAAGTATATCGAACTGATGGCGTTGCGCCTGAATGACAAAACGAAAGTGTACACCAACTTTCCGAAAGAAGTCCCCAACCTCCAGGTGGCGCCTCTGCTTTTTATCTCAATCGTGGAGAATGGTTTCAAACATGGTGTTTCTGCAACGCAGCTGTCTGATATCAATTTTAAAATGGAAATTGACGGAGATGAGATCCTGTTTACAGCCTCTAATTCTAATTTTCCAAAGACGGATTCAGACAAAAGCGGCTCGGGGATCGGTGTTGACAATCTGAAAAAAAGGCTTAACTTGCTGTATCCAGAAAAACATGAGTTTCACTCCTGCCAGAACGACGGAATGTACATTGCTGAAGTGAAATTGAAAACAAAATGATCGTAAATCACTATAATTTGGAAGAGCAATTGATCAATCACCAAATTCCGGTTAAAAATTTAAAAGAGTGAGATAAACACTGGCGAAGATTATGCGATTGTACATGACCTTTAAAAAAATATCTACATATGAAAAAAATATCCTGCCTGATTGCCGATGACGAACCTATGGCTTTGAACTTAATCGAAAGTTATGTGCTGAAAACACCTTTTCTGGAGCTGAAAGCCAAATGTAACAACGCGATTGAAGCCATGGAGGTTTTGCAGGAGCATAAGGATATTGATTTGTTTTTTCTGGATATACAGATGCCGGATTTGTCTGGCCTGGAGTTTTCTAAACTGCTGCCACAAAACAGCAAAGTCATTTTTACGACCGCGTTTGACCAATATGCGATTGATGGCTATAAAGTGAATGCGCTAGATTATCTGCAGAAACCGTTTGATTATAACGAATTTTTGAATTCTGCGACCAAAGCCCGAAATTATTTTGAATCTCAACAGTCTGTTTCTGTTGGAAAAACAGCAGAAAAAAGAACGGCATTTTTCTTTGTAAAATCTGAATATAAACAGATCAAGATTAATTTCTCAGAAATCCTTTATATAGAAGGTTTGAAGGATTATGTGAAAATTTTTCTCAAAGATCATCCGAAACCTGTGCTGACTCTGATGAGTTTGAAAAAGTTGGAGGAAGAACTGCCTTCAGAAAATTTTATGAGAATCCACCGTTCATACATCATTACCTTGGATAAAATTGAGGCGATTGAGAGAAATCATATCGTAATCGGAAATGAGCAAATTGCTATTGCCCCAAATTACAAAGATGCTCTGATGGATTATATCGGCGGAAGAAGCCTTTGATGATTAAGATTATATAATTTCAATAATCTTCTGGCTCATATTATTCACAGACAAGGTTTCACCTTTTTGCTTGCCGTTCATAGCTTTTGCCAATGGTGATTCCGGGGAAATACAGATGATTTTTTGGTTTTCAGATATAATTTCGCCCAGGGAAACAGAGATAAAAAACAGTCCTTTTTCAGTTTTTACCAATGCGCCTTTTTCAGCTTTCTCATTCGGTTTGTTAGCGATGGTTTTTAAGAAATCCTGCTGTTTCAGCACTTCATTCAGCTGGATCTGGAGATTGTTAATTTCCTGCTGCAGCATTTCCCGTCCGGTCTCGTATTTGTCACCCATAGAGCTTTTTGTATCATTGTTGGAAGCCCGGGTTTCCAAAATCATACTTTCAAGTTTCCGGATTTTTTCTGAGAGCTTTTGGTTGATTATTTGTATTAAGTCTTCTTTTTTATTCATTTTTGATTTACTAAAGTCAATCCTAATTTTTCTGCTTCATTAATAACAAATTCTCTTGCTTCAATCTTATCATTTTTGATTTCGCCTTCCAGGATAGCTTCTTTCACTTTTTCTTTCAGGATCCCGATTTCTCGTCCCGGTTTCAGGCCAAATAGATCCATGATTTCTTCTCCCGAAATAGGCGGCTGGAAGTTCCGGACGTGATCTTTCTCCTCAACCTCTTTTATTTTCTGCGCTACATATTCAAAGTTCTTTTTGAAACGGGTTTGCTTAGAATAATTCTTAGTAGTAATGTCTGATTTGCAAAGTGTAAAAAGATCTTCGAGATCTTCCCCGGAATCAAATAATAGGCGTCTGAGAGCTGAATCAGATGCGTCGTCTGTAATAAGTGCAATAGGCCTGGCGTGCATTCTCACCAGCTTTTCCACATATTTCTGTTCATTTCCCAAAGGCAGTTTTAAGCGCTTGAATATACTTTTGATTTGCTTGGAACCTACAAACTCGTGGCCATGAAATGTCCAGCCCGTGCCTTCTACAAATTTTTTAGTCGGTGCTTTACCAATATCGTGCAGCAGGGCTGACCATCGCAGCCAGAGTTTATCTGTGTTTTCGGAGATGTTATCAACAACTTCCAGAGTATGGTAAAAATTGTCTTTATGCGTCTGGCCGTCAATATCTTCGATGCCTTTTAAAGCAATGAGTTCCGGTAGGATATAATTAAGGAGCCCGGTTTCTTCCAGGAGTTTTAATCCCTTGGAAGGCCTTTCCGAAAGCATAATTTTGTTAAATTCTACCATAATGCGCTCCATAGAAACGATTTTCATTCGCTCAGCTTCTTCTTTTATGGCTTTGAGTGAATTTTCTTCGATTTCGAAATCCAGCGTTGTGGCAAATCTAATGGCTCGCATCATCCTTAGCGGATCATCAGAATAGGTCTTATGAGGTTCCAAAGGTGTTTTGAGGATTTTGTTTTCCAGATCCTGCAACCCGCCGAAAGGGTCAATCAGTTCACCAAAGTTTTCCTGGTTAAGAGAAATTGCCATCGCATTGATGGTAAAATCCCTGCGTTTTTGGTCATCTTCCAACGTGCCAATTTCTACGGCCGGTTTTCTGGAATCCTCGCTGTAGCTTTCTTTTCTTGCACCTACAAATTCCAGCTCCAAGTCATTATAACGGAACATAGCGGTGCCATACGTTTTGAAAACGGCCACTTTTGCCTTGGGGTCAATTTCTTTTGCAATATTTTCTGCAAGCGCTATTCCGCTGGATTCAGTTACAAAATCGATGTCTGTGGGCGCTTTTCTTTTCATGAGCAGATCCCTAACAAATCCACCGACTGCGTAAACGGATTGGCCGTTTTTGCCAGCTACTTCTGAAATGATTTTGAAAAGCCTGAGGTTTTTATTTTGTTTGAGGTTGATAAACATTTTTATGAGTTCAAAAATCAATTTTTAAACGCAAAGTTCACAAAGACTTATTAAAACTGCTAACTGCTTTTAAGTCAGCAAAGCCGTTTTACTTAGCAAAGAAATGTCCTGGGAACTTTCGTAATTATTTCTGCAAAGATAATTCTTTTGGGAAAAGTTTCTACTATGCGCAGCTGCGTGAGGGCGGAGGGCATTGTTGGAGCTCCTCGCCAGAGAGCGACTGCCCGCAGACCGACCCGCTTGTTTTGCTGTGGCCAAGCCATGGCAAACAAAGGGGCATGCCCAAATTTTTGATTATCAGGACTTTTTGGCCTTTTGTTGGTTGCTAAAGTCTGAAAATCAGACATTTTGCTATGAAAATAACTGCGGTATTCTTTTTGAGATTATGGTCAGTACAAAAAGTAGTTTTTTTTCATAGTTTATTTTTCCGGCGGATGGTCTTGTAAAAGGTCATCCGCTGGTTTTTTATTCTCTCAGGATTTTTATCTGATTGTCATTCCATACCTTGATGACGGACGATCCGGCGTATTCTGAAACTTTGTCGTGGTTTTCTTCTACAATATAATCTACACTTTGTCTGATCTCGTCGGAAATATCACTGAATTTCATGGGAGATTTTTGACCGCTGAGATTGGCAGATGTTGAAACCAACGGTCTGTTGAGTTTGGAAATCAGCTTTTTGCAGTAATCGTTTTTTACAATCCTGATACCGACGCTTCCGTCCTGTGCCAATAATTCTTTCGGCAAATTTTTTGGATTTTCGTAGACGATGGTCACTGGTTTTTCGCTAAGGTCAATAATTTGCCAGGCCATCTCAGGCACATCTACCAGATCCTGCAATCTTTTTTCGGACTCTACTAATATAATGAGAGATTTATTTTTTTCTCTTTTTTTGATATCGAAAATTTTCTGGATGGCCTCGGGGTTGGTGGCATCACAGCCGATTCCCCAGATGGTATCGGTAGGGTAAAGGATGGTTCCGCCAGATTGTAGTATTTCTATTGTCTGATTTAAGTCCATATAAGTGCAGATTTTGGTGAAAACCGAATGTGAATAACTATTAAAGCTTTTAATATTTTGATTTTCAGGTGATTGTTTATTTCAGGTGTGGTTTTTAGTAAAAATTTTCTGTTGCAAATTTAATGATAAATGAACAGATTTTTAAATTGTATTAACCTGTTAAGGTTGATTTAACATAATCCTGATTTTCTTAACAGGATGTTAAAAAATAGTTGATATTTCTTATACATTCGGATTACTCTCCAAATTATTTCTTTACGCCAGATAAAAATTGAGAGAAAAATGGAAATTCACCAGACCTATCGCAAGATATGTATAGCGGGAGCATTTTTATGCGGCACTTTTATTTTTGCACAAACCCATATATTAGAAGGTAGGGTTTTAGATGACAAAGATAATTCTCCTGTAGAAGGAGTTACAGTTAGTATTAATGACAAACAGGTTACAACCGATGTTTCCGGGAATTTTTCTGTTTCTCTGGATCCAAAACTTACGTACACTTTAAAAATTAGTAATGCCCAATATCAGAGTAAGGAGATTTCAGACGTTTCTCTGAGTGAGGAAAATACGCATCTGGATATATTGCTTCATAGATTGGAAGCTAAAGAATCTAATATAGAAGGTGTTGTACTAAAATCAAGCGCTAAAAAAGAATCAATAGCCTCAACTATTGCTTTGCAAAAAAATTCTGCAGTAGTATCACAGGTTATTGGGGTAGAAGCCATTAAAAAAAGTCCAGACAGAAATACCGGCGAGGTTCTGAAGAGAGTTTCCGGAGTGAGTTTGCTGGAAGGTAAATACATCGTCGTGAGAGGACTTTCCGATCGTTATAATCAGGCGATGTTGAATGGAATTCAGCTATCCAGCACCGAGCCGGATAAAAAAACTTTCTCATTCGACCTTTTTCCTGCGAATGTCATAGAAACGCTGGTAATTAATAAAGCTTTTATCCCGGAATATACCGGAGAATGGGCAGGCGGTCTAATCCAGGTTAATACCAAAGATATACCTGCCAAAAACTTTTTTAATATGCAGGTGGGCGTTGGCGCAAACAGCATCACGATCAACAGAGAATTTGCAATACAGAAATCGGGGAAATATGATTTTCTGGGAATTGATGATAAAGGTAGAGCTTTACCTTCTGGATTTCCTACAAAAAATGCATTCGGAATTCTTTCTGAAGCTCAGAAAACCGACTTCGGGAAAGGATATGTAAAGAATTTTGACTATAACAACCTGAGCTGGCCGGAGAATTTGTCTTTTCAGGCTGACGGCGGGTTCAATACCAAAGTTTTCGGGAAGGAATTAGGCGTTATTGCCGTTCTGAATTACAGTAATCTTAAAAGAAGAACTGATACCAAAAACCGTTTCTTTACGATTAATGGTGAAAATGCAGATGTCAATTTCGATTACAGTACTGATAAATATACCAATGAAGTCATTTTGGGTAGTATGTTGAATTTATCTTTAAAGCTGAATGCCAACAACAAGATTTCCATCAAAAATATTATTACACATACTGGTGTCAATCACGTTTCTCTACGTACAGGTAAGGATTTTGAGTTTGATCCTATTAATGGAACTAATATTATTGCGAGAGAATTGGGCTTTAAGGAAACGACTTTTTATAATTCTACCATCAATGGTAATCATAAATTTGCAGGACTCAATCTGAACTGGTACGGAAGTTTTGGGATTCTGGATCAATACGTGCCAATGTTGCAGCGTTTGCAGTATAATGAATATACCAATCTTCCCGGAAGTCCATATCTCGCTTTGATTTCTAATGGATTGTCCCAGAAATCAGGAAGTTTCTTTAACTCAAATCTGAACGACTATCTCTATAATGCCGGTGCAGATTTATCAAAATCATTTGAACTCTTTGGTCAGAAACAAACCGTGAAAGCAGGATACTTGTTTCAGGTAAAAGACAGGATTTACAATGCAAGACCTTTTTCGGTGCAATTGCAGGGATTCAATCAGGCACTGCTTGCACAGTCTTTTGAAACTATTTTTAATCCTTCAAATTTTGGCAGTAACAGCAATCAGTTCACTTTTAACGAAATCGCTGGTAACCAGTACCGTTATATTGCCAATACGATTCTCAACGCAGGATTTTTACAATTGGACAATAATATCACCGATTGGATAAGAGCAGTTTGGGGCGTGAGGGTAGAAAATTTCGATCAGTTAATTGGGAGTACCAAAAAATCGGATGACCGTTTTGTATATTCCAAGGTGACGGATTTCCTTCCCGCATTGAATCTTACCTTCAAGTTGAATGATAAAATGAATGTGCGTATTGCTGGCTCACAAACCGTTGTAAGACCAGAGTTCCGGGAACTTTCGCCATTGGCCTACTATGATTTTGATCTAGGTGCAACAGTTATAGGAAATAAGGACTTGCAAAGAACAAAAATTACAAATGCAGATTTGCGTTGGGAGTTTTACCCAAGAACCGGCGAAATTATTTCTGTAGCAGGCTTTTACAAAAATTTTAAAAATCCCATCGAAGTTTACTTTAATCAGTCTGGCGCAGGAACAAGTAACACATTCAATTTTCTGAATGCCGAAAAAGCAAATGCTTACGGAGCGGAATTCGAATTCAGAAGAAAATTAGACTTCGCAGGTTTCTTACAGAATTTTACGGCTGGCGGTAATTTTTCATACATCCACAATCGTGTAAAAGACACAAAAACCAATACAGACCGTCCAATGCAGGGACAGTCTCCTTACACTGTGAATGCAAGCCTGCAGTATGATAACAGCAAACTTGGACTTTCTTCTACTGTTTTGTTTAATGTGATCGGACGTAGAATATTGTATGTAGGAAATGATCAGGTTCCGCCAATATGGGAAGCACCAAGACCGCTTTTAGATTATCAGATCGCCAAAAAAATATGGAATAATAAGGCGGAGATAAAATTAAACATCTCAGATATATTAAACCAGCGAGCAAAATATTATCACGATTTGAATAATAATGAAAAATATGATAAAACAGATGCTTTAGCAATCGAACGATTGACTGGAACCAATATCAGCTTAACATTAGGCTACAGTTTTTAAAATAAATAATAATATCTAAATAAAATGAAATCCCTTGATTTTAGATTAAAAATGAAGATATCGGGATTGCAATGACCTCTAAAACAATAAATATATACATATGAAACTTAACAAAATCTTAATTGGTGTTTTAACGGTAGGTGTGATAGCCTTTACCACAAACTCTTGCAGAAAAATAGAAGAAGACGGCGAAGTGATTACTCAGGGTGGAACGGGCACAAGTACAACGGAAAACTTGATCCTTACGGGAAAAATAACGTCAAACCTTACTCTAAAAGCTAACAACACTTATAAATTGAGAGGATTGGTTTATGTAACCAATGGTGCAACATTAACCATCGAACCTGGAACTAAAATAGTAGGTGAAGCGGACAAAAATGGTGGATTAATCATCACAAGAGGCTCAAAAATTATGGCGGAAGGAACGGTCAATAATCCGATTATTTTCACATCAGAAAAACCAGTTCCAAAACGTGGCGATTGGGCAGGAGTGGTAATTCTGGGAGCGGCACCTACCAACTCTTCATATAACGGACAGCAAGGTATCGGCGAGATTGAAGGTGGTATAAATAATGCTGCCGGAGACGGACTATATGGCGGAACAAATGCTGCAGATAATAGCGGGGTTTTAAAATACGTAAGAATAGAATATGCGGGTTACGCTTTTCTGCCGGATAAAGAGATCAATGGACTTACTTTCGGAGGTGTTGGAAGCGGAACGACTGTAGATTATGTACAGGTTTCTTATGCCAATGATGACAGCTTCGAATGGTTCGGAGGTACTGTAAATTGTACTCACCTAATTGCTTATAAAGGTCTGGATGATGATTTCGATACAGACAACGGATTTTCCGGGAAAGTACAATTTGGAATCGCTGTTAGAGATCCGTTGGTGGCAGACGTTTCCGGTTCTAATGCTTTTGAATCTGACAACGATGCCAATGGTTCTGCTCTCACGCCTCAGACAGCCGCAGTATTTTCTAATATGACAATTATTGGCCCTATTCAATCTACTGCAACAGCTACTAACGCAGCAAATGTTAATATTTTGTTTCAGAATGGTGCACAGATCAGAAGAAATTCTGCAATGTCTTTATTCAATTCCTTGATTATGGGTTATCCTTTGGCGGGATTATTTGTAGATGCTACAAAAGGAACTGCAACTGATAATAACATCACCAGCGGAAAATTGATGTTCCAAAACAACATTATTGCAGGATGCCCGGTTCCACTGAAATATGGCGCAGCTGCAACACCTACAGGTTTCAATCTGGCTGCTTTACAAACGTATTTTGATACCAATAATAATTCGATCCTCACTTTTGGATCAGATGCGAAAATTACAGGACCTTGGAACCCTGCCGGAACAACACCGAATTTCTCTCCTGCTGCAGGATCTCCATTGTTATCGGGTGGCGTTTTCACCAATCCTTTGCTTGCAGGATTCACATCCGTAACTTACAGAGGTGCTGTTAAGGACGCCAATGATTTCTGGTATGCAAGCTGGACCAATTTTAATTTGTAATAGTTAATTTATTTCATAAAAATTTTTCAATGAAAATCTCCTGGAATTTTTTCCAGGGGATTTTTTTTTGAAATTCAAAACTATTCGTTTTTCCGCAAAGTTACATTGGATCCGGAAACAATATTTTTGCTTAGTAAACTTATATTCTAAAGTTTTAAAGCTATGTAAATTGCTATCCGTAAAATAAATGAAAGAAACTCCAAAATATTTTCTATCCATAACAAAACATTTTCCCGAAATTTGCCAAACATCAAACATCAAACATCAAACATCAAACATCAAACATCTAATATCTAACATCTAAATGAACATCATCCTCGCATCCACATCCACACTTTTCGGTGGTCAATATTTAGAATATCTCAAGCCAGAACTTCAGAGTCTTTTTAATGGTATTAATGAGTTAATATTCATTCCCTTCGCAAGACCAAGCGGAATCTCTCACGATGATTATACCGCAAAAGCAGAACAGTTTTTTGCAAGCATTAATATCAATGTCAAAGGCCTACATACTTTTGATGATAAAACAGAAGCCCTCTATTCTGCGAAAGCATTTTTCACCGGTGGCGGCAATACTTTTCTTCTGGTAAAAACCCTTCACGAATTGGGATTGATGAATATCTTAAAATACAATGTAGAAGCCGGAAAACCTTATTTGGGATGCAGCGCAGGCAGCAATATTGGCGGGATTAATATGAAAACTACCAACGATATGCCGATTGTCTACCCACCTAGTTTTGATTGTATGGGCTTGGTTCCTTTTAATATCAATCCGCATTACCTGGATCCTAATCCGGAAATTAAACATAACGGAGAAACGAGGGAAACCAGGATCAAAGAATTCCTCACACAGAATGACACCAAAGTCATTGGCCTGCGGGAAGGCAACTGGATCAGGAAAATTGATGATAAAATAACCGTGGAAGGTTCCGGACTTACAAGAATATTCGAGAAAGGCAAAGAACCTTATGAAGTAGGGCCCGGAACACAATTGTAAATGCTTTGTTATGAAACCTTCGTGATTTGAAACCCGATTATCAATCATCGAACTCCGGTTAAAAAAAGTAAGATCAATACTGATAAGCTTACGCTATACCATGTGGTTTTTGAAAAAATAAATAGAAGTCACAACTTAATTAGATACTGAAAATATAATATTCTCGCTGACGAGGCTGATTTTATAGATTTTAATGGCAACATCTGCGTAATCGGAAAAATCTGCGAGAATCAGAAGTTTTTTTAATAAAGAAAATTTGAGAATATAAAAATATCTTGCAGTTTCTGAAAATAAAAATTGACCTATGAAAAAGAATATCATCTGTCTGCTCTTGGGCATTTCTACGTTGGGGCTGGCGCAAAAGAATTTCGTTATTAAGGATGGATCCAACCGTTTTGACGCGAAGATCGCCGTCGAAAATTGCGAAGGCGATACCTGTAGCGGCAAAGGTACCATTAGCTTAATCGATAAAAAATCAAAACAGATTTTCCAGACACTGAGTTCCGATGATCTGTATTTTTATCTGAATAAAAACCAACAGCCCAGCGTGAATGTTATTCAGCTTTATAATGAGCAGAGCCCTTTGATTTTTGATGATTTCAACTTTGACGGTTCAGAGGATATTGCTGTAAGAAACGGCAATCAAAGTAGTTATGGCGGCCCGTCTTATGATGTTTATGTTTACAATTCTACCAAAAATCAGTATGTTATTAGCAAAGAATTAACGGCTTTAGCCTACGAAAACCTCGGTATGTTCCAGACAGATCACGAGCGAAAACGTATCAGCACTTTTGCAAAATCCGGCTGTTGCTGGCATATTACAACAGAGTACGCCGTGATCCCCAAAAAAGGATTGCAGAAAGTGTACGAACTGGAAGAAGATGCTCAGGGTGGCGAATTCGTTAAGGTAACAACGCGAAATCTCATCAAAAATAAATGGGTCAATAAAACCAAGAAATATAAAATGGACGATTATTATAAAGATTAAAAATTGAATCGCCCTGATTTGAAACACAAAATACCGATGAATTAAGGCGACTGAAAATGACCTTTGAAAAAAATAAAATTATACATATGAAAATACAGAAAGAGATCGATTTTATCCTTGCCGTGGATGCGCTGAAAAATGTACAGAGACGCAATTATAACGCCGATGATACACGCCGCGAAAATACGGCAGAGCACAGCTGGCAAATTATTATCCTGGCACAAATCCTTTATCCGTATGCTAAAAATAATACAGAAATCAACTTGCTGAGGGTGATTCGGATGTTATCCATCCATGATCTGGTCGAGATCCATGCAGGCGATACATTTCTGTTTGATGAAGAGGCCATGAAAGGGAAATTTGAGAGGGAAAAACTGGCCGCCAAAAAGATTTTCGGTATTCTTGATCAGCCTTTGGCAGACGAATTTTACAATCTCTGGATTGAGTTTGAAGAAGAAGGAACCCCGGACGCTGTTTTTGCTTGCGCTATAGACAGGATTATGCCGTTTATCCTTAATTCTTATACCTCGGGGAAAAGTTGGACAGAAGCCGGCGTTACAGAAAAACAAGTCCGTAATATGTTGGAAAATGCCATCTGCAGAGCATCTGATGAGATGGGAGAGTGCTTCCGGAGCCTGATTTCTAAAAGTATTGATGATAAAAAATTACAGGCAACTCAATGATTCCGAAGTTTGTCATAGTTCTGACAAATACTGGTTCAGTTCTGTTTTTGTATTGGTAAGGCCTAGTTTTCTCCTTAGCCGCGTGCGGGAGTTTTCAACAGATTTGATGCTCGTTTTTGTAATATCAGCAATTTCTTTGGAGCTCAGGTTCAGTTTTATCAGGGCACACAATCTTTTGTCATTATGATTAAGGCCGGGATGAAGGTCCTGCAGCTTTTCGTAAAAAGAATCATAAACATTGGTGAAACGGAAGCTGAATTCATCCCAATTAGTTGTAGAATGGTTGCGGCTGAGGCGGAAAATTACATTGTTGAGGTTTTGTTTGAGAAGTTCCGGGTCATCAGTAGAAACAATATCTCGTAGTTCGTTGGTAATGCTTTGGTAAAGTTCGGTACGTTCTGTTTCCAGCAATGATTTGGATACCAGTTCTTTATTTTTAAGTTCCAGTTCCAGTTTTAATCCTTTTTCGCGCGACGCCACCAGTTCGTTTTCTATTTTTTCTTTGTAAAGATTATTCTTATAACGGACAATCAAAAACAAAAGTACCGAAGAAATAATTAAAAGTACCACAATGGCGTAGAGCAGGTTGAGCCGCTTCTTATTGTTCTCCAGTTCCATAGCCTGCTCCTTGTCCCGGAAACTGGATTCTATCTTCTCCCGTTCTACATTCACCGCTTTTTCCTCGATATTCAGGCTGTCCCTGATATTGTCATACTGCTGAAAATAATCTGCAGAGGTCTTATAATCGCCTCCCAAAAGATAAGCTTTGTAAAGGTTTTTGAAGGACGTCTCTATTGTCAATAATGCACAACTAGCGAGATTGATGTATCCTAATAATAAATCTGCCAATACCAAACTTGCAAATAAACTTTCTGAGAATTTATCAGGGACAGGTAAGCAACGAATCACCGAAGCTGATGAAGAACTTGCAAAAAAGGAACTTGAAAAATTAGTACACCGCATTGTTGCATACATAAGTCAATAATTATTTTCCACGGAACCACCAATTTTGGTTAAATCCTAGTCTTATTCCTATTGAGAGAGTTTGAATATTATGCTCATCATTTAGAGACTCTATACCATACACTTTTGACAAACCAAATTTATATTGAGCTACTAATTCGATATTATTAGTTACAAATAAACCTAAACCAATGTTAATCATATAATCGGGTTTTATTTTAATGTATTCGTCACCTGACTTCAAAATTTGTTTCCATCTAATAAATGCCAATTCTGGTCCAATAAATATGAAAAAGCTTTTTTTATTATTATATGAATTAATATGTTTTTTGAGATTAATCCCAGCTGAATATGTCTGGTATGAAAGTTTGGTAAAAAGACTTTTAGTAAAAAACGAATAATTAACGAACGGCTCAAGATAAAGTGATGCAGAATCATAAACATCATTTTCGTCAATTGCTACAGCAACTGCGAGACCAGTAGAATATTGATCTGCCGTTGTGTTTCCTATTTTAATTTTCGAATAATTTCCCGATAGCTTCCACTTTACATATTGATCTCTATTTTGAGCACTTAGAATTAAGGTGTATCCTAGAAAAAGAGTTAACAAAATTTTTTTTAGCATTATGTAATATTTTGATCTTTTTGAATATTGCGTTTCCAGATTTTAAATTTTACTTTATTAACCCGTAGTGCATTATAAAAAAGGTTGCTCAAGTAACTAAAAATTAGTATATTGTATTGACTACCAATCAAATACAATTATGAGCAACCTTGAGGCAAGTTACAATTTAATTTTAAATAATTTAAGAGAAATATCAGAAATTGAAAATTTTTATTTTAAACCAATACCAAAACTGTCTGATATAGAGTTAATTAGTTTGATTATTCAGGCTGAATTTAAGTCCATTGATTCCGAACATCAACTTTTTAGAGATATAAAGGGTTTTGAAATTGAACCAAAAATTGATAGAAGTGTTTACAATAGGAGAAAGCGAAAACTATTTCCTTTTATTGAAGAAATAAGAAAGAAAATGGTGGATAAATTTAATGAATTTGAAAACTACTTCGTAGTAGACAGCATGCCTTTGGAAGTATGTAAAATATCCCGTTGTTCCAGAAGCAAGATTTGTAAAGATGTAGATTACGCTTATCCCAACAAAGGATTTTGCGCT
>NZ_FTPU01000034.1 GCF_900108115.1 Epilithonimonas bovis DSM 19482
CTTTCTCTGGAAATTAATGAAACCATAAAAGAATCGATTGATAATCAAAGCATTGTTTTCACGGATAAAAGCACATCATACGTTGATATTTCAGATTTTGTTGAACTTCATATCACCGAAAAATCTGATAAAGAAACTACCAACGAAACCTTAAAATGGGTTCACATCACCATCAGCAATGCTAAAAGAAATCTATTGGGAAATTATCATAAAATCAAAAGAAAATATCTTCAATTGTATCTCAACGAATTTATTTACAAACTAAATCGAAGATATTTCGGAGACAAACTATTCGAAAGGCTCATTATTGCTAATATTACAGCAGTATGATTAAAAACGGATATACATAAAAACTTTTAACCACTAATCATTTTTTGAAATAATATCCTTAATAATCTGTTTGGCGTGGATTCTGGAGTTTTCTATAAACCAAAGATGCGTGTCTTTGCCACCACAAACAACGCCAGCCAGATAAATACCTTTGATATTCGTTTCCATACTCTCCGGGTTGTATTTTGGATTTTGGCATTCGCCCTGCAGGTCGATTCCGATATTTTGAAGGAATTCAAAATCGGGTAGGTAGCCTGTCATAGCCATTACAAAATCATTTTCGATTTCCTGGATTTTGCCTTCACGAGTCCTAAATATGACAGAATGTGGTTTTACTTCCAAAAGTTCTGCCTCAAAATGAGCTTTGATACTGCCTTCTTTTATGCGGTTTTCGATATCCGGCCTTACCCAATATTTTACATTCGGAGAGATATCGCTGTTGCGGATAATCATTGTTACGTTGCCACCTTTTCTGTAAATTTCCAGCGCAGCATCTACCGAAGAATTACTTGATCCTATCACCACAACATCTTGAAATGCATACGGATAAGGTTCTGTATAATAATGTTTTACTTTTGGCAGGTCTTCTCCTGGGATATCCATCCGGTTGGGGATATCGTAGAAGCCTGTCGCAATGATGACGTTTTTGGCAGAATAAGTGTGTTTGCTGGTTTCTATCTCAAAATTGTCAATTTTTTTGATATTAAGAACTCTTTCGTATGGCCTTATATTAATAGCTTTTTGGCGCGCTATGCCCTGATAATATTCCAGAGCATCTTGTCTCCCGGGTTTTGCTTTGGTAGTGATGAACGGTATTTCGTCAATTTCTAACCGGTCTGCCGTTGAGAAAAATGTCATGTACAAAGGGTAGTTGTAAAGGCTGTTGGCCACTGTTCCTTTTTCGATAACAATATAGTTCAGGTTGTTTTTCTTTGCCTCCAGAGCGCAGGCCAATCCTATGGGGCCACCACCAACGATAAGAATATCATATAAATCCATAGACCAAATTTACGAAGTTTAAACCAACTTTTCAATTGGGTATTTTTGATTTTAAATACCAAATGGTATTAATATTAAAAAATAGCCCGATGACAAAGCACCGGGACTTTTTTATTGACAAATATCTTTTTAAAATAAAGCTCTTACTCAGAGCGTACAATACCAGATGGTAAATGTGTTAAAAATCCGCATCTTCCCAGCTCTCAAATTTCGTTACATGCCCCAGCAATCTTCTGTTTTCTGTTTTAAGATCTTCCAGTTGATTGAGGAGTTGATGGATAATTTCGATGCCCGGCAGGTTCACATCCAGGTCGTAATGCCAGTTGGCAAAGCGTTCCAGATGTGGTAATTCCTCGTAAATAATATACCGCACGCTGTTTTCTATCTCAGGATGCAGCAACTCGGAGTCGATTAACTGATCTACAAAACTATAATCTATTTTGTACAGCCTGATGATGTCTTCTATGGAGATTCTTTCTGTCATTGTTAAGAATTTTTAAGTTGCTGAAACAGTTCTTTTTGCTGTTCGGTAAGGTTGGTTGGTATTTTCACCGTATAAGTCACATAAAGATCACCAAACTGGCCGTCTTTTTTATAAACCGGGAAACCTTTCCCTTTCAGTCTCACCGTCGTTCCGTTTTGGGTTTCCGGTTTTACTTTCAGGTTAACAGAACCGTCCAATGTGTGGATGGTAACATCGCCACCTAAAACTGCTGTGTAAAGATCGATCTCCACCGAACTTCTCAGGTTGTCACCTTCTCTTTTAAAATCTTTATCTTCCGAAATATTGAAGGTGATGTACAGGTCTCCATTGGGTCCGCCATTAGCACCAGGGTTTCCGTGGCCTTTCAGTTTGATTTGTTGTCCGTCATACACGCCCGCAGGAATGGTGATTCTTACTTTTTTACCATTGATGTCAAAAGTTTGCTGATGGGTTTTAGCGGCATCTCTCAAACTCAAAGTCAGTTCTGCCGATACATCCTGGCCTTTGAATTTCCCACTGGCACTTCCGCGTGAACTTCGGCCAAAACCACCACCAGCACCACCAAACATAGACTGGAAGAAGTCTGAGAAATCCTCACCACCACCGCCAAAATCTCCTCCCGAGAATCCGCCACCGGAGTACTGTTGGCGTTGTTGTTGCTGTGCACGCTCATACTCCTCGCCATGTTTCCAGTTTTCGCCGTATTTATCATACTTTGCACGGTTCTCTGCATTGCTCAGAACTTCATTAGCCTCATTGATTTCTTTGAATTTTTTTTCCGCCTCCTTATCATTCGGGTTCATATCCGGATGGTATTTTCGCGCGAGTTTTCTGTACGCTTTTTTGATGTCGTCCGCAGACGCGCTCTTTTCAAGCCCCAGGATTTTATAATAATCGATGAATGCCATATTTTAGATTAGATTTTTATTACAATTCTATGTTCCCAAAATTACTAATTAGTTTGGCAAAAGACAAACATCACTGTATTACTTTTTAGGAGCATTATGCTTCAGTTCTTTTCACCGGGCGACCCGCTGTCCACTGTATCTTTTTTCCCTGCGCAAGATCCAGGCAAAAAAAGGATGCCGTTCCCATCGGGGCTAAGTTGCAGGTTTTGTATGTCTTTTTTTTGAAATTAGTAGTGCTCTTATATTAATCGGCAGATTGCTCTACCCAAATTAATTCAGAAGTATTGTAGCCGATAGATTGTGCTTTTTTCAAAAACTGAGACTTGATAGTATCCGGGATGGTTTTTTCGCGGGATAAGATCCAGAGGTAATCCAGGTTTTTGCCTGCAACCAAAGCGTAACGGTAGTCAGCAGTGATATCAATCACATTGTACCCAGACCAAAATGGTTTGAAAAACGAAACTTTAAGCCGCGCTTCCTGGTCTGTATTTACAAATTTGGCTTCACCAATACTTTGCTTCCATTCTTTTTTGATATAATCATAGCCCTTGTTATCAACTCGGATGCTTCCGTCAGGATTTTTGGAGTATGTAGCCGTTACCTGATTCAGGTTTTTCTCAAACTTAAAATCAAATCTTGCGATCTCGTACCATGTTCCAAGATATTTATCGGAATCAAAGTTTTGGACTGCCACAGCTTTTCCGGGAATCCCTACGGAGCAGGCATTCAGAATCAATAATCCCAATGCAGCTGCAGAAAGTATCATGATTGCTTTTTTGAATGTTATTCTCATACAGATTTTTTTGCAGGCTTTAATTCAAAAATAATTCCATAGCAAGCCTTTTATCAAAGTAAAAGGAAATGTTGTGGATTATATTTCAGGAGCCAATTGCACAACGAGACCTTCCAGTTCTTCGGTAACCGGAATCTGGCAACCAAGGCGGCTGTTGGGTTTTACATTATCAGCCTCAAAAAGCATCGCCTCTTCGTCGGGAAGCATCTCGGGTAGCGGGACATCCTCGCTCAGGACGTAACACTGGCAAGAGGCGCACATCGCCATTCCGCCGCAGATTCCTATAGTACCTTCGGGGGCCAATTCGTAAGCGCGGACAATTTCCATCAGGCTCATGGCCATATCGGTAGGGGCTGGGATGGTATGAGAAATACCCTCTCTGTCTATAATGGTTATATTAACGTCTGACATAATGCAAAGATACGAGTTAGCTTTAAAAGTTTATTTAAATTTGCTTTAAAACTCAATGCTTAATATTAAGAATTTTTTTTCCGAATTGGTTGATATCAGTGATGAAGACTGGGCGATTTTTTCTTCTAAACTTATCCGGCGTTGCTTTCCCAAAAAATCTGTCATTCTCAGGATTGGTGAAAGGGAAAATTTTTTGTCCTTTATGGAAAATGGGATTATACGTTATAATATTCCGAAACTGGATTACGATTTTACCTTTGGATTTGCTTTTAGTAATTCTTTTGTAAGTGGTTATGATTCTTTTCTTACGCAACAACCTTCCAATTATAATTTGGAAGCCATTACAGATTGTACCTTATGGCAAATATCATATGATGATCTTGATTATATTTATGAAAACACAATAATTGGCGACAGGATAGGGCGCAAAATTGCAGAAAGCCTTTATGTTAAAAAAATGAAGAGAGAGCAGTCTCTCCTGGAGGATTCTGCACAAAAAAAATATGAAGACCTTCTCAAAGAGCAGCCCGAGCTCATTCTGAATATTCCTCTGAAATATATAGCTTCCTACATAGGAATCAGGCCTCAGTCCCTGAGTAGAATAAGAAAACAGATTAAGTAACATTTGTTCATTGACTGGATGACTACGGCAGTATAATTTTGTCAAAAAAAGATGAAACCACTTATTGTACTTTTAGTTGTATTTGTAGCAAGCCTAATTTTTACAAAACTATTTCAAAATCGGGCTGATTATCATTTTGCAGGTAAATTGGCATTGACGGTAATGCTGGTTTTTACAGCAACAGGTCACTTTGTTTACACCAGAGGGATGATGATGATGCTTCCTGATTTTATAATGTATAAAGAAAGCATAATCTATCTAACAGGTATTTTAGAAATTGTAGCTTCGGCAGGGATTTTTTTTCCTCCGCTGCAAAATCTTTGTGGTAGCCTGCTCATCCTGTTTTTTGTACTGCTTTTGCCAGCCAATATTTTTGCCGTCACACATGGTGTCGATTATCAAAGCGCAACTTATGGCCCGATTAATCTCGGTTACCTTTGGTTTCGGGTACCGTTTCAGTTACTGCTGATTGTTTGGACTTACTTTTTTGTCGTAAAATAAAATTAGCCGGGCGTAAGCCTGGCTAATCTATAATTTTATTGCTCTGCTTTCACAAAGGCAATCAGTTTTTAATCAATTGATTTGACAACAGCTTTTTCGGCTTCTTTGCGGGTGCCGTCAAAACCATCCACACCGCTTACAGTGGTGTATTTCAATACAAATTTTTTACCCGGATTCAGCCTGTTGTAAACACTTTGGCACATCAGCGTAGCCTCATGAAAACCACAAAGGATTAATTTTAATTTGCCAGGATATGTATTCACATCGCCAATGGCGTAGATACCGTCAATATTGGTTTGATAATCCAGGGCGTTGTTAACTTTGATGGCATTTTTCTCAATCTCAAGACCCCATTCTGCCAATGGACCCAACTTAGGAGTTAATCCAAATAAAGGAATCAGATAATCGGTTTCTATAATGTGTTTTTCGCCGTCTTTGCTCACTTCTATCGCTGTCAATGTATCATCGCCAATAAGCCCGGTCACTTCTGCCGGTGTTATAAGATTGATTTTACCCTGGTTTTTAAGCTCCTGAACTTTTTCTACAGAATCCAGTGCACCACGGAACTCGTTTCGCCTGTGAATTAGCGTAACCTCCGAAGCTACATCTGCCAGAAAAACAGACCAGTCCAGCGCAGAGTCTCCGCCACCGGCAATGACTATTTTTTTATCACGGAACATCTCGGGGTTTCTTACAAAATATTCCACGCCGTTTTCTTCGAACTTTGCAATGTTTTCGAGATCAGGTTTTCTGGGGTCAAAACTTCCCAATCCACCGGCGATGGCAATGGCTTTACCTTTTACTTTTGTACCTCTGCTTGTGGTAACGATAAAGTCACCATCTTCGGTCTTTTCGTAGCTGACAGCTTTTTGAGCTAAAGAAAACTGAGGCTCAAACTGCTTGATCTGCTCCATCAGATTATCTACCAATACTCCGGCATCTACGCTGGGATATCCCGGGATATCGAAGATTGGTTTTTTGGGATAGAGCTCTGTCAACTGCCCGCCCGGCTGAGGAAGTGCATCAATCAGGTGGCATCTCATTTTTAGCAATCCGGCTTCGAAAACCGCAAAAAGTCCTGTTGGGCCTGCGCCTATTATAATAATATCTGTCTCAAACATTTAGTAAAATTTTGCAGTTGCAAATTTACAGATTAAATCTTAGTTTATATTGATTCTAAAGTATGATATTGATTAGTTCCGGAGGATATAACCAACTCAAAATTATGCATTACGCTTGATGAGCGCCATGTAAAAACCGTCATAGCCTTCGCTAGGCATTATTTTCTCATCTTTGATTAATGAAAAATCCGGATTGTTTTTTAGAAACAGCTGTACCTGTTCGTTATTTTCCGAAGGCAGGATAGAACAGGTTGCATAGATCATCTGTCCGCCTTTTTTCAGTATTTTAGAATAATCCTGAAGGATCTGCTGTTGTTCGCCTTTGATTCTGTCGATAAAATCCTGGTCTATCTTCCATTTGGAGTCCGGATTACGTTTCAAAACCCCGAGTCCGGAACATGGCGCATCAATCAGTAATCTGTCTGCCTTCTCATGAAGCCTTTTGATTACCTTGTTATCAGAAATTAATCTTGTTTCTATGTTGTGAGCTCCGGCTCTTTTGGCTCTCCTTCTTAGTTCAGCAAGTTTCCACTCGTAGATGTCCAGCGCAATAATCTGGCCTTTGTTTTTCATCAAAGCGGCCAGGTGCAACGTCTTTCCGCCGGCGCCGGCACAGGCATCTACCACGCGCATGCCTTCTTTCACGTCAAGAAGTTCACCAATTTTTTGAGAACTGGCATCCTGCACTTCGAACAGTCCGTCTTTGAAGGCTGAGGTTAAGAATACATTTTTCTTCTCCTCCAACTGTACAGCATCGGGGTAATTTTTGATCGTGAAACATTCTACATTCTCATCTCTTAGATCGGCAACCAGTTCACGCGGCGTTGTTTTCAACGTGTTGGTCCGTAAAACGGTTGGTGCCTGCTCATTAAGAGCCAGCATCTCACGTTCCCAGTTTCTTCCCAATTCTTTTTCCAGCGTCTCTGCCAGCCATTCCGGGATAGAGAACTCGATAGCTTTGGTAGGGACAGTACCTTTTTTTAGTTTTGTAAGAATGTCAGCGACTTTGATGCCGTCAAATTCCTCAAATTTTTTGTAATGGGATTTGCTCCAGAGAAGATAAGCGAGAATCAGCTTATATACATTGTTGGGCTTTACGCCTTCGCCCATATAATATTCGAGGCGTTTTTTCCAACGGATTATATTATAAAAGATTTCGGAAACAACTTTTCTGTCTTCACTTCCCCATTTTCTGTGTGCTTTCAGAAGGCGCTCTATAACTTTGTCAGCGTACTTTTTTTCCTGAAAAAAGGTTTCCTGAAGTGCGTCGTGAATCCCGATCAAAAGATTGCGGTGTATTAGTTCCATTAATTATGTTACGAATGTTATGATTTGTTATTGATAAGGCTTAGCTGTACATCACTCCAGTTTTCGCCTGTTTTGATCCTGTGTATCTGCATATCAGAGACACCAAATCTCCTTGCCAGTCTTGCTGCAGGTTCGCCCTTTTTGAGTTTCCTTTTGATCAGAACTACCTCATTATAAGATAGTTTTGATACAGAAGTCGGGTCTTTTTTTGGTTTGGAGATCTTGTAGCTTATAAATTTTGGGCTTTCAAAACTTCTTTTGACAACCTCATCCTTTGTGGCCCAGCTTAAGTTTTCTGCGCGATTGTCTTTTTTGTCAAAATTTTTGTGAATTACAAATTTTTTATTTTCCGGATCATCATTGGTTATAAAAAGTTCTGCTACAGCTTTGTGAACCAAAAGATGGTAATACAAAGCTCTGCTTTTTAGGTCTTTTTTCCGTTGCCTGGATAATCTGCTGACGCAGGATTTGATTTCTGTGGCCAACTCTTCTATCCGTGCAACAGCTTTTTGCAAGTCCTTTCCGGCTGTGTTTTTTTTCCTGATAATTTTTTTGAGTTCACGGGCTTCAGCTCTCAGTTCAGAAATGTGCTCAGCCTGCTCGTCAAAGTTGGCTTTTACGCTTTCTGTTATCGGTTTGAACTGAGTGAAACTAATAATAGGATAACCTTCCCTTAGGCTGCCTTTTAAGATTTTGCCTTCGGGATTATTTTTTGTAAAAGATTTTACTTCTCCGTATTTTGAAAAATAAAGCTGGTAAGTCTCATCAAAGCTTTCTCCGAATTGGTAGACTTTCCATTCTTCGCTGTTATTCATTAATATAGTTTTCGATCAAATTGATTTTACTTCAATTTATTAATCTGATATTTTCTCACAGGCATTAGTAGGCAGCAAAGTTAATGATTTATAAATAAAGTTTTTATTTAATTACCAGACTGTAATATACCTACTCCTGTCCTACGAATATTAATTTTTCGTTAAATGTGTCGATTTTATTTATGAATATAGTTTGACAATTTTGTCAAATCTGATAAAAAAATTTAAATTTGCACAAAATTGTTTAACAAAAATGTCAAATCCGACAAAAAAAGACCAAACTCAAGAATTGATCAAAGAGACGACGAAGAAATTATTCTTTGTACAAGGCCGTTTTGATGTTACTACGCAAGAGATTGCAGATGAGGCGGGTGTCAACAGAACACTGATTAATTATTACTTCAGGTCGAGAGACAATCTTATACAGATTGTTTCTGATGAGGCACACAAAGTAGAAAAAGAGAAGTCTGAAATCATTATGAACTCTGATCTTCCTTTCAAAGAAAAAATTGCAAAATTTGTAGAAAGCAGTTTACAAACAAGCCTACAATATCCTTATCTGGAAACCTATATTGTATCGCAGCTCAACAAAGGTACATGTGCCAAAAAAGATATTGAGGAAGACGATGTCAAAAAACTCTATAAAGATATAGAGCAGGAGATGAGTCTTGGGAAAATTGAACAGATGGAGCCTTGCCAGTTTATATTTAATATGATTTCGCTGCTCGTTTTTCCCAGTGCAATGAGACCGCTTTTTATGGAGAATATGATGATTGATGATAAAGAGTTTGACCGTCTTATTTCTGACAGAAAAGATATCATTATCAAAATGCTGTTTAAAAATTAAAAAGTGTTAAAGTATTTTAACTTAAGATACGTTCCTTATAACGATAAACGATTCTAGAAATAATAAATGATGAAATCGCCAAGGTTTGAAAACCAAAAACCGATGAAGATTAGGCGACTGCATCTGACCTTTGAAAAAAAATAAAATTAACATATGAAAATTAACGACTTAATAAATTATGATCTATAACAACATGATAAAGTGGAAAAAACTGGCTCTGGGTGTTTTGACTGTTACGGGAACTCTGATGTATTCTCAGCAGACCATAACCCTAAAACAAGCCATAGAATATGCCTTGCAAAACAAAACGGATGCGCTGAAAGCTAAACTGGAAGTGACCAATGCAGATTACAAAATTGCAGAAGCTAAGGCCGGTGCCCTTCCAAAGATCAATGGAACAGCGAATCTGACTTATAATCCTATTTTGCAACAGAGTGCTCTAGATGTTGGAAAAGCTTTTGGCGGTCCAAGCAAAATTGAAATGGTTGCATTTGGACAACCTTGGATTGCAGGCGCAGGGGTTCAGTTGCAACAAGCTTTGTTTAATCAGCAGGTTTTTATCGGACTGAAAGCTGCAAAATCTACCAAGGAGTTTTATCAACTGAATGCCGATCTTACGGACGAGCAGATCATTGAAAGAGTTTCCAACGCTTATTTCCAGGTTTTCACGGTTGAACAAAATCAGGAAACGCTCGAAAGCAGTTACACAAGCACGGAAAAAGTCAGAAATATTATTAAAAGTTTGTTTGACAACGGACTGGCAAAGAAAATCGATCTGGACAGAACTAATGTGAATCTTACCAATATCGAAACTAATATAAAACAGACCAAAAACGGAGTAGCTCAGGCAAAAAATGCACTTAAGTTTTATATGGGAATGCCAATTGAAAAAGATATACAGCTTGTAAAAGAGGATATGGAAATCACACCACATCTTCTTGAGAATACAATGAGTTCCGATAACAGAACCGAAGTCAAAGTTTTGCTTAAAAATAAAGAACTCCTGGAGTATAATAAAAAAGCAACCGAGGCTGCTTATTATCCTACCGTTAATCTTACAGCGAATTATAACTGGCAGGGAATGGGTCCCAAGTTTCCACTCACAAATGGTACCTCTAACGGGGTTTATTGGTCCGATTATTCCGCAATTGGCTTAGGAATCAATGTTCCTATTTTCAATGGATTTGCCACAAAGTCAAAAATTCAACAGGCGCAGATCGATCTGGATAAACTAAACCTAGATATTCAGGAAACCAAGCTTAGTTTAGATCTGGCTTATCAGAATGCCAAGTCACAAATAGAAAACAGCCTTAATACTTTAGAATATCAAAAGGCTAATGTAGCGCTCGCGGAAGATGTTCTTGCCAATACAAAAAGTAACTACCAATACGGGCTAGCAACACTGACAGATTTGCTTGATGCCGAAAACTCCTTGGTTCAGGCGAAGAATAATTATACCAATGCCATTCTGGATTATAAAATTGCTGAGGTTCAGTATTACAAATCAAAAGGTGAACTTAAAACTTATTTAAAATAAACTATCAAAAATAACAGTTATAAAATGAAATCTTTGATTCCATTTGACATTAAAAAAAAATAATTATTTCAAATGAAAAAAACTTTAATATATATCATCGTAGCGGCTGTCCTAATTGGTTTAGCAGCTTGGAAAATTGCCGACAATAAGAAGAAGCAGGAAACTGAAGTAAAAGAAGTAGCAAAGCAGGTTGACAAAATTAATGTTAACGTGATTACCGCTTCTCGTGAAAATATCGATACAGATTATTCTGCAAACGGAACATTTATTCCAAAACAAGAGCTGCAGCAATCTTCAGAAATTTCCGGACGTATCGTAAATGTTTTGGTAAAAGAAGGTTCTAGAGTAGGAGCAGGTCAGGTTCTTGCAACCATCAAAAGAGATGCGATAGAGGTAGATGTTTCCCAGGCACAGAACAATTTGCAGAATGCTATTGCAGACAACCAGCGTTATGAAAACGCATATAAAACAGGTGGTGTTACAAAACAACAGCTTGATAATTCAAGATTACAACTGAAAAACGCTCAGGCTGCAGTGAGAGCACAAGGCGTAAGAGTAAATGATACCAGCGTAAGAGCAGGCATCAGCGGAACAATCAACAAAAAAATGGTTGAGCCGGGTGCTGTTGTGGCTCCGGGAACTGCATTATTTGAGATTGTTAATATCAATTCTCTTAAACTTTCTGTTCTCGTAGATGAGAGCCAGGTAGGAAGGATACAACTGGGCCAGGAAGTCAAAATTAATGTGAGTGTTTTGCCAGAGGATTCTTTTTCCGGCAGGATTACTTTTATTGCGCCAAAAAGTGATGCATCACTTAATTTCCCGGTTGAGGTAGAAGTTCAGAACAGAGGTAATCTAAAGGCCGGTATGTACGCCACAGCGGTTTTCAAAACCAATAATGGTGCAGCAACTCAAAATATGATGACGGTTCCCGCAGAGGCCTTTGTAAACGGGGTAAGCTCCGGACAGCTTTTTATTGTACAAAATGGTGCGGCCAAATTAATCAAGGTCCAAACCGGTAAGGTGTATGGTGATAAAGTTCAGATTTTAGGAGGACTTAATGGCGGTGAGCAGGTGATCACAAGTGGACAGATCAATCTGGAGAATGGTTCAAAAATCAATATCGTAAAGTAAGAGAAGATGAAGTTAGCAGAAATATCCATTAAAAGACCTTCCCTGGTTATTGTATTATTTACAATATTGACGTTGGGAGGCCTGCTCAGTTACTCTATGATGGGGTATGAGCTAATACCGAAGTTTGAGACCAACATGGTCACCATTTCTACGGTATATCCCGGAGCGTCGCCAAGTGAAGTGGAAACTTCGGTTACCAGAAAAATTGAGGATGCTGTTGGTGCTTTGGAGAACGTAAAAAAAGTAGAATCATCATCTTACGAGAGTTTGTCTGTTATCATGATACAGCTGAACACGGGTGCTGATGTTAATTACGCTCTTAATGATGCCCAGCGTAAGGTGAATGCGATTCTGGCAGATCTGCCTGATGATGCCAAAGCACCGTCACTTAACAAGTTCTCTCTGGATGATCTACCGATTATGACCATGAGTATCTCCAGTGACAAGCTCAACAGCAAAGAACTATATGACCTTTTGGATAAAAAAGTAGAACCTATCTTTTCAAGGGTAAATGGTGTGGCTCAGGTAGACCTTGTTGGCGGCCAGGAAAGAGAAATCCAGGTCAATATAGATGAGAAAAAACTACAGGGTTACGGGCTGTCTATCGGTGATGTGCAGCAGGTTATCCTGTCATCTAACTTAGATTTCCCTACCGGGAGTTTAAAATCAAGAACAGACAAGTCTACCATCAGGCTTTCGGGTAAGTATAAATCAATTCAGGAGATGAACAATCTTGTGGTTTCTGATAAAAACGGAGCTCAGGTAAGGCTTTCTGATATTGCTACAGTTTTTGACACGCAGAAAGATGTAGAGAAGATTGCGAGATACAATCAGCTGCCTACCATCCTGATGCAGATTAAAAAACAATCGGATGCCAATGCGGTTACTGTATCAGAAAGTGTTCAGAAAACCATGAATGAGGTGATGAAAAACTATGCAGCACAAGGCATCAAAGTTAAAATTGTTGATGACAGTACCAATTTTACCCTAGAAGCTGCGGATCACGTTATCTTTGACCTTTTTCTGGCGATTATATTAGTAGCGGTGGTGATGTTGTTGTTCTTACACAATATCCGTAATGCATTTATTGTAATGGTATCTATACCGGTTTCGTTGATTGCAACCTTTATTGGGATGTACCTGATGGGCTATACGCTTAACCTGATGAGTTTATTAGGATTATCTCTGGTTGTAGGTATTCTTGTGGATGACGCCATTGTAGTTTTGGAAAACGTTTACCGGCATATGGAGATGGGTAAAAGCAGAATCCGTGCGGCTTATGATGGTGCATCAGAAATTGGGTTTACCGTTGCGGCTATTACGTTGGTAATCGTTGTAGTATTCTTACCAATTGCCATGAGCTCCGGACTTGTGTCTGATATCCTGGCGCAGTTCTGTGTGACGGTGGTTATCGCAACGCTGTTATCATTGCTGGCTTCATTCACAATCATTCCCTGGTTATCATCCAGATTTGGAAAATTGGTGCATCTTACAGGGAAAAATCCATTTGAGAAATTTATCCTTTGGTTTGAGAGACAGTTGGACAAATTCACGCATTGGATTACAGGTATCCTGGAGTGGTGTCTCAAAACGACAGTGAGAAGAATAGCCACCGTGATTATCACTTTCCTTATTTTGATATCATCTTTTATGCTGGTGGCATTTGGATTTATCGGAGGTGAATTTTTCCCAAAATTAGACAGAGGCCAGTTCCTCGTACAAATAGAATTGCCTAAAAATGCTACGGTAGAGAAAACCAATCAGGTGACCCTTGCTGTAGAAAAGTATCTGAGACAAGATAAAGATGTGGTAGATCTTATTACAACCGTAGGGCAGCAATCCACAGGTTTTGGGGCTTCTCAGGCGACCGTTTACCAATCAGAGGTTCAGGTGATCCTTGTGGATAAAGCGGAGCGTGCAGAGAGTACAGACATTATTGCTGCTAAATTTAAAAGAGATCTTGAGGAGAAATTTACTGGTGTCGAGTTCAAAACAGCACCAATTGGTTTGATGGGAGCGGATAATGCACCAATCGAGATGGTGGTAACTGCACCTGACAATGAGACTGCAACCAAAGAAGCTACCAGAATCTTACAATTACTCAAAAAAGTACCTGGCTCCGTAGATGCAGAATTATCTACCGATACCGGCAGCCCGGAAGTAAGGGTGAATATTGACCGGGATAAAATGGCAGCATTAGGCCTTAATCTTTCCAGTGTTGGGCAGACGATGCAAACAGCCTTCAATGGTAATACCGATGGTAAATACCGTGCCGGTGAATATGAGTATGATATCAACATCCGTTTCGCAGACAACAACAGGCAATCTATTGATGATGTTAGAAACCTGATGTTTACCAACAGCAAAGGGCAGCAGATCAGACTTAGTCAGTTTGCCAATGTAGACATGAGTTCAGGGCCAAGTTTGCTGCAGCGCAGAGATAAAACACCATCTGTAAAAGTGCTTTCAAAAGTCGTTGGCCGCCCGGTTGGGGATGTCGCCAACGAATGGTCTGCCCAGTTTATGGATAACGAGAAAACCAAGCCTGCCGGTGTCAATTATATCTGGAGCGGTGATATGGAGAACCAGACCGAAGGTTTTGGTACTCTGGGGATTGCCTTGATGGCAGCTATTATATTGGTTTACCTTGTAATGGTATCGCTGTATGACAGTTTTGTATATCCGTTTGTAGTATTGTTCTCAATCCCGTTGGCATTAATAGGTGTAATGGTGATCTTAGCACTGACAGGCAATTCATTGAATATCTTTACAATGTTGGGTATGATTATGTTGATTGGTTTGGTTGCGAAGAATGCGATTATGATTGTCGATTTTGCCAATATGAGAAAAGCAGCAGGAGCCAATACGCATGATGCGCTGATCCAGGCCAACCATGCACGTCTTCGCCCGATCCTGATGACAACCATTGCAATGATCTTTGGTATGATCCCGATTGCGATAGCAAAAGGAGCAGGAGCGGAGATGAACAACGGACTCGCTTGGGTAATTATCGGTGGTTTGACATCGTCATTATTCCTGACTTTGATTATCGTTCCGGTTGTATATTCATTATTTGACTCATTGCTTCGCAGAATGGGCAAACATAAAAAAGTGGATTATGAAGCTGAGATGAAAGCGGACTACGTACACAAAGAACTGAGTGAAGATGGCTTTACGCCAAAACATACAGATTAAACAATACTTATTAATAAGATTATGTACAAAAAGTGCATCAATGAATTTTCATTGATGCACTTTTTCGTTAGTAATAAAACAAAAAAGCTTTCAGAATAAACTGAAAGCTTTTGATATTAATATCTTAAAAGTTAATCCGCCATAGCTTCACCAGACTTTCTATAAATAAAATTTCCATAAATATGACGTCTGGCAAATCGGCTTGGCGAATCTGAATTTACCATTTTGATGTAAGTATTTCTGGGTACACCAATGTATTCAAACATTTTCCCATTCAGATGCTGGACTGTCAAAATCGATTTTTCCAGATAAAAATCCTGGATGTTGGAGGTGGTAATGGTTTCGGTATATTCCTCTTTATACTTTTCCTGAGTTTCCTCGTGGATGCTTACCAAAAAATGATACGCTTCTATCACAGATTTGCTTTTTTCTTCCGCCTCCAGTTTTCCGGCCTCATCATTGATGAATTTGTCTGGATGCGTATCCTTCATTGCGTTTCTGTAAACGGTTTTCAAGTCCTTCAACGTAGCGGTTTTGTCTACCCCAAGCAGCTTTCTGTGTTCGCCTATTCTTTTCATATTTAGGTTTTTTATTTTTTTAAGTCCTATGTAATCGCCTAATCTTCATCGGTTTTTGCCTCACCTTTTTGATCTTTTTAATCGGAACTCGATGTTGGATCAATTGTTTTTTTTAACCAGGGCACTTTTATAAAACTAATTCTCTAATTCGGGGTGCAAAATTAGTTTAATTAATTTTAAAAAACATAACTTATTCATTATTAATTTATTTGACAGACTGATCCGGTGATCCTCCGAAGTTTTAGCACCCGTGAATCTAGCCATGTTAAAAGAAAATCCTATCTTTGGGTATCAATTTTTACGACTATAAAATCGCTATGATTTGGAATCTAAAAACCAATGAAAATACAGCGATAACGTCTTACTATTAAAAAACAATAAGTATCTCAATATGAAAAAGTTTTTATATACCGCAATGATATCCCTTATGGTGGCTTCTTGTACCACAAGATTGGGAAACACATCAAAAGTGGGGAAAAATCAGGCGCCTATCACAGGCACACAATGGGTTTTGGCCGATGATGTAACCAATAAACCAACATTGGTTATAGAACAAAACAGAATCTCCGGTAATGCTGGCTGCAACAACTATTTTTCTGATGCAACGATAGATACTGCTGCGGGTAATTTTTCTGCAAAAAATATTGGATCTACCAGAAAAATGTGCAACAATATGACAACCGAGACCAGTTATCTCAATGTTTTGCAGCAGGCCAATAAGTATGTAGTGACAGAAACTACACTGGAACTTTATAAAGACAATCTGTTGCTGCTAAAATTCAATAAGCAATAATAGTCTCAATGACTTAACAAAAAAAAGGAACTCAGTTTTGAGTTCCTTTTTTGTTTTATTCTTCGTCTTCCTCGTCGTCGTATTTTGCAAGTTCTTCGTCACACCATTTGAAGGCTTCTTCTACAACTTTTGTAGCTTCTGTCGCTACAGTCTCCTCGTCGTCACCCTCCAAGTCATCCAACCATTCTACATCCTCTTCTTCTACGTTAAGGATAAAACGTGGATACTCTGTGTGTACTACAAAAAGATCTTCCGGAAAATCAGAATTGTCGGCTAATAAAAACTTAGGTAATTTCATAACAAAAAAATTTAAAATAGATAGAGCTTTATATTGTTACTCTTATGGTTCAAAGATAGAAAATTTCCTGAAAAGAATATTGATAATTATTTTTTTCCAACAAGAATTTCTATACACTACCAGTTTTATTTTTTCAGAAACATGGCTGATACTTTCTCGGCTTTTTTGCTCTGGCTGTAGTCATAGAATCCTTCGCCCGATTTCACGCCTTTTTTGCCTGCCATTACCATGTTTACCAGTAGCGGAGTGGGCGCATATTTTGGGTTTTTGAAACCTTCATACATCACATTAAGTATCGCAAGGCAGACATCCAGACCAATAAAATCCGCCAACTGAAGTGGTCCCATCGGGTGCGCCATCCCCAATTTCATCACCGTGTCGATCTCTTCTACACCAGCTACGCCGTTGTACAGCGTCTCGATAGCTTCGTTAATCATTGGCATCAGGATCCTGTTGGCTACAAATCCGGGATAGTCGTTGACTTCTACAGGAACTTTACCTAAGCTTTTAGACATTTCAAAAATAGTATCAAAAGTCTCTTTGGATGTAGAATAGCCTTTGATAATCTCCACCAGTTTCATAATAGGGACCGGATTCATAAAATGCATACCGATTACTTTCTCCGGACGTTGGGTTGCAGCCGCAATTTGAGTAATGGATATGGATGAAGTATTGGTTGCCAGGATACAATTCTCCGGGGCCAGTTCATCAATTTGTGCGAATATCTTTAGCTTAAGATCCAGGTTTTCGGTCGCAGCTTCTACAATAAGATCTGCATTGGGGACGGCATTTTTAAGATCTGTATGAGTAATGATGTTTGCCAGCGTTTTTGCTTTTTCATCCTCTGTCAGATTGCCTTTGGCGATAATTCTGTCTAGGTTGGCCGAGATGGTTTTTATCGCTTTTTCCAGATTATCAGGCTTTACATCTACCAGATTTACAGAAAAACCGCTCTGTGCAAATGTATGGGCAATGCCGTTTCCCATAGTCCCGGCTCCGATGACAACAATATTTTTGTTCATAATTTTATAGATTTCTTTTACAGGAAATAAACAATCTTTCGGCTTCTAAGTTATTGAAAAGAATTAATAATATATTTTTAGGCTAAAACAGTTTGATTGTAAGTTTTTTATCTTTCTCTGTCTATTCCAATGATTATTTCTAATTGTTTTTAGTGATCAGTCTCATTATTTCCAACGCCACCTTCAATGCTTCGGTGCCATCTTCCAGAGAAACCTGTACGGGCAGATTATTTTCTATCGCATTAGCGAAACTTTCCAACTCGTCCAATATGGCATTGTTGGGATGAATGCTTGGATACTCAAACAGAATCTGGTTTTTTTCGCCTTCAGCATTTTCGATAATCATATCAAAGTCAGACGGATGTTCCGGAGCCGGCTTCATGCGGATCACTTCGGCTTTTTTCTCGAGAAAATCTACAGATACATAAGCATCCTGCTGGAAAAACCTTGATTTCCGCATCGCTTTCATCGATATTCTGGAGGTTGTAAGGTTCGCCACACAGCCATTCTCGAACTCGATTCTGGCGTTGCAAATATCCGGTGTTTTGCTCACGACCGAAACACCGCTCGCATGGATTTCTTTCACTTTAGATTTAACCAGACTTAATAGAATATCAAGGTCATGAATCATCAGGTCGAGTACAACAGAAACGTCAGTCCCTCTCGGGTTGAATTCTGCCAGTCTGTGGATCTCGATAAACATTGGATTTTTGATATAATCTTTGGCACCTATAAATGCCGGGTTATAGCGTTCCACATGCCCAACCTGTGCTTTGATACCGTGTTCGTGGCAAAGAGATAATAATTCTTCGGCTTGCTCCAAGGTTTGGGTCACCGGTTTTTCTATAAAAAAATGAATGCCTTTTTTGATGGCTTTTATCGCATAATAATAATGGTAGATAGTTGGCGTTACAATATCCAGCATTTCGATTTCAGCGAGCAGATCGTCAAAATTTTCAAAATATCTGTAGCCCAGTTCAGCTTCCAGCTTTTTCCCGTTTTCTGCGTCTTTATCATGAAAACCTACCAGATTGTACCGGTCGGATTGGTTGAGTAACCGAAGGTGGATCTTCCCCAAGTGGCCTGCTCCCACAAGTCCTGCATTTATCATAGCTATTTTCTTAAAGGGGTAAATTTAAGAATAATACAAAATCAACATAAAAAAAGACCCAGAATTTTTCAGCTTTCTGAGTCTTGTCATTATTTAATACATTAAATAGTGGAAATTTTACCTTATCCCATAATATGAAAACCACCGTCTACATGCCGGATTTCGCCCGTAATCCTGGTCTCGGGACGGAAAAGATGAACAATCTCATGAGCCAGATCTTCCGGCAGTGCGTTCCCCAACGGGCTGATACTGTTGGCCCGTTCTACATCTTCCACTTTAAGGGTTGCATTGCCTGCCTTGCTGCCCATATAAGGTGAAAACCGGATCGCATTGGCTCGAATGCCATATTTTTTCCCCAGTTCATAGGCCATTTCTATGGTCAGCCTTTCCAGTGCTGCTTTGGCAATACTCATATTGATATAAGGAAAAAAAGAAACTTTTTCCGCAGCAATGTAGCTCAGGGAGACAATCGAGGAGCCATTTTGTAAAACACCATTTGATAATAATGCATGGCAAAGTGTCACCAGAGAAAAGGCTGAGACATTCATCGTATCACTGAATTCTTCTGCTGTAACTTCCAGCATGGGTTTTACAGATTTGTTACGGATGGTTTTATCCATGGCAATGGCATGAAGAAAACCATTCAGCTGTATGTTTTTAGCTTTTAAGTCATCAGCAAGATAGCTCAAGCTTTCTGGCAATGTCACATCCAGCGGAGCTGTGTAAACGTCATTTCCTAAAACCTTTTTGCAGGCATTTTCAAAGTCTTCATAATTTTTAAGGAGAAATGATTCTGCTTTTTCCGAAAGGTTTTTATGGAAAGGCGTAACGCCGAGTCCGGTGCAGATCACCTTGCCGTTATTGGCCAGGATTTTTTCTGCGGTAATCATCGCCAGAGAGTTTTCATCTGCAATGCCGGTGATAAGGAAAGTTTGATTATCTAGCATAGTTTACAATTATTTATTAACGCCAAGGCGCTATTCTTTTTATTTGATTTTGTTTAAAAGTCGCAAATGGAAACTTTGCGACTTTTATGAGTTTTAAATTTTAATTCTTGCGACTTTGCGATAAAATTAAGCTTTGTAAAGTGCTGTTCCCCAGGTCCAGCCAGATCCCACTGCTGCGAACAGAAGTATATTACCGGGTTGGATTCTTCCGCTTTTGTAGGTTTCATCCAGCACAATCGGGATGGTTCCGCCAGACGTATTGGCATATTTGTCCATATTGGTCATTACTTTTTCAAAAGGGATATTGGTTTTTCTGGCGGTTTCCTGAAGGATTCTGATGCTTGGCTGATGCGGGATGACCCAATCTACATGGTCAGAAGTCAGTTGGTTGGCATCCAGGATTTCGTTGATGGTTTCCGGTAAAACTCTGGTTGCTGTTTCAAAAACTTCTTTCCCATTCATTTGGAAATAATGGAGTTTTTGTTTCAGTGTTTCTTCAGAAGCCGGCATCTCAGATCCGCCTGCCGGGATGTTAAAGTGGTATTTTCCGGTTCCGTCTGCATGCAGTTTGAAATCGAAAAAACCCTTATCTTCAGTCGTGCCAGACAATAAAATCGCTCCCGCGCCATCTCCGAAAAACACCGAATCTTTTCTGTCCCAATCGGTAATAGTCGAAAAAGTATCCGCACCGATGACCAAAACATTCTTATACATTCCGGTTTCGATGAACTGGCAGCCGATCGCAATCCCATAAAGACCGCCGGAGCAGACTGCAGAGATGTCAAAAGCAACGGCTTGGGGTGCATTCATTTTTTCCTGAACAAAACAGGCTGTGGACGGCGCTTGCCTGTCGGGAGTGGAAGTGGCCACAATGATGAGGTCCACATCTTTTGGTGCTACATCAGTATTTTCCAATGCTCTCAGGCCTGCTTTATAAGCCAAATCACTGGTTACCTCGCCATCTGCTATTCTGCGTTCCCTAATCCCCAGATTCTTAAAAATCCATTCGTCAGAAGAACCCACTTTTTCAAAAAAATCATTTTTAAGTACTTTGGACGGGACATAGGAACCGGTGCCTTTTATGTAGGCTCTTATTTTGTGCATAACTTTTATATTTTTGTCTGTATAATCAGAAATTTAATTAAATTTCTAATAATAAATAACTCAAATTTATAAACTTTATTCTGATTACCTCTTAAAAATGTGATTTAGTTTTAAAAAGATGATTCTTGTTTGGATTTTAAAAATATCCTTCGGAAATTGCAGACTGTAACTGAAAACCGGTTAATGATTATCATGAGAGATACTTACGTTCACAAAGGCAAAAGAAAACAGTTGGTTGATTATCTTCATCAGAAAATCGGGATTACCGACCGTTTTGTTCTGGATGCCATGAACGAAGTGCCAAGACACCTGTTCATAGAAAGTGTTTTCGAAGATTATGCCTATGAAGACCGTGCTTTCCCGATTGCGGCAAAACAAACCATTTCTCACCCGTCCACAGTGGCTGAGCAAACCGAATTATTGGAAGTCAATGAAGGTGAAAAAATTATGGAAATAGGAACCGGTTGTGGTTATCAGACGGCTGTTTTGATTAAGATGAAAGCCTTGGTTTATACCATCGAGCGGCAAAAGGATTTGTTTGATTTCTCTCAGAAGCTTTTAAGGACATTAGATCTTCGTCCAAAATTCCAAAGTTTTGGGGACGGCTTTGCAGGATTGCCAACATTTGCGCCTTTTGATAAAATCCTGGTGACGTGCGGCGCCGAGATCTTGCCAACGGAACTTCTCAAACAGCTGAAAGTGGGCGGCAAAATGGTAATCCCGTTGGGGAAGACTGATGAGCAGATTCTTTACCGGTTTACAAAAATTTCTGAAACACAATTTGAGAAAGAGGAATTTGGGGTTTATAAATTTGTTCCGATGCTTCAAAATAAATCACATTAATTCAGTTGATTGTGATTGGTTGAAAGTTGTTGGAAATTATTTTATAAATCAAAAGTTCAACTTTGCGCAGTGCAGCCCGACTTGAGCGGTTATCCTTTTTGCGAGAGGCTATGCCGAGCAAAAAGATAATAGCGGAAGGCGGAATAGCTGCCCCAATAAATAATACAAGATGAATACAAAACAAGAAAAATTAGAGGCTTTTGGAAGGCTTCTTGATATAATGGATGACCTGCGGGAAAAGTGTCCGTGGGACCAGAAACAGACTTTTGAAACCTTGCGTCATCTCACTTTGGAAGAAACTTACGAATTGTCTGATGCGCTTTTGAATGAGGACTTGCAGGAAATCAAAAAAGAGTTGGGTGATGTCTTGCTGCATTTGGTTTTCTATGCAAAAATCGGTTCAGAAAAAGAGAGTTTTGATATGGCTGATGTCATCAATTCTTTGAACGAAAAGTTAATTTTCCGTCATCCTCATATTTATGGCGACACCGTTGCGAAAGATGAGGAAGCGGTCAAACAAAACTGGGAAAAACTGAAACTGAAAGAAGGGAATAAGTCCATTTTATCAGGCGTCCCGAAAGGTTTACCGCCGATTATCAAAGCTTACAGGATTCAGGATAAGGTAAAAGGGATTGGTTTTGAGTTTGATTCTGCCGATGATGCCTGGGAAAAAGTGAGGGAAGAACTGCAGGAGTTCCATCAGGAAACAGAAAAAGATAAAAAAGAAGTGGAGTTGGGTGATGTATTTTTCTCATTGATTAATTATGCCAGAATCTCCGGCCTTAATGCTGATACAGCTTTGGAAAAAACCAATTCAAAATTTATTTCAAGGTTTCAAAAAATGGAAGAGTTGGCTTTGTCTAAAAGCCTTAGTCTAGCTGACCTTAATCTTGTAGAAATGGATGAACTTTGGGAAGAAGCCAAGCTTTTTGAAAAATAATTTTTGCTTTGATCTTCCCTGAAACTTGTCAGGCTGAGGCGCTCGAAGCCCATAAAATATGTCAGGCTGAGCTTGTCGAAGCCCCACAATATTGTCGAGTTGATAAAACTTGTCAGGCTGAGGCTCCAGAAGCTCATAAAATATGTCAGGCTGAAGTGGAGTTTATCCTAAGCTTGACCAAGAGAAGCTCATTTTTTCCATTAAATTAAAAATAAATACGGCTCTAGCATTTAATTTGTATATTTGGTTTAAGTAAAAATTTTAAAACACATCAAACTATGAAAGGTAAAGGTTGTATTGTATTAGTTGTCATTGCTGTTATCATTGCAATCATTGGATTTTCCGTTTCCGGAAGATATAATTCTATGGTAGTAGCGAACAACGAAGTCCTTAAAAAATGGGCGAATGTAGAAACGGTTTATCAAAAAAGAGCAAACCTGATTCCTAATTTGGAAAGAACCGTAAAATCTTACGCCAAATATGAGCAGGAAACCCTGACTCAGGTGGCAGAAGCTAGAGCAAAAGCAACTTCTGTGAATGTAGATCCTACGAATATGACAGAAGCTGATATGGCAAAATTCCAGGCTGCTCAAAGCCAGTTAAGTGGCGCTTTAGGAAGATTGCTTATGGTGGTAGAAAAATATCCGGATCTCAAAGCGGACCAGCAGTATATCAACTTCCAGAGAGAATACACAGCTATTGAAAACAGCATCCGTTCAGAAACCGTTTATTATAATGATTCTGTAGAAAAATTCAATAACTTGGTAGAGCAATTCCCTGGCAATATTGTTGCTGCTTTTTTTCCGAAGTTCAAGGTGAAACCAACTTTCAAATCTGACGCTGGCGCAGAAAAAGCACCAAGTGTATTTTCAGAATAATGAATCATTTCCTTACAGATACAGAGATGGCTTCCCTCGTGGAAGCCATCAAAATAGCTGAAGACCATTCTTCGGGAGAGATTCGTGTGCATATCGATTCTACGGCCGAAGACGATTTTGCTAACAAAGCTTTTGCAATTTTCCGCTCTTTGGACATGCATCATACCAAAGAGAGAAATGCCGTGCTGTTCTATGTCAATTTTGAACACCATTATCTTACAATTATCGGTGACGAGGGGATTCATAAAAAAGTTAAACAATCTTTTTGGGATAACTTGCATGATGAGATCACTTCTGAATTTGCCAAAGAAAAATATTGCCAAGGTTTACAAAATGCGATCCTCAAAACCGGACTCGAACTGAAAAAATATTTCCCTGTTGATGGGGAAAATATCAATGAACTACCCAATGATATCAGCTTCTCTTAAACGATATATTGCCACATTGTTCCTGATTTTTGGATTGTTTTCCAAAGCTCAGTTGGTGCCGGAAAAACCTGCAGTACTTTATCCGGTTTATGATAAAGCCGGATTACTCTCAGAATCCGAAAAGGATGCTCTTAATCAAAAACTAATCAAATTCTCCGATTCTACTTCAACAGAGATCGAGGTGATAATTCTCCCAACCACAGGTGGCGAAGATGTGAATTATCTGGCAACTATGTATGGTGAAAAGTGGGGGATTGGCCAAAAAGGCGTGGATAATGGCGTTGTTTTCCTGATTGCGACGGAAGATCACACGATGTCTATCCAGCAGGGTCGGGCTGTTGAGCAATATTTGACTGCCTCGGTTGCAGGACAGATCATAGATTACCTGGTAACGCCGTCTTTCAAAAAAGGAGAATGGTATAACGGGATCGACCGTGGTACATCTGCTATTATGGAAGCGGTTCAGGGGAAATTCAAACCGATTGTTAAAAAGCAGCAAAAAGAGAATGGATTAAGCGTAGGATCTGTAATTGCGATGATTGTTATCGTAGTTATTCTCATCAGCATTTTTAACAGCAATAACAGAGGAGGAGGCAATTATGATGATGATGATGTGACATTATCCAGAAGAGGAAGAAGGCGCTACAGTGGTGGTTTTTTCCCTTTTCCAGGAAGTTTTGGTGGTGGCGGTTTTGGCGGTGGAAGCAGTGGTGGCGGAGGCTTTGGAGGTTTCGGCGGTGGCGGAAGTTTCGGCGGCGGCGGTGCTTCTGGCGGCTGGTAATAATTTTATTAGCTAATTATTTTAAGCAACTAAACAAAAGCCGAGGCTCAATTAGGTATAAGCTTAAAGTAGTTCACCTGTTGTGCAGGCTTATAATTTTGTCTTTAGAATCATAAGAATCTCCGAGAACTTGAAGATCATGTAACTTGCATTTTAATAAATTTCATTAACAGTAAATTATCTAAAAGGCGTGTTGATTTATAAAACGTAAAAAGGTTTGTAACGGTGTGTTACAAACCTTTTATGTTTTTGGCAATATTAATAAAACAATCTTTTACTTTAAAAAGCTCCACACTTTGCCGTTGAAGACAGCAACCGTTTTAGTTATGGTGTCATAACATATCATTCCAGGATATGGGCTTTTTACATTGGTCTGGGGAGATGCAATCTGAGGAAGTGCCAGGGCTTTGTCTGTAGCTTCCAAAATGAGAACACCTGTGGCTGCAGAAGTATTGTTACCTATAATTACACCTTTGCCAACTTCGTTGCTTGTGTTTTGTGCTATTTTTGATACATCTCCTGCACTGCTCATTTCGGACCAGTTTGCATTTTGTTTCACTTTAATTTAAGGTCTGATCTGTCAAGCAGCAGGCTGCCATCCGGCAAACTGGCAGGAAGTTCGGTAGTAGCAGGCAGTACAATCCCGTTGGTCGTATTCTGAGGGAAATCTAAGATAGCCCCAGGATGGTCTGGAGTTTTACTAATAGCTACCTGCGCGCTTAAGCTGTTACAAAATAGTAAAAATGCTATTATTAGTCCTGTTTTTTTCATATTTGGATTCTTTTTAATGGTCATATGCACTCGCCTAATCTAGTCAATACAAATTCTTTGGATGCAATGCCACGAAGTGCCATTGTAAAGTTTCACGCATTTTTCTGCTGTGTCATAGATCAGCATGCCTTCTACGAGATTTGCAGCAGGCACGGCAGATGGTGTTGTCCTGGTCAATACAAGGCCTTTATTTTTGGACTCCAGTGTAAGAAAGGCATTGGGCACACTAAGAGGCCATGTGCCAACTGGTGTTGCCTGTGTGCTAATCCCTACTTTGGCATAAGAATCAGCAACAGCACTATTAAAAGGTTTTGTACAATAACCGCCCGGTATTGTTACAGTCACTTTTGCATTATCGCATTGGTTGGAGTCGCAGATCTGATATTCGAAGACGATTGTCTTATTGGTTTGTGATGCCGCAGCTGCTGTAAAAATAATCTGATTGCCCGATACCACTGCTGTGCCTTCTGCCGGCGGCACAAAAATAGTGAGCGTGGGCGGATTGGCAGAATTGAAAAGGTCATTATTCAGTACGGGAATGTTAACCGATGTGCCGGGATTAGTGGTAGCATAATCGTCATTCGCCAAAAAGAAATGGAATGTATCCTCATTATAAGCTAATATTCCGGGGTCACTCTGTCCATTAAAACGGTATTTAAGAGTCTTTACACTGCTGTAATTAGAAGCCGATAAACCAAATGATGAGAGATCAGTGGCAAACAGTCTTATATCTCTTGGGCTGTTGGTGTTCCATACGGGTGTGTTCTGTTTGATTTCATAGAAATCAATATTCCATTTCCCAACTGCGGGATTCTGCGAATTAGAAGAAAAATTGATCGTCACGCTGTTACCTATCATGTTGCCGTTTGCATCTTCAAACCATACCTGGTCAAACCCGTTGGTACCGGGATCGGCCTGCTGGGTAAAGAAGAGATCGGGGATCCCATCACTAATTTTGGTGTAATCCAGATTGTTCTGAAGAGTAATAACCAAAGGTGTTGTAGAAGGGACATTGGTAAGTGCGGCACCTAATCCCAAGCCTCTTTCTCCACGGTTTAGCGCTACCGAAATTTTGTAATCCGGAAAGTTGAAAGGTGGTTTCAGCGCCTGGCTAACGTTGCCATCTATTCCCGACGCAAACGCAAAAAGAAAAGGCCCACCCGAGCCGGATATTGGTTCGCCGGCCGCATTGGCAGGGAAGACAATATCTTTGATGGGCAAAGAGCGGAATCTGGTATTCTGATAACTCACGTTATTGTTTGTCAGGATGGCATTATTAACGCCTGTGGCGTACACCAATGTATTTGTGCCATTGTTATACCGGAAGGCTAACAGCTCACAATCATTATTAATAGGGGTTGTTGACATGCCGGTATTCCAGTAACCGTTGAAGTTGCTATAGATGTAATCTACCTTTTGAGAATAAAGTGATAGAGGTAACAGCAGGAGGACAAAAATAAATTTTATTCCATTCATTATCATTTGCTTGTGTTGTATTTTATGCAAATATATACAGCAATATTTCAATGAAAATTATTTTTTATTGGGGAAATAGTGATAATTAATAAGAATAATTGTCTATCTATTAATGATCTTTAAAATATTTTGAATGACAGAAAATAGATGAGGTGTCATTTTAACGATATTTTATTATGTATATCATTGTTTGTGCGTTTTTTAATTTTTATTAATACTGCCTAACGCAGCTATTGACTTTCCTCAGAAAAAACACTATTTTTACCAAAATCAGGTTTCTTTGAAAAAAACATTGGTCCTTTTTGCGCATCCCTATTTTGAACATTCTACTACAAATGTAAGACTGATAGAGTGTTATGAAGGTATAGAAAATATAACGTTCCGTGACTTGTATGAAGACTATCCCGATTTTCATATACAGCCATTTAAAGAAAGGAAAAGAATTGTTGACTTTGACCGTATTATTTTTCATTTTCCATTAATCTGGTTTGGCCTTCCGCCATTACTCAAATTATGGATTGATGAGGTTTTTGATATGCGGTGGATTACAGAGGATGGCCTTAATATCCTTTCCGGAAAAGATGCTATTATTGTGTCCAGCGTAGGTGGAAGGCATTCGAGTTACACAAGCCTCGGTAAGTACGGCGTGAGTGTAGAGACTTTATTGGCCGGCCTCAGAGTATCTCTTAACGTTAATAAAATAAAACTGAAAAAGTTGCAGGTGATCTATAATGCGGACGATCTCAGTCCATCGCAGCTGGATGGCTACGTTGCAGAATTATCACAAATAATTAGAACAGAATAGATGCAGAACTCAATAGCAATGACCATTCTTATTTTTCTTGGTGCAGCCATTATTATGGTTCCGCTGGGGAAAAAACTGGGTCTAAGTTCGGTAATAGGTTATATCCTGGCAGGTATTGTTATTGGGCCTTTTTGCCTCCAACTGACCGGGCGGGATGCGGCTGATATTATGCATGCTTCTGAGTTGGGGGTTATCATGCTGCTTTTTCTGGTTGGTCTTGAGCTGGAGCCTCAAAAACTTTGGCAGATCAGGAAGCGTATTCTTGGGCTGGGCCTCAGTCAGATGCTTTTGAGTATCGCCGGAATCTTTATTGTTTTTTACATTGCCGGATTTGGTTTAAAAAAATCATTAATCATCGCCTTATGTTTTGCGATGTCATCCACAGCTATAGTTTTACAAACACTGAAGGAGAAAAACCTTTTCCGGACTGTGAGTGGCGAAGCCTCGTTTTCTATCCTCCTTTTTCAGGATATAGCGGTTATCCCTATTCTGGCACTGTTGCCCTTTTTGTCCAAATCCCAGACTGCAGTATCCCAGGCCGGACACGAGAAAATCCTTTTGCAGTACCTGCCTGACTGGTTGCAACCTTTCACTATTATTTTTGCGGTGTTGGCTCTCATCCTGCTGGGCCGTTATATTTTTACGCCTTTTCTGCGTTTTGTTTCAAAGTCGGGGCTTAATGAGTTGTTAACCGCTGCTTCCCTGTTCCTGGTTATCGGGGTGTCAGAGCTGATGATCTCTGTGGATCTCAGTCCTGCTTTGGGTGCCTTTATTGCAGGGGTGATGTTAGCCAACAGCGAGTTTCGCCATGAGCTGGAAAGTGACATTGACCCATTTAAAGGCCTATTGTTGGCGGTGTTTTTTGTCAGTGTAGGTGCTACAATCAATTTCAACATCATTGCCTCTAAGCCTGTTTTTATTTTTTCTTCTGCGATTATCGTTCTGGCTGTGAAGGCTCTCGTTTTGTTTGGGATTGCCAAATACTATAAAATGAACAACGAACAAAGTGTTTTTCTCGCCTTAGCACTATCGCAGGTTGGAGAATTTGCCTTTGTATTGGTTAATTTTGCGGTCAGTCTGTATTTGATAGATTATCAGGCTAATGGAGAATTGATGGCTATTGTGGCCATCACGATGTGTATATCGCCACTGTTATTAATTTTTAAAGAAAAACTGCTTGATAAAAGATTTATAAAGCCGGAAACCGAAGAAAATGAAGATTTGGGTATCATCAAGCAGCGCAAGGTTATCATTGTAGGCTTTGGTTTTTTTGGCAGCACGGTAGGCCGCCTGCTAAAAGCTAATGGTATACGGTCGACTGTATTAGACAATGACCCGGACAGGGTCGCATTGCTCCGTTCCAATGGGTTTAATGTTTATTACGGTGATGCTACCAAACCCGCTCTTCTGCGTGCGGCAGGGATTGAGGAAGCCGAGCTGCTGGTATTGTGCCTGGATGACGCCGAGAAAAACAAATTGCTGGTGGACTATGCCAAAGAAAATTATCCTGATCTCAAGATTTTTGTAAGGGCCAAAAACCGGCTGGATGCCTACGATTTTCTCAATAAAAATGTTGACCACATCTACCGCGAGACGCTGCGGACTGCTGTAGATATGGCTGTAGACATCCTCCAGGAAAACGGTATGCGAAAGTACACGGCAAGACGCATGGGGAAACGGTTTGTACTTATTGACAAAGCGATGACCAGAAGGCTGGCCAAAGAGAAAGATAAGGATATGATTACCTTTACGCTACGGAAATCTCTGGAACGTGAGGCCGAATTGCTGGCACTCGACAGCCAGTCTTTTGAGGAGAATCACTGGTCAACGGTAGAAGACGAGACAGATGAGGTGTAAGTATTTCGATAATCTTCTTTATTGGTGATTTGTATAGCTATGAGACCTATTTGTACTGGGTATCCTCTATTTTGAGGAATTGATAATATTTGCCTGTTATTTTGAGAACTTTACAATAAGAGCTTTGTTTTCAATCCATGAACTATCCATGGCTTTGGTATGGCTTTACTATGGCTTTGCTATGGGTGGAGTATTCATAATGGTAGGCCTAAATTTTTGAAAATGCCGTAAAGTCTCATGAATACAAGGTCTGGCTGTTAGTATCACCAGGGAAATATAGATGTGATACAATGTGGTGAGGCTCTGCAGAATTGCGAAATTCGTAAAGCAGTTTAAGCGTCGTGGATATTATAATCAATATGCTGCGTTTATTGCTGGTAAGGGCATATTGCCAGTGAATATCTCAGGTAAGATTGAGTCGTTCGCTAACTTTTGGTAATCTATCTTTCCAATACTCTCATCATTTTTCCGCATATAGATACCGACATCAATTGGTATTCTATTGATTTTATGAAAAAAAACATTGTTCGAGAGTCATTTTTCGCAGTTCAATTTAAAATCGAATAATTGCTGTGGATGCACATCAAGTCCTTTGGCCAATTCTACTACAGTTGACATCTGAATATTTCTTAAACCCTTTTCTATTTTACTAATATCGCTATAATCAATTTCACAATTTTGTGCTAATTGTCTAAGACTAAGTTGTTTCTCTTCTCTCAATATTTGAATCCTCTTTCCAAAGCCTTTTAGGAAAGCAATTTTTTCAGAGTTCATTTTCATATCAAACAAATTGATAGCAATTTCCATAGAAACAAAAAATAAATAGTGGGTAATTATTCCCACATTAGAATATTTTAATATATTTGGAATAGATTATTTATGAAGATGTTTTTTGCGATAGTTTAAAAAAATATCGAAGCTATTGTTTAGATTCTCGACTAGAAAACTGGTAATTTTTTGTATGAGGAGATAAGTTGGCGCACGGCTGTCACACGGGTTAATTATCGTACACAAGGTATGTTAGAATCTCTAGTCAATAAGTTGAGTTCCGCGCATTTTATTTTGGGCAATATGCAATGAGTTGGTGTTTTGAGGCGGAGAATTTATTTTTTTTATCTAAGCAGTTTCTTCAAGCAATAAAATAGATAAAATACGCTGTTTATGAAAAGAACAAACTCTTTGTCCCGAAAGTTAAGCAATTTTCAGATGTACGAACTGTTGAAAAAGGGCAGTCCAAGCGCTCTGGAACATATTCATCTACGCTATAAAGGACTGCTTTTTTGGTATGGAAGACAAATGCTTGACGATGATTTTGTTGTTGAAACTCTTATTCAGGATACATTCCTTAAATTATGGCTGCACCGCGACACCATTGAAATCCCGAATCATATTCTTGGTTTTTTAAAGTTTGTTCTGAAAAGAGATTGCATATCGTATTTCAATGCTCCGAAAAATAAATTTATCCGCTTAATTACTTCCCTTGAACGCTTTGAAAATTATCAGGATTATCTTGCAGGTTACGATCCCATGCACGATAAAGCGTATCTTCTCAGCCAGGAATCCGATCAGAAAAATTTTGATGAGGTTAAAAAGGTTTTGAACGTATTGGATGACAAAAGAAAACACCTGATTGAACTGTGCTTAGAATATGGTTTTCGGTACAAGCCGATTGCAGAAGTAATTGGAAGCAGTGTGACAGCCATAAGCAATGAGGTGAGCAGGGCCATCGATGATCTTCGGGAAATATTAAATAAAAGTTCTTTTGAACAGCCACAGGAAAAAGCTTCTGATATTAACGAGCAGTCGCAAAAGCTTACCAGTCAACAGCTCGAAATTATAAAAAGAAGGTTTGAGCAAAACTCTTCTTTCGCGGCTATTGCCGAACAACTTAAACTCAATGAAAAGGAAGTCCATCGGGAATTTCTGCATGCCTATCAATATATACAAAGTCAAAACATTTCTGAAATACCGCTTTGAAATGGAAAAATCCACTATTACACTGACCCGAAAAATTCAATTACTGATCGATCTTCCTGCCCATGAAAAAAATGAAATGTGGGAAAAACTGTATCGGTATCAGAACCGCTGCTTCCGGGCGGCTAACTTAATAGCTTCCCATTTGTATGTTCAGGAAATGATCAAGGATTTCTTTTACCTAACCGAAGAAATCCAGTACAAGCTGGCTGATGCAAGCAAAGATGAAATGGGAATGTTCACCCGTTCGAAAACCAATACAACCGCACGCCTAGTCTATGACCTTTTTAAAGGAGAAATTCCTACCGATATTCTCGGAAGCCTGAATAATACGATCCAATCTACCTTTTCTAAAAATAAGGCTGATTACTGGCAGGGCTTAAGATCATTGAAGAATTTTAAAAAAGACATTCCTATTCCGCTTCCGGTCAAATGTATGAGCAAAATGAGATATGATCATGAAAAAAAAGCTTTTTGCTTCAATATGTTTGCTATTCCGGTTAAAACTTATTTGGGGAAAGACTTTTCAGATAAACGATTAATAATGGAACGTCTGTTAAGGACAGAGATAAAGCTTTGCACATCACAGATCCAACTAAAAGCCGGAAAAATCTATTGGCTTGCCGTATTTGAATTTGAGAAAGAAGAGCATCTTTTAAAGCCCGAAGTCATTGCCGAAGCTTCTCTTTCTCTGGAACATCCTATTGTAGTAAAGGCTAATAACGTACGAATCAATATTGGCTCAAAAGAAGAGTTTTTATACCGCAGGCTTGCAATTCAGGCAAGTCAGAAAAGAATTCAAGCGGGAGTTGCCTATGCCCATTCGGGAAATGGAGCCAAGCGGAAACAAAAGGCACTTTATAAAACAGAAAATTTGGAAAGCCGTTATGTAAGCTATCGGCTTCACTTGTACAGCAGGAAGCTAATTGATTTTTGCATCCAGCAACAGGCCGGAACACTTATTCTTAAAAGTCAGGAGGACAAAATAGGCATTGCAAAAGAAAAGGAGTTTGTGCTTAGAAACTGGAGTTATTATGAATTGCAAACCAAAATAAAATATAAGGCAGAGAAGGCAGGCATCGAATTGATTATTGGATAGCTAAAAAAATGAGGGTGCTTGTACACCCGTAGGGTGAGGTTTTGAACACTCACTAAATACTCAACAGTATATACAACGGCGTGGGCTCCTTTTTACCTAGTAGCCTAACATCAAGCGACTGAATGAGCAAAATTCCCCTATTTGAGTCGATGAAAAACTCTTTGAATAGCCTTTTAGGGAAAATATGCTTTTAAGAAGCGATTAGGAATTAGTTCGTCTTAGAGTGATTTTAATTAATTGCAAACCTATTGCTTTTTCATACCAAAAAATTATAAAAGCCTGTAATTCATTTGCCGATCATTTTTCTATAACCCAAGGTTTTACAATTTATTATTTATAAAAATAATTTTTACATTATGGGAAACCGTAACAGGTTTTGTAAAGATCTGTGTATATTTGATGCCGGATATTGTCTGTGTTTTTTTAGAAATTTTAAGAAAATAATTATTAGATCAGGCATAACACATTACTACAATAAATGTTTACTTTTTCAGTTATTTATATTACTTGCTCAGAAAATCAGCATGTTTTATAGTGTGCGTTCTGGGCACCTAATTACTTTATCTGTTTAAATTAATTTTTACAAATTCTTTTAAATTCTATATGAATATCCGTAATTACACATAATTTCGTATATTTACTTATAATTTAATTAGTTAGATGAATATATTTAGTTTTACAACGCATTTTGGGAGAGAGGAAGATTGCAGAATTCATTTTAAGGAGCAGAGAGATAAAATCGGAGTGGTTTGCAAGTGCGGTCACAAGGAGCATTTCTGGATTAAAAGCATCTGGAGCTACGAATGCAAAAAGTGTCGTAAAAGAATTTCCTTGAAAAGTGGAACGATTATGCAAAATTCTAATCTTTCATTCTTAATTTGGTACAAAACCATGTTTCTAATGAGCGTTACCAAGAAAGGGTTTTCATCGAAAGAGATTCAGAAACAATTGG
>NZ_FTPU01000003.1 GCF_900108115.1 Epilithonimonas bovis DSM 19482
TTGATAATCAAAGCATTGTTTTCACGGATAAAAGCACATCATACGTTGATATTTCAGATTTTGTTGAACTTCATATCACCGAAAAATCTGATAAAGAAACTACCAACGAAACCTTAAAATGGGTTCACATCACCATCAGCAATGCTAAAAGAAATCTATTGGGAAATTATCATAAAATCAAAAGAAAATATCTTCAATTGTATCTCAACGAATTTATTTACAAACTAAATCGAAGATATTTCGGAGACAAACTATTCGAAAGGCTCATTATTGCTAATATTACAGCAGTATGATTAAAAACGGATATACATATTTTTTTTTGTTATCTAAAAAAAATACGTGGTGTTCTAAAAATAGTCATTTTAAAATTTAAAAAAGGAAAAGCTGCCTTTGCCAATGCAAAGACAGCTTCGTGATATAATGTATAATTTATATTAATAAACTCTTAGTCCAGATCTAGATCCACCGGAAGCTACTACTGACTGAATTCTGCTTTTTTGACCAGCCGAGAACATAAACATTGCGGCATCATTTACATAGTCCATGTAATTCATAAACATAACAGATCTAGAAGTTCCGCTACAAGTATTATACAACGGATATGTTGGTGTTCCATAGTTTGCACCAGTCTGAGTAGGTGTATCAGCAACCAAGTCATTACCGCAAGTCGCATCACCCCAGATGTGTCTTAGGTTTAGATAATGACCAACCTCGTGCGTCGCCGTTCTACCAAGGTTGTAAGGCGATGTAGCGCCTGTTTTTCCAAAATAGGGTGCAGCAATTACAACACCGTCATTCCATAATCCTGCGGATTCTGGGAATGTAGCATAGCCAAGGACTCCGCCCATATTTCCAACTACCCAAAGATTGAAGTAGCTGCTTGGAGTTGTGGCGTCAATACCACCCGTGGATGCTTTTTTCATAGCATCATTCGTTCCCCATTTTGTCTTTGTTGTAGATTTTCTAACCGTTTTAATCAGGTGAAATCTGACTTTTGTATCACCTGCTTTTACACCTGAAAATTCTGTTGGAATTTTTGATGCGTCAGTGTTTGTTCCAGCGAAATCAGCGTTGAGAATGGCAATTTGCTCAGCGATTCTTGCATCTGAAATGTTTTCTGCACTGGTTTTATAAATGACGTTTACGACAACTGGAATATCAACACTACCATCAGCTAAAACCTTTCCCGCAAAAGATTGTACAGCAGATTCTATATTAGCATAACGTTGTCTTGCTGATGCATCACTTTTTAAAAGCTCAGCACGAATTTCTTCCGAAGGACAACTTCTTCTGGATGCTGTGGACGTGGTTGGGTTCTCAGAAGTTATGCTTTCTGTTTCATTAGTGTTGTTACATGCTGTAAGAACAGCAGCAGAGATCAAGTAAAAGAATGTTTTCTTCATAGGATTATATTTATAATTGTACTCAAAAGTATAAATTATTATCAATTAAACAAATAAAATAGTAATGAATATTTAAGTATAGTTGTATTATGTTAAGAATGAGTTATTTTAAAACAATGTATAAAAATTGGTTAAGTCAAACAAAAACTGCGTTTTACAATTTGTAAAACGCAGTATGTAAAGAGTTTTTAATATGAAGAAAAATTTAAATTTTTATTCCACCGGTCTGAAAACCAAACCTGTTTCCTCAAAATAATCTAGGGTAATTCTGTCGCCATCATTGATATTGCCGGCAAGGATTTCTTTGGAAAGTTTATTGAGGACTTCCTGCTGAATCACTCTTTTCAACGGTCTTGCTCCGAAAACTGGATCGTAACCTTTGTTGGTGAGATAATCCAAAGCATCTTGTGTTGCAGTCATAATGATATTGCGTTTTGCTAACATATCATTAAAGCCTCTCAGCTGATATTGAACGATTTTTGCGATTTCTTTTTTTCTTAAAGGCTGGAATAAAACTATTTCATCAATTCTGTTGAGGAATTCCGGACGAAGTGTTTGTTTTAATAAATCAAAAACCTGAATTTTGGTTTTATCAACAATTTCATCTTGGTTTTCTTCTGTGATATTTTCAAAATTCTCCTGAATGATATGCGAACCTAAATTCGAAGTCATAATGATAATCGAGTTTTTGAAATTCACAACTCTACCTTTGTTATCCGTTAATCGTCCGTCATCCAAAACCTGCAACAACGTGTTGAAAACATCAGGATGCGCTTTTTCGATTTCGTCTAAAAGTACCACAGAATAAGGTCTTCTTCGAACTGCTTCAGTTAATTGTCCACCTTCATCATAACCTACATATCCCGGAGGAGCACCAACTAATCTCGAAACACTATGACGCTCCTGATATTCACTCATATCAATTCTCGTCATATTGTTTTCATCATCAAATAAAAACTCAGCCAAGGCTTTTGCCAGCTCGGTTTTTCCGACTCCGGTTGTTCCTAAAAATAAGAACGAACCAATTGGTTTTTTATCGTCGCTTAATCCTGCTCTGTTTCTTCGGATTGCATTTGCCACGGCTTCAATGGCTTCTTCCTGGCCGACCACTCTCTTGTGGAGCTCGTCCTCCAGATGTAATAATTTTTCTCTTTCGGATTGTAAAAGTTTGGTGACAGGTATACCTGTCCATTTTGCGATGACTTCGGCGATGTTTTCAGAAGTTACTTCTTCCTTAATCAGCTCATTTTGGTCATTCTGCATTTCCAGTTCCAGTTTCTGCAGTTGATCTTCTTTTTCACGGAGTTTCCCATATTGGATTTCTGCAACTTTGGCATAATCTCCGGTTCTGGAAGCACGTTCAGCTTCTAATTTCAGAGCTTCAATCTCTTTCTTAACCTGTGTAAGATCTTCAGATTTTTGTTTTTCTTTCAGCCATTTTGCATTGATTTCATTTCTCTGTTCAGAAATTTTAGCAATATCTTCCTTCAAATGGTCAATTTTCGCCTGATTTCCTTCTCTTGAAATGGCCGCCAATTCAATTTCCAACTGCATCAATCGTCTGTCGAGAACATCCAGCTCTTCTGGTTTTGAATTGATTTCCATTCTCAGTTTAGCCGAAGCTTCATCAATCAAATCAATCGCTTTATCCGGTAGAAATCGGTCTGAAATATATCGTTGAGACATTTCCACTGCCGCAATAATCGCTTCGTCTTTGATTCTTACTTTGTGATGCGCTTCATATTTATCTTTGATACCACGAAGGATCGAAATTGCAGATTCGGTATCCGGTTCTTCCACCATTACCTTTTGGAAACGTCTTTCCAGCGCTTTATCTTTTTCAAAATATTTTTGATATTCGCTGAGTGTGGTTGCACCAATGGCACGCAATTCACCTCTTGCCAAAGCAGGTTTTAGGATATTAGCAGCATCCATGGCGCCTTCTCCGCCTCCGGCTCCCACCAAAGTATGGATTTCATCAATGAAAAGGATAATCTGTCCGTCTGATTTGATAACCTCATTCACAACAGATTTCAAACGCTCTTCAAACTCACCTTTATATTTTGCACCGGCAATTAAAGCACCCATATCTAAGGAGTACAAAGTTTTATCCTGCAAGTTTTCAGGAACGTCACCATTGATAATTCTGTGTGCAATTCCTTCTGCAATCGCAGTTTTACCAACTCCGGGTTCACCAATCAGAATCGGATTGTTTTTGGTTCTTCTTGAAAGAATTTGTAAAACTCTTCTGATTTCTTCATCACGACCGATTACAGGGTCAAGTTTCCCTTCTGCAGCGAGTTCGTTGAAATTTTTAGCATATTTATTTAAAGACTGATACGTTTCTTCTGAACTTGCAGAAGTCGCTTTCGAACCTTTTCTCAATTCTTTGATTCCGCCTTCCAAAAGGTTTTTCGTAACGCCCATATCTTTTAGCATTTTTGAAGCTTCTGAATTGGTTTCTAAAAGTGAAAGCCATAAATGTTCAATCGTTACGAATTCATCGCCCATTTTTTTGGCGATGTTGACCGCATCAAGCAAAACTTTGTTTGCTGATTGGGAAAGGTAGATGTTTCCACCTTCAACTTTTGGTAGTCTTTCCAGATTTTCGCGGTTGCGTTCTCTCAAAAGATTGGCATCCACTTCAGATTTTTTGAGTAGAAAAGGAGAAATATTTTCGTCTACCTGAAAGATGCCTTCCAGCAGATGTTGAGGTTCGATTTGTTGGTTGCCAAATTCCAGTGCTACCTGTTGGGCCGCCTGAATGGCTTCCTGTGATTTTACAGTGTATTGGTTTAGATTCATATTATTTTTATTAATGTTATTATTTAGTATTGCAGCAAATTTTATGCAATTTCTATCCTTAGAAATTATTTTTTTTGAAAACCTAAGAGATTAAAAGTTTTTCATTTTAATCTCTTAAGGCTTCTGTCAATTATTTATTCTTCAACAGCTTCTCAAAAAGTATTCATTTTAGTTTTTATGTTGAAATTAGGAAAAAATGTCTGGTTATCATATTGTTTGCTGTAGTTTTGAGTGACTTTCTGTCGTGTTTTTAGTGACCGATTCGATTTTTAAATTTAATAAATTTTGATCATAAAAGTTTCTTATAATCTTAGCAAACTTTTGACAAAGATAAAATAAATAAGTGAACCTTTCTGGAAATCTAATCTTGTAAGCGTAGCTGTTTTTCGTTAAATTGTAAATAATCTTTATATTTGAAAAAACCAAAATTATGTATTCGCAAATAGATATAGACACGCACTTTGATGGGCGGTTACAGCTGATCCATCTTAACCAGCCCGAGAGCTACAACAGTCTCACGCAAATTATGTTACACGAATTGCGCACTGCAATCCATAAGTGTAGCGAAGATGCCAATGTCAGATGTGTCGCCATTACAGGGAAAGGAAAAGCTTTTTGCGCAGGCCAAAACCTGAAAGAAGCGTTGGCTTTTGGGGACGGCGACAGGTCTATCCAGAGATTTGTGATAGAATATTATAATCCGCTTGTACAGGAGATTGTAAACTGCAGAAAACCTGTGATAGCAGTGGTTAATGGCCCTGCTGTGGGTGCTGGTGCGATGCTGGCTTCGATTTGTGATTTTACTTTAGCGACAGAAAGTTCTTATTTTTCTTTTGCTTTCGCTAATATTGGTTTGATTCCTGATACGGCAGGAACGTATTATTTACCGAAATTAGTAGGAAGACAGTTGGCGAGTTATTTATCTTTCACAGGGAAAAAAGTTCCAGCGACAGAAGCTAAAAAAATTGGCTTGATTGCTGATGTTTTTTCTGACGCAGAGTTTGTGGAGAAGTCTATGGAAGTTTTGACACAATTGTCTCATGCTGCAACAAAAGCATTGTCTTTCACCAAAAAAGCCTTTAACAAATCCTACGATGCAACACTGAAGGAACAGCTGGATTATGAATCCATTATTCAACAAGATGCAGCAGAAACCGAAGATTTCAAAGAAGGCGTTGCTGCCTTTATCGAAAAACGGCTGCCAAAATATAGAGGTAAATAAATGACAGCAAGAGAAACAGCAGATTATATCTTTTCCAAAGACCAATTTTCGCAATGGTTAGGAATAGAATTATTAGATATCAAAGACAATTACTGCCTTATAAAAATGCCTATAAAATCTGAAATGATTAATGGTTTGGGAACTGTTCATGGCGGCGTTACATTCGCTTTTGCAGATTCGGCACTGGCTTTTTCCTCCAATAACAACGGCGATGCTGCGGTGGCGCTCAATTGTTTTATCAGTTTTTCAAAAGCGGTAAGAGAAGGGGATATTCTGGTTGCGGAAAGCGTGCTTCTTACCGATACCAGAAAAACGGCGGTATACGATATCATCATTACAAATCAGGATGATGAGGTGGTTGCAGGTTTCCGCGGGACAGTTTATAAAATAGGCAAGAAGGTTACTGAGTTATAATTTTTGGGCAGCTTATCCGCGCTCCGTTCCCGCTATTTTTTTGCATGGCTTATCCATCACAAAAAAATGAGCTCCACTCAGCTCGGGCTGCAAGCAATTCTACGCATAAATATCAAAAACTTCAGAATTTATTTTGAAGTTTTGATTTATTTTATAACTTTGTATTTCAAAGTTCTTTTTATGGAATCAAAAAATTATCAGGATGAGTTAGCGCATATCCGTCAGATGATGGAGCGCAGCTCAAGATTTATTTCATTAAGCGGATTGTCCGGCGTTATTGCAGGAATTGTCGCTTTGTTGGGTTCTGTTTATGTCTATTTCATTTTCCAGAGGGAAGGCATCAATTATTTTGATGGACAAAGAAATATTTACACACCATCTTTAGCCAAAGAATTATTTTTTGTAGCTATTATGGTCTTGATTTTGGCGATCTCCAGTGGATACATTTTCACAGCACGGAAAAGCAAAAAACAAAACCTCAGAGTTTGGGATGCTACTACCAAGAGGCTTCTGATCAACTTTGCGATTCCGTTGGTTGCTGGTGGTTTTTTCTGTCTGGCACTTTGGTATCACCATTATTTTCCTTTAATTGCGCCTTCAATGCTCATTTTTTATGGATTAGCTCTGATTAATGCTGAGAGATACACTTTGTCCGATGTCAAATACCTGGGGATTTGTGAAGTCATTCTTGGTATAATTGCCTTGTTCTGGCTTGGTTGGGGATTAATTTTTTGGGCGATAGGTTTTGGTTTTCTGCATATTTTTTATGGTACTATGATGTATAGGAAGTATGATTAAACGATAATTGTCAAATCATCTATTTCAAAATTCATTATAAATATATTCATTGAAAATTATCATAGGAAAAAAGATAAAATTAATAAAATAACAACAGATCAGCTGACAACTAATGCTAAACATCAATCAACTCAACAAAGAATTTGAAAGCCGTGTAAGACTGGGCATTATGTCCGTTCTTATGGTAAACGACTGGGTTGATTTTACCGAAATGAAAAACCTGTTGAAAGCAACTGATGGTAATCTTGCAAGCCACAGCTCAGCTCTTGAAAAGGCTGAATATATAGAGGTGAAGAAAGAATTTGTTGGTAAAAAACCGAAAACCTCTTACCGTGTCACTCAAAAAGGACGAAGTGCTTTCACCGAACACATTAATAATCTCGAAAAACTACTGGGTAAATAATCTCAATTTTTTTTGGAAAATAACTTTGTAATTCAAAGAACTTTTAAATTTATATTATGATGACAACTAAAAAAAGAATTCTATTGTACACCGTTCCTCTGGTGTTTTTATCAATCCCTTTTGTCGCTGGATTTTTCACAAAAGAAGTTAATTGGTCTGTAACTGATTTTATAATCGCTGGTGTGTTATTATTTACGACCGCATTTACAGTGGATTTTATTTTGTCAAAAGTAAAAAATGAGAGGTCGGCAGTTTCTCTACATTTCATTAATCCTTATAGCACTTTTCCTGATTTGGGCAGAACTGGCCGTTGGCATTTTCGGAAGTCCATTCGCAGGTAATTAAAAATTTTCACTTTCAACTTTGAAATTCAAAGTAAACTTATGACCCGGAAATCATTCATCAAAAAATCGTTTTTAGCAACCGCTGGTATATCGTTGCTGTACAGTTGGAAAATAGAACCCTTTATGCTGGAATTTGTCCACCAGGATTTACCCATCAAAAATTTGCCTTCCCGGCTTCATAACAAAATTCTTATGCAGATTTCGGATTTGCACGTGGGCAATCGTTTTGATTGGCATTACCTGATTGATTCTTTCAAAAAAGCAAAAACCTACCAACCGGATTTTGTAGTTTACACAGGCGACTTTGTCTGTTGGGAAGATAATCCGGAACAATTTGAACAGTTGAAAATCGTCATGAAGGAAGCTGTTCTCGGGACTTTAGGAACTGTTGCCATCCTCGGAAATCACGATTATGGCGCAGAGTGGAGGGATGAGTTTGTAGCCAACGAGGTTTCTAAAATTCTCAGCAATTCTAATATTGAGGTTCTGAGGGACTCAAAAGCAGAGATCAACGGGCTCCATATCTATGGATTCGAAGAATTGTGGGGAACCAATTTCCATCCAGAAAAATTGACTAAGATTGTTAATCCAAGCGAAGCCAATCTGGTGCTTTGCCATAATCCTGACGTTTGCGATTTGGATGTCTGGAATGGTTATAAAGGCTGGATCTTGTCTGGGCATACACATGGCGGGCAATGCAAACCGCCATTCCTGCCACCACTCATTCTGCCGGTAAAAAACAGAAAATATACCTCAGGCCTTTTTGACTTAGAAGACGGACGCATGCTTTACATCAACAGAGCTTTGGGCCATTCTTACCAGGTACGCTTCAATTGCAGGCCGGAGATCACCATTTTTACACTTAAATCTATCTAAAAATTATGAAAAAACAACACCTTATCTTCATCACCTTATTAGCGGTTATTATTCTTTTTTACAGAGAATATATTGCACTGAACCTTGGGATTTTGGGAATCCTTCTCAGTATTTTAACGTTTACACAAACAGAACCAAGACTTAGGACGAGGAAGTTTATGGCACTTTTTGTAACTTCTGTATTTTCATCATTGGCATTTGCATGGTTTGGAGATGCTATTTCTTTCGTCGCTGTCTTTGTTTCTGTATTTTTATTGAGGTTCACCGGGACTTATCCTCGCCTAAAACCATTGTTCTACATTGAGATTTTGTTTTTTAATCTCTTTACATTTTTCGGCAGAGTATTCGATATAGAACAGTGGTACGCAAAATCGAGCGAACGGAGTTTTACCAAGAAGCTAATTACTTTTATCCTGATTCCGGGATTGTTTGTTATTATTTTCTTTTTCATCTACGCATTCGGGAGCGATCATTTTGCAAGTCTTTTCAGGGATTCTGAGTGGGATTTTCAGCCATTAACATTCATAGTTGTTGCAATGATTGGATTTTATTTAGGTTTTATTTTCTGGAATTTCGGTGTAGAAAAATTCATTTTTAAACAAAATAATTGGCTTAATGATAATTTTGTAGATTCGGAAAAACCTGAAAAACCAACATTTTCTTTTCTGGATATCAATTCTGAAAGAACAAGTGGTGTTATCACATTTTTTGCGCTGAATATATTGTTGTTGATTTTTATAATCACGTATAATTATGAACAGTTTTTTGAGGTCAAAAGCCTGCCGAGAGATTTAAGCGCAGAGACGCATGAACGCGTCAATGCGGTTATCATGTCTATTGTGATGGCAATTTTGGTTATATTATTTTACTTTAAAAAAGGATTTAATTTTGATAAGAAATCACAAATTCTTAAAATCTCAGCCAAATTATGGATCATTCTGAATGCTGTTTTGGTAATGTCGGCATCGCTGAAAAACTCAGAGTATATCGTCAATTTTGGGTTTACGTATAAACGTCTGGGTGTCTGCGGTTTTCTGGCTATGGCCCTCATTGGTTTGATTTTCACCTTTGTCAAAATTCAGAAGAAAAAGACCAATGCTTTTCTTTTTAACAGGATGTTTTGGGCTTGTTATGGCTTGATTTTGGTTTGCAGTTACGTCAATTGGGGCGGGATAATTACATCAGCCAATATTAAGAGACAGGACTTTTCTGTGAATTACCATTTAGAAAATGTTAATTACAATGAAGCAATTTTGCTCGATTATGCTAACAAAACGGCCAATCCAAAACTGAAAACTCAACTCACGGAAAGAATCAGATTTTATCAGAATGAAACTTTTCTTTCAAAAATTTTATTTTATGAATTCGTGACGATTGAGAAACATAAACAACAATAATGATTGGCGGTTGCAAATGATTTAAAAGAAAAATATCTCCATATGAAACAATTAATATCAATTCAAATTCTAAATGATAATAGACAATGAAAACACTGAACTTCACAAAATTACCAAAAACTAGTATTAAATATTTAGCATTGATACCTCTATTGATGGTCGCCTGTAAAAAAGAACCGGCGGTAACAGAACAGAAAGTAGATACCATTAGTACAGTAGAAAAACCTGTGGACACAATCTCTACAATTCTGAAAACCGAGAAAGAATCCAATCAGAATATTATAAGCGTGGATGCGTCGAAGTTGCCTATCCGCCTTAACTTGGAAATCAAAAATCCTGATGATCAGATTATACTGAAACTGCAACATCTCAATCAACCCAAGATTCATGCTTATCTCAAAACGGAAAAGCCAATGAATGTCCGTTTTAATCAGATCAGGATGCCTGATAATACATTTGATGGCCCATTTTCGCAAACCCTGGATTATGATACTAAGCAGGAAGGTGAGTACTGGTTGATTCTTGCAAAAAGCAATATGGCGTCAGGCAATCCTACCGGAAAATTCTTTTTGAAAGTTGAATAAAAAATTGAGAATTTCTATTAACTCCTACGATCTCATAAACATTCCCATAAAAAAAGCTGTTTCACAATTTGTAAAACAGCTTTTTTTATGTAATTGTCTTAATAATTCGTTACTTTTTTTGGACCCTTCCCGATTTTCGGTCATCGGCTCTACCAATGGTATAACCTGTAGCGCCTCCCGCTATACCACCTATGACAGCTCCTAATCCTGGGTTTTTCTTGGAAATAATTGCACCGGCTGCCGCACCACCTACTGTACCAATTACAGTCCCTTTAGCTGCGCTGCTCCAGCCTTTTTTCTTTGTGGCAGTAGTTCCTGAAGTGCCTGACGAAGCGGCAGATGAAGATGATGAATTATTAGAAGCAACGCTACCTGAAGAAGAATTTTTTGAAGTTGATTTTCTTTTGCTGACGCTGCGGTTAACTTCTTCCTTGCGTGCCTGTTCTTTGTCTTCTGCCACTTTATTAAGGCTGTCTTTTTGACGTTCGAAGTTGATTTTCTCTTTTTCTATTGCTAATTTTTGCTTTTCCAGATCAATCTGCCTGCTTTGGTAATCCAGCTTTTGCTGCTCAAGCGATGCTGTCTGCATCTTTTCGTCATCTTTTTTACAAGAAGATAACGTGATGATAGATAGTGTTGCTAGTAAAAATAATCCTTTCATAACTTTTAATTTTTCACAAAAATGTGAGTTCTAAATAAAGACATTCCAATTTTGATTCCAAATTGAAAAAATGCCTGTTAAAATTTGTTAAGTAGGATTCGCTGTTTAATATTTAGGGCAAATAAAAAGCCGGAAGAGTAACCTTCCGACTTCTATCTAATCATCCTTTTAAGATTTCAATATTATTTATTGGGCTGCGGTGTATACCTAAGATAAGGTTTTACCACTTTTACGCCTTTTGTAAATTTTTTCTCAGCATCTTCCTGTGATACAGCCGGCGGAATAATGACTTCATCACCATCTTTCCAGTCAACCGGGGTTGCGATACCGTAGCCGTCAACCAATTGCAGAGAATCCAAAACACGAAGGATCTCTGTAAAATTTCTGCCGGTGGAAGCCGGATAAGTAATAATCAATCTTACTTTTTTGTTCGGATCAATAATTAATAAAGACCTTACTGTTAACGATGCACTGGCGTTGGGATGAATAAAATCATAAAGTTCAGACACTTTTCTGTCCTGATCTGCAATAATTGGGAATTCAACTTCCGTATTTTGAGTTTCATTAATATCAGAGATCCAGCCCTTGTGGTTATCAACACCATCTACGCTCAGGGCGAGGACTTTGGTATTCCTCTTATCAAATTCGGGTTTCAGAGAAGCGGTTTTTCCTAATTCGGTGGTACAGACAGGTGTATAATCTGCAGGGTGCGAAAACAAAATTCCCCAGGAATCCCCGAGATAATCATATAAATTAATTGTTCCTAAACTGCTGTCAGCTGTAAAATCCGGAGCAGTGTCACCTAGTTTAATAGACATATTGTAAATATTTTTTGATTAACGGATAACAAATGTAGTAAATAAAAGAAATAATTCATACTAAGTTAGTATAAATTATTATTAATTAAAAAAAAACCGCTCTGTTCAGAACGGTTTAGTCTTATTTAAGATATATTATTTCAGCGTTGTTACGTTGCTGTCATTGATGTTATATTTTTTAATCACATCCTCATATGACATTTTGCGGAGATCCGTAGCGTTTGCATTTTTATTACCATAAATAGTAGGAACTAATACAACTCTAAAAGTTTGATTGTTCATATACCTACTTTTAATATCTGAGGTTGCGGCGCTTAGATTAAAACTTGAATCTAAATTAATCTGTACATTATTTGTAACAAAATTATAATTATATTCCAAACTACCATTATCAACATAATAAGTTTTAGGTAACGATTGCCAGTATGGTGCATTATTATTGTCATAATCTCTTCTATATACAAGAATAATATCCTGACTCAGCATCCCACTAAAATCATGAGGATAATAATAAGTAAAATCGTTAACCTTCGTGAAGTTAAAAGTTAAGTCAAATACAGCTGGATATTCTACATTAACATTGTTATTATTTGAATCATTGTCATCACTGTTATCACAGCTAATTATAAACAAGCTGGAAATCAACAGAATTAGTAAAGGCCAAAATTTTTTCATAAGTTTTATTATTTACGTTGTTATTTTTAGTTACAAATTACAGACCACAAAAATAGCATTTATCACAGGAATTAATATCTTTATGGAAACTTTCTAAAAATATAGATTCCCAAATAATGAAAAGGTTAAGTGTTCTGGCTCTCATTCTTGTTTCAAAATTGTATAACGCACAATATCAGCCTAGAAATATTTCTGATTCCGAAATCAAAACAGCCAATGATTGGGTTAATAATACTTACAATTCACTTTCTCAGGATGAGAAATTAGGCCAGCTTTTCATCGTAGCGCTTTATACCAACAAAGATGAAGCTCATATCAATCAAGTCAGAACGATTGTAACTCAGGATAAAATTGGTGGATTAATCCTGATGCAGGATGATGCGGCAAGAGAAATCAGCCTCGTTAACGAGTTTCAGTCCAAATCAAAAGTCCCGCTTATGATTGGGATGGATGCAGAATGGGGAGTTTTCCAAAGGATTGCCAAAGCGCACAAATATCCCTGGGCGATTGCTTTGGGAGCCATTCAGGACAAGAATCTCATCTACGAGATGGCTGCTAAAATTGCTGCAGATTGCAAAAGAATGGGAATTAACTGGGATTTTGCGCCGGTTGTGGACGTGAATACCAATCCCAATAATCCGATTATTGGGAACCGGAGTTTTGGTTCTGATGTGGGTAATGTTGTGAATTCAGCTGTAGCATATGCTAATGGTTTGCAAGATAACCGGATTCTTGCAGCCATCAAACATTTCCCTGGCCACGGCGATACGGATAAAGATTCTCATCTGGATTTGCCGGTTGTTTCCCATAATATTGACCGATTGGAAAGAACAGAGATAGCGCCTTTCAAAGCATTGATGAATAAAGGCATTGGCGGCGTGATGGTAGCGCATCTTTATGTCCCAAGCCTGGAAAATCAAAAAGGGATTCCGGCTTCTGTTTCTTCAAAAATAGTTACAGGACTTCTGAAAGAAAAATTAGGTTACAAAGGTTTGATTATAACTGATGCCCTTAATATGGGAGCTGTAGCCAACAAATTTAAAGCCGGGGAACTGGATGCAATGGCTTTCAAAGCGGGAAATGACATTATGCTTTTCTCTCAGGATGTCGCGACAGGTAAAAAGCTGATTCAGAAAGCCATTGACAATGGAGAGATCCCACAAAGCAGGGTAGAGGAGAGTGTTAAAAAAATCCTGTTAACCAAATATTATCTTGGGCTTGATCATTACAATAATATAAATCCCGAAAACATTAATAATGATCTCAATAATGCATCACATTCAGTTCTGGTTCAGAAAATGTATGCTAATGCACTGACTTTGCTGAAAGATGATAGAAAGTTGCTGCCGTTGGATTGTAAAGGCACTTATTATTACGTCCCTCTGGAAGAAGCGCCTTATGAAACGTTCTTCAACCAACTGAATACTAAGACGGCTGTCATCGTAAAAAAAGCTTCTGAAATTAATACAATACCTGCCAATTCTAAAGTAATTGTCGGTTTTCATAAAGATAATTCCACAGCATATAAACCTTACAAAATCTCTGAAGCCAGCAAAAAAGTTTTATCAGATCTAAGTAAAAATCAAAATGTCATTCTGGATGTTTTTGGAAGTCCGTATGCTCTGAAAGATATTGATATTTCCAAAGTTTCCACAGTTTTAGTTTCTTACGAAAATAATGATGATGCCATGAAAGCTTCAGCAAAAGGCATCTTGGGACAAACAAAAATCTGGGGAAGGCTTCCTGTTTTGGTTAATGATAACCTGCGATACGGGATGGGAATAGATGTTGATATACAAAATCCAACCAATGCATCTGATAGAAAAAATAATTCGGAAACGAAAAATTCTAAAATTGTAATTGAGTAAATTTATCACCACAAAAGTCACAACAGTTTTTTTCATTATTAAGTTATAAAATGGAATAAAGCTAAAGCATAAATGATGATAACACAATCCTATTTGACTGATTTAACCTACAAAATAAATGGTGGATTGTTGGAAAGTGTTTATTCTGAAGCTTTGAAACAGGAGTTAGCTTTGAGAAATATCAATTTCAAAGCTGAATTTAAAATTGATATTTTTTATAAAAGTAAAATGTTAAATTGTGATTTCCGATGCGATTTTTTAATTGAAGAAATAATTGTATTAGAAATAAAATCTGTCAAAAATTTTGATGAAATCCACAAAGCACAATTGTTAAATTATATGGGATTATTAAAGGTTCCGAAAGGAATACTTATTAATTTTAATGTGAAAAATATTGTTCACGAAGGACAACAAACGTTTGTAAATAAATACTACGAACAATTGATGTAGGTGAATACCTTATTTTTACTTTAGAACGAAATCATATTATTAAATATATCTTTTATGACTTTTGTGGTAAAAAAAATAATTCGTTAAAAATGAAAATAGGAATACTTTGTTATCCCACCTACGGCGGCAGCGGAATTGTAGCTACAGAACTGGGAATGAGCCTTGCCGATAAAGGCTATGAAGTTCATTTTATAAGTTCGGCTTTGCCCGCCCGTCTGGATGTTACCAATCCGAATATCTTCTTTCACAAAGTGAATGTGCAGACCTATCCGCTGTTCCAGTATCAGCCTTATGATATCGCGTTGTCATCGATGATTTACCGTGTTGTGAATCTTTATAAGCTGGATATTCTGCACGCACATTATGCGATTCCTTATGCATACGCAGCCTTTACCGCCAAACAAATGCTGAAAGCCGAAGGCAAGGATGTTCCGTTGGTTACGACATTGCACGGTACAGACATCACTTTGGTAGGGCAACATCCGAGTTACAAACATGCCGTTGAGTTTTCGATTAATCAGAGTGATACGATTACTTCGGTTTCTGAAAGTTTGAAAAAAGATACGCTTCAGTTTTTCCATATCAAAAAGGAGATTCAGGTGATTACCAATTTTATTGATAATACAGAATTTGAAGAGTGTACAAGCTGCCAGCGCAGTCAGTTTGCCAATCCCGATGAAAAGATCCTGATTCACGTGTCTAACCTGAGACCGGTAAAACGAATCCAGGATGTTTTGGAGATATTTAAAAATGTCAACAAAAAGGTTAAATCAAAGCTAATAATTATTGGTGAAGGGCCTGAGATGGAGAAAATATCGGAGTTCCTGGAGCACAACCCAGAACTGATAGGGCACATCAAATTATTAGGCAAAGTCAACAATCTTTATCATATTTTGCAGCTCTCAGACGTGTTTCTTCTGCCGTCTGAACAGGAGAGTTTTGGCCTGGCAGCACTTGAAGCGATGGCCGCCAGAACGCCTGTTATCAGCAGTAATGCCGGCGGAATCCCCGAAGTTAATATACAAGGCGAAACAGGATATCTGGCCGAAACCGGCAATGTAGAAGCAATGTCCAATTACTGTATCAAACTTCTAAGCGATGATGAGCTGTTGGCCAAGATGAAAATTAATGCCAAGAACCGTGCATTAGAATTTGATCTTAAAAATATTCTTCCAATTTATATTGAGATGTATAAAAATACCATCGCAAAGTTTGAAGAGGCAAAATTGATAGATGCTGAAGTTAAATAAATAGCTGATAAAAAATCAGTTACATCAAAAATATTTTGTAATTTAAACCTTTCGGAGCATTTCCGGAAGGTTTTTTTATTCACTAATACTAATAACCGATGAATGAAGAACTATTACAATACCTATGGAATTTTAAAAAATTCAGGACGTTTGACTTCGTTTCGATTGACGGAAGAAAAATCGAAATTATAGACTTTGGAGAATGGAATAAAAATTCCGGCCCGGATTTTCTTCTGGCTAAAATCAAAATTGATGGGATAGTTTTCGTTGGTAATATCGAGATTCATACCAAGGCTTCGGATTGGTTTTTCCATAACCATTCCGGCAATCCCGAATTTGGTAATCTAATTCTTCATGCTGTTTATGTCAATGATTGTGAAATTCCCGAACTCGATAACCAACAGGTTGCAACGGTAGAACTAAGAGATTATTTTGATGAAAGCTTGCTCCAAAAGTATCAGCTCCTTTACCAGGAGCATACTTTCATTGCCTGTGAAGATTTATTTGATGTCGATAAAATTCCGCTCTTTTTTGAAGAAGAAGTTTTGCTCAAAAAACTGGATGAGAAAGCTGAGGGTTTTGAGCTTTCGCTTAAACGAAACCATAATAATTATGAAGCTGTGCTGTTCCAAAATCTGGCCTATACGTTTGGTTTAAAAGTGAACGCAGAAATCTTTCTTCAGTTGGCAGAGCATCTGGATTTTTCGGTAATTCAGAAAGTCAGGCAGAATCTGTTACAATTAGAAGCGTTGTTTTTCGGTATTTGTGGTTTTCTGGATTCTCCGTCTGATGATATGATGCAAATCTGGAAACGTGAATTTGCTTTTCTAAAAGTCAAGTTTAATTTATCAGATCTCCGTATTCACCCCAAGTTTTCCAAGCTTCGCCCACCCAATTTCCCAACAATCCGATTGTCACAATTAGCCAACCTTTATCATTCACAACCCAATCTTTTTTCAAAATTGATTGAGGCAAAAGGGATTGATGATGTATATAAAATCTTTGAAGATGTTAAGGCTTCTGAATATTGGGATAATCATTTTAATTTTGGGAAGATTTCCGCAGTTTATGGTAAGAAGTTGCTGAGCCGGGATTTCATCGATTTGATTATTATCAATACGGTTTTGCCGCTGAACTATTTTTACCATAAGAATCATAATCCTGAGATTGTTGATGATATTTTCGATTTCTATAAACAGATGAAGCCGGAGAAAAATGCTGTTCTGGATGATTGGAAAAAGTTAGGAATTAAATTCCAAAATGCTTTGGAAACACAAGCTTTCCTTTATCAGTATAAGGCATTTTGCAATCAGAAAAAATGCTTAAATTGCAGTATCGGTTATAAGCTTTTAAAAGAATAGAAATGAAAGAACCTAAGGTGATTAATAATTTTCGGCATAATGCAGAGCGCGAATGGTTTGGTGTATTGACAAGATACGGGACCAAGCTGGGTATCCCGGTGTCTAAACTGCGTGTTTTTTTTATTTATTCAACGTTTGCAACCGCTGGTATTTTCTTTCTTTTCTACCTTGGTTTAGCTTTTATGCTTTGGGTGAAAGACTGTATCGTGATCAAGCGGCCAAGCGTTTTTGATTTGTGACCAGTTAAACCGTTTATTGCGATAGATTAATAATGCTTAAACGTATGACAGAAATGCTGCCAAAGCAAAAAAGTAATTATACTATATAAAAAAATCCGATTGAGTTATCAATCGGATTTTATTTTGGAAGAAGTCTAATATCTGACTTCTAAAATCTTATTTGCAGATTAGGAATTGGCTGTAGTAATGTTAGCTACAGTATATTCTCTGTTCATTCTTGCAATGACTTCAAGAGAAATACCTTTAGGGCATTCTACTTCGCAGGCACCAGTGTTAGAGCAGTTTCCGAATCCTTCTTCGTCCATCGCTTTTACCATGTTCAGAACTCTTCTTTTTGCTTCTATACGACCTTGCGGTAACAGTGCAAACTGAGATACTTTTGCACCAACAAATAACATGGCAGAACCATTTTTGCAGGTGGCAACACAAGCACCACAACCGATACAAGCTGCTGCATCCATCGCTTTGTCTGCATCTTCTTTAGGAACCGGGATGGCGTTGGCATCCAAAGTATTACCTGAGGTGTTTACCGAAACAAATCCGCCGGCTGCCATCACTCTGTCAAATGCACTTCTGTCAACCACCAAATCCTTAATTACCGGAAAAGCGGCACTTCTCCAAGGTTCTATATGGATGGTTTCGCCATCTTTGAAATGTCGCATATGCAACTGGCAAGTAGTGATACCTGTGTCGGGGCCATGCGCTCTACCATTGATGTATAGGGAACACATTCCGCAGATGCCTTCACGACAGTCGTGGTCAAATGCTACAGGGTCTTTTCCCTCGTTGATCAGCTGTTCGTTAAGGATATCCAACATTTCCAGGAATGAAGAATCCGTAGAAACATCAGAGATTTTATAAGTCTCGAACTGTCCTTTTGATTTATTGTTTTTTTGTCTCCAAATTTTCAGCGTAAGATGTAAGCCTTTTTTTGCACTCATTTTTATATATTTTTGAATGGAGATTATTTATAACTTCTGGTTTTAACTTCAATATTTTCATATATCAGTTCTTCTTTATGCACTGTTTCTGCATTGATGTCAGCACCATTATACTGCCAAGCTGCAACATACTTGTAATGCTCGTCATCACGCTCTGCCTCTCCATCCGGGGTAGAGTGGTCTTCGCGGAAGTGACCTCCGCAAGATTCGTTTCTGTTCAGCGCATCAATCGCCATCAGCTGTCCAAGTTCCAGGAAGTCTGCAACACGGAAGGCCTTTTCCAGCTCAGGATTAAGGTTATCAGCTTCACCAGGAACTTTTACATTCTGCCAGAAATCTTTTCTAACTTCTTCGATCTCCTTGATAGCTTCTCTTAATCCTTCAGGTGTTCTTGCCATTCCCACTTTGTTCCACATAATGTGCCCAAGCTGTTTATGGAAATGGTCTACGGTATATTGCCCGTTGTTGGTTAAGAAGAAATTGATTTTATCTTTGACGCCTTTTTCAGCTTCGTCGAACTCTGCAGTGTCTGTAGGGATTTTCCCGGTTCTGATATCTGCAGAAAGATAATCTGCAATGGTATATGGCAATACAAAATAACCGTCTGCCAAACCTTGCATCAAAGCAGAAGCACCAAGTCTGTTAGCCCCGTGATCCGAGAAATTAGCTTCTCCAATGACAAAACATCCAGGGATTGTTGACATCAGGTTATAATCAACCCAAACGCCACCCATTGTGTAGTGAACAGCCGGATAGATCTTCATTGGTGTTTTGTAAGGATCATCAGCTGTAATTTTCTCGTACATGACGAAAAGGTTACCATATTTTTCTTCAATCCAGGCTTTTCCAAGATCATAAATCTGCTGATCTGTAGGATTGTGGATGTGTTTTTCTATGGCTGCTTCTTTACCTTTTTTGATAATCTCGGTAGAGAAATCTAAGAAAACACCTTCTTTAGTTTCATTATTTTCGATACCGAAACCTGCGTCGCAACGTTCTTTAGCTGCTCTTGAAGCAACATCCCTCGGAACCAGGTTCCCAAATGCAGGATATCTTCTTTCAAGATAGTAATCGCGGTCTTCTTCTTTTATATTCTCTGCTCTTAGCTTCCCTTCACGGATGGCTACTGCATCTTCAATCTTTTTAGGAACCCAGATTCTTCCTGAGTTTCGGAGAGATTCTGACATTAATGTCAGTTTAGATTGCTGAGTCCCATGGACAGGGATACATGTTGGGTGTATCTGTACATAGCAAGGATTGGCAAAATAAGCTCCTTTTTTATGGATTTTCCAGGCAGCAGAAACGTTTGATCCCATCGCATTGGTAGACAGGAAATATACATTACCATAACCTCCCGACGCAATAACAACGGCATGGGCAGAGTGTCTTTCAATCTCGCCTGTAACCAGGTTTCTTGCGATGATACCTCTTGCTTTTCCGTCTACTATGACAAGTTCCATCATCTCATGACGGTTCATCATTTTGATTCTGCCTTTACCAATTTGGCGGCTCATTGCAGAATAGGCTCCTAGTAATAATTGTTGCCCCGTTTGTCCTTTGGCGTAAAAAGTTCTTTTTACCTGGACACCACCAAAAGAACGGTTGTCTAACTGACCGCCGTAATCTCTACCAAAAGGAACGCCCTGAGAAACACATTGGTCTATAATATTGGCAGAAACCTCAGCAAGCCTGTAAACATTAGCTTCTCTAGCTCTGTAGTCACCTCCTTTTATGGTGTCATAAAACAATCTGTAAGTCGAGTCACCATCACCCTGATAATTTTTGGCAGCATTGATACCGCCCTGTGCAGCAATAGAGTGCGCTCTTCTGGGAGAATCCTGATAACAGAAAGCTTTTACATTGTAGCCCTGTTCTGCAAGTGTTGCAGCGGCAGAACCACCGGCCAATCCTGTCCCAACGATAATGATGTCTATTTTGTCCCGGTTGTTAGGTGCAACCAGATTCATGTGATCTTTATGATGTTTCCATTTATCCTTTAAAGGACCTTCAGGAATTTTTGAATCTAAACCCATAATTTTATTTTATATTATTGAGTAACGAAATGATAAATTGCGATAATAATGAATCCAAGCGGAATGATAACGGAGTACCAGCTTCCGAAAGCCTTGATAAAAGGCGTGTACTTTGGATGTCTTGCTCCAATGGACTGAAATGATGACTGGAAACCGTGTGCCAGGTGTAATCCTAATAATACAAATGCAATCACATAAAGAACAACCCTCCATACATCATGGAATTTGTGGTGTAGTTCTTCCCAATATCTCAGTTCATCCGGATTGTTGCCTTGTATGTACTTGTAACTAATCTCCGGAACCCAGAAATCATAAAAGTGCAAGGCTAAAAATGCCAGAATCACAGCGCCGGAAATAATCATATTTCGGGACATCCATGTAGAGTTGGCAGAACCATTGTTCATCGCATACTTTACAGGTCTCGCCCGGTTATTCTTAATCTCCAGTACAAAGCCCATAACGAAGTGGAACACTATTGCAAACATCAGGATGGGCTGCATCAGAAATTGAACTGCAGGATTATATCCCATAAAGTGCGATGCAGCGTTGAAATTGCTCTCGCTAAAAACGGAGATCATATTGGTGGATAAGTGCATCACCAAAAAAATCAGCAAGAACATTGCTGAAAGTGCCATAGCATATTTTCTGCCTATAGAAGACGTAATACCTGCCATAATTCTATTGTTGTTTGAATTTTTACAAATTTAAAAAATAGTTGATTCACTTAATGTTGAGAAATGTCAGAAAATGACAGTTTGTAATCTTTCTAAATAATATGTTAACATTGCGATGATGCTTGGGGTTAGGAAGGTTTTTTTGTTTTTGAATTGTTGTTTATCCAAATTATTTTAATTTTAAAACCTTAAAATTTTATAACATGAAGTTATCATACACTTGTGGCGACTCCAATATCCCGCTGCTGGGTGAAACTATAGGTGAAAATCTTAGAAAGACAGTTGATCAATTTCCCCAAAGAGAGGCATTAGTCTCTTATCATCAAAATTACAGAGCAACTTACGAAGAGTTCTATAAACAGACAACCCAAGTGGCAAAAGCGCTTGTCGGTCTTGGTTTGTCAGCTGGTGAGCGTGTTGGTGTGTGGTCTACCAACCGCTACGAATGGGTATTATTGCAATATGCCACAGCAAGGATTGGGGTCATCCTCGTCAATATTAATCCTGCCTACCGAACCAGTGAACTTATTTTTGTCATTAATCAGTCTGAGATATCTTACATTTTTTCATCATTAACATTTAAGTCCAGCGATTACAAAAAAATGATTTTAGACGCCAAAGAATTCTGTTCTACTCTCAGATCGGAGATCTTCTTTGATGATAACTGGAACGATTTTTTAGAGGGTGCCAGTTCTGTTTCTGATGATACTTTGCTGGCTTTTGAAAATGAAGTGCAGTTTGATGATCCAGTTAATATTCAATATACATCGGGAACCACAGGTTTCCCAAAAGGTGTTACATTGTCACATCATAATATTCTTAACAACGGCTACTTTATAGGAGTCCGCTTAAAGTATACCGAGAATGACCGGGTTTGTATTCCGGTGCCGTTTTACCATTGTTTTGGTATGGTAATCGGTAATATTTGCTGTACGGCACACGGAGCCTGTATGGTGATTCCTAATGACAGTTTTGATGCAGAATTGACGCTGGATGTTGTGTCAAAAGAACGGTGCACCTCTCTGTATGGAGTTCCTACAATGTTTATTGCGGAACTGGCTGTGAAGAATTTTGGAGATTACGATTTATCCCATCTCAGGACTGGTGTAATGGCTGGGTCTGTTTGTCCGCCGGAGATTATGAAAAAAGTGGAAAGCCTGATGAATATGAAAGAAGTGTCAATATGTTATGGCATGACAGAGACATCACCAGTTTCTACCCAAACACTAATTGGGACACCTCTAGAGAAGCAGGTTTCTACCGTTGGTACAGTTCAGGATCATTTGGAAATCAAAATTATCGATAATAACGGCAAGATTGTTGAGCGGGGCGTGCATGGCGAGCTTTGTACACGTGGTTACTCGGTGATGCTGAAGTATTGGAATGATCCCGAAAATACCAAAAAAGTTATAGACGAGGGCAGGTGGATGCATACCGGCGATCTTGCTGTGATGGATGATGAGGGGTATATCACGATCTCCGGGCGAATAAAGGATCTAATCATCCGCGGTGGTGAAAATATTTCGCCTAAAGAGATTGAGGATTTTCTATATACTTATCCCAATATTTTGGATGTTCAGATTATTGGTGTGCCTAGTGAGCGTTTTGGTGAGGAAGTAATGGCATGGGTAAAAATTAGGGAAGGTTACGAATTGTCTGAGTCTGATCTTTTGGAATATTGCCAGGGCAAGATTGCGCATTATAAAATCCCAAAGTACTGGAAGTTTGTAGACGAATTCCCGATGACGGTCTCCGGTAAAGTGAGGAAAGTGGAGATGCGGGAGTTGTCGGTTAAAGAATTAGGTTTGTAAATTAAGTTTTAAAAATAAAATGCTCCTTTTTTTTCAGGAGCATTTGTTTTATAATTCTTTTCTAAGCCTTGCGACAGGAATATTAAGTTGTTCCCGATACTTGGCGATGGTACGTCTTGCGATGTTGTAGCCTTTTTCCTTTAAGATGCCTACAAGCGCATCATCTGTGTACGGTTTTCTTTTGTTTTCTTTTCCGATGGCTTCTTGCAGGTGCATTTTGATCTCTTTTGTAGAAACTTCTTCACCATCGTCATTGGTAAGCGAGTCGGAGAAAAGATTTTTGAGGTATACAATACCATTCGGTGTGTCAGCATACTTGCTTTTTACAACCCGTGATATGGTTGAAATATCAAAGCCGGTAATATCAGCCACGTCTTTTAGAATCATTGGCTTAATGTTTTTCTCATCGCCGGACAAGAAATAATCTTTCTGAAGCTTAACAATTGCTGTGATAGTTTGCAATAATGTATTTTGCCTTTGGTTAATAGCGTCAATATACCATTTTGCCGCATCCAGCTTTTGTTTGATAAAAAGAGCTGCCTGCTTGTGTTCTGCAGAATTTTTATCATGAGAGTAGGTCGATAAAATCTCTTTGTATTCGTCAGAAACACGCAATGATGGCGCATTTTTGTTATTGAGCGTTGGGATGACTTGGCCATCTTTGATCTGAATGGCAAAATCCGGGATAATCTCCTGATTGATGGTGATGGTTTGTGTGTCAAAATTACCACCTACTTTAGGGGATAATCTGGATATCTCATCCAAGGCGTCTTTCAGGTCTTCTTCTTCGATATCATACTTCTGAAGAATTTTATTGTAATGTTTGTTGGCAAGCGCATCAAATTGATTTCTGAGGATGTTCCCTGCCAGTATAATGCTTGGGTTGGAGCTTACTTTTTTCTCTATTTGAAGCAGAAGGCATTCTCTCAGGTCTCTTGCACCTACGCCAGGCGGGTCCAGTTTCTGAATATAATTTTCCAGGATGTCTGTTACTTTCTCAATCGTTGTATAAATACCTTGTGAAAAGGCCAGGTCATCAACGATGGATTTGATTTCCCTTCTCAGGTAACCATCAGTATCCAGGTTACCAATAATGTATTCTGCAATTTTCAGATCATCATTATCGATATTAATCAGTCTGATCTGCTCTATGAGATAGTCATATAATGTTTGGCCTTCTGTTAAGAGGGATTGGTTGTCGAATTCCTCGTCATCCGGAGAGTAATTGCTGCTGGCGGTTTTATAGCTGGGTTCGTCATCGTAGAGGTATTCGTTAACATCAAAATCGGTTTCTATACTCTCGCTACCTTCGTTTTCAAATTCTTCATCAGCCTTAGAAAAATCTTCCTCTGCGTTTTCATCTGCCACTTTTTCCAGAGCTGGATTTTCTTCCAGTTCTCTTTCCAGTTCCTCTTCAAACTCCAGGGTGTGGAGTTGTATCAGCTTCATCAATTGAATCTGTTGAGGTGCTAATTTTTGACCGAGTTTAAGTTGTAGATTTTGCTTTAGCATAATAAAAATGTGTTATCAGATTTGATTAACGCTGACGAAGTTAGAAATTTTTTTTTGAACCACAATAAGTTTAGCACGATTTTTGATGTAATTGTTTTGAAATAAAAAACCCTGCCGGTATTACACTCTGGCAGGGTTTATCTTTATTAGTTATTAAGTCCTACAATGCAACCATCTCTGTGACCTCTACATCATAACCAGAAATAACCGGTTTTATATTCGGGTTTTGTGTAATGACTTTAAACTTGTTAATACCAAGGTCTTTCAGGATCTGTGTACCAATACCGTAATCCCTAAAGTTGGGGGCAATAGTGGGCTGTTCGCTCGTTCCATCCTGGAAATTGAGGAAGTGCTGAATTTTGCTGAGCGTACTCTCTTTGCTGGAAACATTATTGATAAACACGACGGCGCCTTTCCCTTCTTTATTAATAAGGTCTGTCACCTGCTGCATCAGTGGGTTTTCACCATTAGATAATTTGCTGAATACGTCAAAATATGAGTTTGATGACTGTACCCGTACCAGGATTGATTCATCAGCAGACCATGTCCCTTTGGTTAGTGCATAATGGATTTGTTCGGTAGGTTTTTCCTCAAATACATAAAAATTAAAATCACCAAAATGAGTTTTGATTTGGCGTTCTTCGATTCTTTCTACAAGGCCGCCCTGTCTCAGTCTGTAATGGATGAGGTCTTCTATAGATATCACTTTCAGGTCATGTTCTTTCCCGAATTCAAGCAATTGTGGTAATCTTGCCATGCTGCCATCTTCCTTCAGGATTTCGCAGATTACGCCACCTTCCTTAAGCCCGGCAAGTCTTGTAAGATCTATCGCCGCTTCTGTGTGGCCTGCTCTTTTCAGCACACCGCCTTCTTTAGCACGCAATGGGAAAATATGGCCGGGGCGCATCAGGTCACCAGGTTTTGTTTCCGGATTCATAATGGCCTGTATTGTTTTTGCACGGTCTCCTGCACTGATGCCGGTGGTAGCACCTTTGCCAAGAAGGTCAACAGAAATAGTAAAAGCTGTCTCCTTAGGATCTGTAGAATTGGCAACCATAGATTGCAGCTCCAGTTCATCACACCGCTTCTCGGTCAATGGCATGCAAATAAGGCCTCTTGCATAGGTTGCCATAAAATTGACTGTTTCTGTAGTTGTAAGTTCGGCTGCGGCCAAAAGATCGCCTTCGTTTTCACGGTCTTCGTCATCTACAACAATTACCATTTTACCTTTTTTAAGGTCGTCAAGCGCTTCTTCTATTGTATTAAGTTGGAGATTATCCATTTTTAAAATAATTTTTACAAAGATACTTATTTAGAACCTAAATAAAGATTGTAAAAATCAATTAAAAATATGTAGAAAATGAATTTTTAGGAGCCGGGAACCTGCTGTCCACTATTATCTTTTTGCTATTGCAAAGAAAGGTCGCAGGACAAAGAACTTTCCAATAATTGCAATAACAAAAAGGATAGCCGTTTCCATCAGGGCTAGTATGCAATTCTCTGCAAATACTACTTAATATATTAGAGGTTAAAAAAAAATGAATAAAAAACAGTTAGAGAATTTGAAATTTAAAAAAAAAGTCTAAATTTGCAATCCAAAGAAAATGGTACTTTGGCCGAGTGGCTAGGCAGTGGTCTGCAACACCATCTACAGCGGTTCGAATCCGCTAGGTACCTCACAATAAAACCCTAAAACGAAATAAACGTTTTAGGGTTTTTTGTGATGGTATATTAATATTGGTATCTCCATTTGTGTATGGTCTTTGGATTTCAAAAGTTAGAAATTCTCAAATATTATAAGCTTTTGTAAATAAACTTCACTGCAAAGTTGAGCAATAATTATATTTTTACCAGATGATCATTTTTAACAATATAATTCGCTACAATTGTTAAATTTTTTCTATTTCATTATGTTTTGAGAATTAATCAATTTAATTTTGTCACAATGTTTATATTGAGTTAATATTTGGCAGATGTTTTGTTTATCAGACCTATATAATTTTCAATTACTACTAATACAATAATAAAGATGGAAGCCTCAGAACTTAGACTTAATAATCTGCTAATGTACGAAGATTCGATTGTGCCAATTATCGGGATGGAGAATAATGACGAGAGTGTTATTGTAAAAATTAATTCATTAACATCAGTCGATTATAAAAAGCTAAAACCAATTGCGCTGACTGCCGAATGGTTTTCTAGACTTGGGTTTAAAGAAGCTTACCGCTCAAAAAGCAGAGTGAGGTTCGATTTGCCCAATTATTGCAGATATGATTTTGATCTCGATTCCAACAAAATTCTTCAGGGTTTTTTATTTTTCGGGAACTATATCAAATGTAATTATCTCCACCAGCTGCAGAATATCTATTTCACACTGACTGGTGAAGAGCTCAAAATAGAGCCGGCTATTTCAGCTGTTCCCAAAGTCCAAATCACACTATCATAGTTATTATCAAAACCTGATTTTTGCAAGTCAGGTTTTTTATTTCTAAAAATCTGGCATTGGACTTCTGTCATCTGACATCTTTCCTTACTTTTGTGTAAAATTGTTTAGAATTGAAAACTCATTTCATTGCCATTGGCGGTTCTGCGATGCATAATTTAGCCATTGCGCTCAAAGATAAAGGCTATCAGGTAACTGGTTCCGATGATGCTATTTTCGAACCTTCAAGATCAAGATTAGAAAAAAAAGGGATTCTGCCGCAGGAACTGGGTTGGTTTCCGGAAAAATTAACATCGGATATTGATGCTGTCATTCTTGGGATGCACGCCCACGCAGACAATCCCGAGCTGGCAAGAGCAAAAGAATTGGGTCTGAAGATCTATTCTTACCCGGAGTTTCTTTACGAACAATCCAAAGAAAAAACCAGAGTAGTCATTGGAGGTTCGCACGGGAAAACAACGATTACATCGATGATCCTCCACGTTCTTAATTTTCATCACAAAGACATCGATTATATGGTTGGTGCTCAGTTGGAAGGCTTCGATTGTATGGTGAAAATCACGAATGACAATGATTTTATGATCCTTGAAGGTGATGAATATCTCTCTTCTCCAATAGATCTTCGTTCAAAGTTTCTATTATATCAGCCCAATATCGCTTTGATTTCCGGGATTGCCTGGGATCATATTAATGTTTTCAAGACATTTGATGATTATATCGATCAGTTCAGGAAATTTGTTGCAACCATCACGCCCGGTGGCGTTCTGGTTTATAACGAAGAGGATCCGGAAGTGGTAAAAGTCGTGGAAAGTGCCGAGAATTATTTTAGAAAAATCCCGTACAAAACGCCTGAGTATGAAATCATAGACGGTGTTGTGAATCTAAAAACCGATATGGGCGATGTTTCGTTGTCTGTTTTTGGTAAGCATAACCTGCTGAATATGGAAGGTGCCAGATTCATCTGTTCCCAGTTGGGGATTATGGAAGAAGAATTCTACGAGGCAATTATGAGCTTCAAAGGGGCGAGCAAACGACTGGAAAAAGTAGAAAGACCTGACGGTGGTTTGCTTTACAAAGATTTTGCACACGCACCTAGCAAAGTGAAAGCCACGGTGGCTGCTTTTGCTGAACAATTTTCCAAAACCGAAACCTTCGGCTTCTTAGAATTACATACCTATTCCAGCCTTAATCCAATTTTTCTTGAGCAGTACGATCACGCTTTGGATGGCCTAGACCACGCTGTGGTTTTCTATTCGGAAGAGGCTTTGAGAATCAAGCGGATGGATCCTATTTCACCGGATTTGATTAAGGAGAAATTCAGGAATCAGGATCTCAAAGTATTTACTAATGCCGCAGACCTTCATCAATATTGGGAAACGTTAGACAAAACAAAAGGTGCTTTTCTGATGATGAGTTCCGGTAATTTCGGTGGCTTAGATTTGACAAAATAAAAAAAATGAATGCGCTTCCTCAGAAAATATTGGCCCGGCAAAAAGAGATTACCAGTGATTTTATGAAAATCGTTGATGAGAACCTTGCCGATGTTTTGTCCGGAAAATCTGAGCATATCTACGAAATAAGGGATGTAGCGGAATTGTTGCATATCCATCCGAGGCATCTAAGTAATACGATCAAGCTGGTGACAGGCAATTCGCCCTGTTCTTTTGTGGAAGGCAAAATTCTTGACATTGCCAAACAGCATTTAGAAGATAATAAAATGAGTATTGCAGAAATCGCAAAAATGCTGACTTATGATCCTTCTAATTTATCCAATTCAAAGCACCGTTTTACCTGACTCAGAAATCGCTGGAATTACTGAATGACGGCGGCGGAATTATCAATATTTCTTCCGGTTTGGCAAGATTCTGTTTGCCAGGTTATGGCGCTTATGGTGCATTGAAAGGTGCTGTGGAAGTCCTTACAAGGTATGAAGCGCAGGAATTTGGCAAGCGCGGCATTAATGTGAATGTTGTTGCTCTGGGTGCGATTGAAACAGATTTCGGTGGCGGCGTTGTAAGAGACAATGCACAGGTTAATCAGCATATTGCCGGAACAACGGCTTTGGGAAGGGTAGGGCTTCCGGCTGATATTGGCGGTGTTGTCGCCTTTCTTTGTACCGATGATGCCAAATGGATCAATGCGCAAAGGATAGAAGTTTCCGGCGGTTCAAATTTGTAAAACCTAAATAATTAATGTCTTTAACCTCCGGAATTTTTTCCGGAGGTTTTTTTTGTTATGAGGGTTATGTTGGAAAGATTTAAATATTTATTTAGCTAATTAATTTGTTAGATTAATCTAACTTTTATATATTTGCAATATAATATATTAATTAAATGAAGCTAAGATTATTTTCTCTATCAGTTGCTGCTCTTTTCGGTGGTTACCAATTGGCTTACTCACAGGTAGATAGCCTGGCTGTGCCAGCGGTAAAAAATGATAGTTTAACCACAAAAAAAGAAGTTGTAAAAACAGGAGATATAGAAGATGTGGTGATTACCGGTACAATGAAGGCCGTGAGCAGGCTGGAAAGCCCGGTTCCCGTAGAGGTTTATACCCCAACATTTTTTAGGAAAAATCCTACACCTAGTATTTTTGATGCTCTGCAAACCGTCAATGGTGTCCGCCCACAACTTAATTGTAATATCTGTAACACCGGCGATATCCATATCAACGGTTTAGAAGGCCCTTACACGATGGTTTTGATTGACGGAATGCCAATCGTGAGTTCTTTAGGAACGGTCTACGGATTGTCCGGGATTCCAAATTCTTTGGTAGAAAGAATCGAGGTGGTAAAAGGTCCTGCCTCTTCTCTCTATGGGAGTGAAGCAGTTGGAGGTCTTATCAATATTATTACCAAGAAACCTCAGAATGCACCATTGGTGAGTGCCGATCTGTTTTCTACAACCTGGGGCGAATATAATGTGGATTTGGGATTTAAATTCAATGCCGGGAAAAAAGCAAGTGTCCTTACCGGGATCAATTATTTTAATTTCCAAAACAGGGTCGACAATAACCATGATAACTTTACCGATGTCACCCTGCAAAACAGGATATCTATTTTCCAGAAATGGAATTTTGAACGGAAAGAAAACCGTTTGTTTACACTCGCTGCACGTTATATGTACGAGGACCGCTGGGGCGGTGATATGCGCTGGGACAAATCCTACCGTGGCGGCGATGAGATCTATGGCGAGAGTATCTATACCAACCGCGCAGAAATTATTGGTAATTACCAGTTACCGGTGAGCGAAAAAATGTTCTTTGGATTTTCCTTCATCAATCACGATCAGGACAGCCGCTACGGTGATGTTTCTTACATAGCCAACCAAAAAATCGCTTTTGGGCAGCTGACCTGGGATAAAAAAATAGGGAGACACGATCTCTTGGCAGGTACTGCTCTCAGATATACTTATTACGACGACAATACGCCGGCAACAGCCTACTCAAACGGGCAAAATGAACCTGAAAATACCTGGTTGCCCGGGGTTTTTATTCAGGATGAGATTGCGCTGGCAGAAAAACATAAGCTGTTACTGGGGTTCCGTTATGACCATAACAATATCCACGGCAATATTTTTACCCCAAGAGTGGCTTACAAATGGGCGATTAACAAAAATGATATCATCCGCTTGAATGCCGGAACCGGTTACCGTGTCGTTAATCTTTTTACAGAAGACCACGCGGCACTTACCGGAGCGAGGAATGTTATTATTCTTAGCGATCTGAAACCGGAAAAATCTTATAATGCTAACCTTAATTTTATTAAGAAATTTTATCTTAATTCCGGTAGTTTTATAGGGTTGGATGCTACCGCTTTTTACACTTATTTTACCAACAGGATTGTTCCGGATTATGATACCAACCCTAATGAAATCCTCTACGACAATCTTGATGGGCATGCGGTGAGCAAAGGTATCAGTCTTAATGCTGACCTGACATTTTCTAACGGTTTAAAATTCATTCTCGGGGGCACATTGATGGAAAACACATTAACCGAAAACGGAATCACCGAACAACAGATGCTCACAGAAAAGTTCACAGGAACCTGGGCCGTGTCGTACAAAATTAAACCTTGGCATCTGAGCATCGATTATACCGGTAATGTTTACAGCCCAATGCGTTTACCTTTACAGGGCGATCTGGATCCAAGACCTGGCATGTCACCTTGGTGGAGCATACAGAATATTCAGTTTACTTATAGTGGAGTCCGAAATTTTGAATTTTATGCCGGTGTGAAAAACCTACTCAACTGGACACCTGCCAAAGGAACTCCCTTTCTTATATCTCGCTCAAATGATCCTTTTGGCGAGCCTACAGCAGACAATCCTTTAAATTTTGATACATCATATGTTTACGCGCCAAACCAGGGGATCAGGGGCTTTTTAGGGGTAAGATTTAATTTTGATTAATATAATTGAGAATATCAATAGAGGCGGGCTTTAGCCCGTCTCAAAAATTACAATTTAATTAGGCTTTAGCCAAAATTGATAATTGATTGAGAAACAAAAAGAAAATGAAAATTCGTGATGCCATATTACGACTGGCGATTCTGGGAAGTATTTTACTTTCCGGAATTTGCTTTTCTCAGGCCAAATCCTATCAGTTTGAAGCGATAGAAAACTTACAGGAATCAGAAAAAAAAGATGTTGTAGTTTTCATCCATACCAATTGGTGCAATTACTGCAAAGCGATGGAAAATACCACGTTTAATAATCAGAAAGTGGCTGATCTCATTCAACAGAATTTCTATTTTGTAATATTGGATGCAGAAGAAAAGCGTGATATTAGCTTTGCCGGAAAAACATTCCGATACAAACCCACAGGAAAAGATACCGGCATCCACCAACTTGCAGAAACATTAATGGGCGGGAAAACAACTTACCCGAGTTTAATCATATTAAATACTAAAAACGAAATCATTTTTCAATATAACGGCTATTTAAAATCCTCAGAACTTCTGGATATTCTCAAGAAAATAAAATCAGAACGATAGAAACTCTTTTAGCAAATCAAATTTTGCTGAGCGAAGCGCCTTTGCGTCTCAAGATATTTCCGATTATTAAAATAATCTTTGCGGCCTTTGCGTTAAAATTTTCCATTAAGCAAAAAAAAGTGCCCAGATAGTTCCGAACACTTCAATAATAATTGATATTGGTTAAATCCTAATCTCTTCTATTCAAGAAAATTCTCAAAATATACCAGAACAGCAGCATTATCGACGCAAACATCTGCAAAGCAGCACCAACATATTGCTCTTTGTTATAAACATTCTTGATGTTGTAGGTTTCATAAAGAATACTCGCACTCGCCAATCCAACCATTGCCAGGGAAAACCAAAGTCCCAGGTTCCATCCGAAGATAGAGCCGGCAACAATTACTCCTAAAGCTACAAATCCGCCAATCACGATGATATTTCTAAGAAAAGAAAAATCCTTGTTGGTAAAAAATACCGTTGCTGTTAATCCTGCAAACATAAAAAGCGTTACTAGAGCGGCCTGCGTAATCACCTGAGGTGCGTACAGACTTGCGATGCCCAACATTGGCAGGAAGATGACGGCTTCTATCAGGACATACAGACCCAATCCTAAATATTGTGTGTTTCTGGAGAGTGAGAAAGACAATTTGGTCGCCAGCATAGATGCCAGCCAAAAAACGCCAATCACGGCCAGCCAGATATACCTTCCCGAAACCATCGCAAGCACCGTTTCCAGCGGAACCGTTTTCAGCAGCAGATATTCCACTGCGCCAAAAGCTAAAATGGCCACTGCAACGTGCATATACGTTTTTCTGTAAAATTCTGCTTTTTCGATTTCTGACAGTTGAGAAACCATTAACGAATCATTCATTGTGTGTAAAATTAGTAGTCTCAAAGATAACATTTTATAATATAAAACAGTCCTAAGGCTCTCATAATTCTTTTTCAGGAGCCGGGAACCTGCTGTCCACTGTATCTTTTTCTGCCAAAGCTAAAAACCTCATAGGTTTTCAAAACCTATGAGGTTTCCCCCAGCCAAGAAAAAGGATGCCGTTCCCATCAGGGCTAAGGGTTTCAATATCAAAACAACATACGTCTTCCAAATCAAAATTTAATTCATTTTTTCCACTCAAGTAACTTTTTGCCTCTTAAAATAGTTTCAATAATTAACAAAAACCTCTGCGGACTTTGCGTTCAGAGAAAAAATATTACATTTGAGAAAAGCCAAATCTAATACAATGAGATACATTCAGTTAGGTAAAATTCCGCCAAAAAGACACACGGTTTTCAAATCCGAAGATAACCAGTTTTATTACGAGCAGCTCTTTGGTACAGAAGGTTTTCACGGCATCGCATCCTTGCTGTATCACGTACATCGCCCAACTCAGATCAAATCCATTGGCAATGTAAAAGACGTAACTCCCAAAATTGCGGTGGAGAAAAACGTCACACCAAGAATGATAAAAGGGGCAAAAGTAAAACCCGAAGACGATTTTTTGGAAAGCCGGAAGGTTCTGATGTTTAACAACGATTTGAAAATGGGTTTGGCAAAGCCCAGACAATCAACTGATTATTTTTATAAAAATGCAGAATGTGATGAGTTGCTCTTTGTCCACCAAGGTAAAGGAACGCTGAAAACAATGCTTGGCAATATTGACTTTTCTGTCGGCGATTATCTCATCATTCCCAGAGGAACTATTTATCAGTTGGAATTAGATTCGGAGCAAAATGTTTTCTTTTTCATAGAAGCGCATTCACCGATTTATACACCAAAACGTTACCGTAATGAGTTTGGGCAATTGTTGGAGCATTCGCCGTTCTGTGAACGCGATATTATTCCTCCAACTTTTACAGAACCAAAAGATGAAAAAGGCGATTTTCTTATCAAAGTCAAAAAAGAAAATCAAATTACCGATTTCATTTACGCCACTCATCCGTTTGATGTCGTTGGCTGGGACGGTTATTTTTATCCTTATAAATTCAATATCAAAAATTTTGAGCCAATTACCGGTCGCATTCATCAGCCGCCTCCGGTTCATCAGAACTTCGAAGCACATAATTTTGTGGTTTGTTCATTCTGTGCAAGGATGTATGATTATCATCCGGATGCCATTCCTGCACCTTACAATCATTCCAATATCGATTCGGATGAGGTACTGTTTTATACAGAAGGCGATTTTATGAGCAGAAACCACGTAGATCTGATGGATTTTTCATTGCATCCTGGCGGGATTGTCCACGGCCCGCATCCTGGAGCGATGGAGCGGAGTATCGGTAAAAAATTCACAAACGAATATGCGGTAATGGTAGATCCTTTCCGCCCTTTGAAATTGACAGAGGAAGCGATCCGAGCAGAAGATCCAACTTACAAAACAAGCTGGCTAGATGCTTAGTTTAGAACGGTTTCAAATCCAAATTAAATGACGATTTATCTGATGGATAGAATGTTTTTTTTGTAAATTTGTAACATTAGGTTATAACACTCTTGCCAATCTTTATTTAGTTAGAAATAATGGGAAGTGTGAGAGGTAAATTCAATATCAGATGATTGAAAGAATTAGACTGGAAAGTCTGCGCGATAAAGTTACAACAGCTGAGAATGCGGCGCAGATAATCAAAAATGGTATGGTGGTAGGTACCAGCGGTTTTACAAAAGCCGGAGACAGCAAAGCTGTTTTACCAGCCTTAGCCGAAAAAGGTAAGACAGAAGATCTTAAAATTACGCTCATGACAGGCGCTTCTTTGGGCCACGGGACAGACGGCAAGTTAGCCGAGGCTGGCGTATTGGCTAAAAGAATGCCTTTTCAGGTAGATCCCATCCTAAGAAAAAAAATCAACGAAGGCGAAATCCTTTTTATCGATCAGCATCTTAGCGAAAGTGCGGAGATCCTGCACGGCAAAACCAAGCTGGATGTCGCGATTATCGAGGCTGCTTATATTGACAGGGACGGGAGCATTGTTCCGACAACATCAGTAGGAAACTCGGTAACTTTTGCCGCCATGGCCAAAAAAGTCATCATCGAAATTAATACGCAGGTTCCCGAGGAAGTTTATGGTATCCACGATATTTACCAGGCAGAAGATTACCCTCACAGAAACGTTATCCCTATCGTTGCCCCGTGGAACAAAATTGGCCGTAAAACCATTCCTGTAGATCCTGATAAGATAGAGGCGATTGTTTTTACCAACGTCAAAGATAGTCCTGCTGACATCGCAGAACCCGATCACAAGACAACAGCCATTGCCAAACATATTCTCCGATTTTTCGAAAATGAAGTAAAAGAAGGTCGCCTTACAGACCGTTTGCTTCCTTTGCAGGCAGGCATCGGTAAAGTGGCGAATGCGGTTTTGACAGGTTTTAAACACAGTAATTTTTATGACTTAACCATGTTCTCCGAAGTTCTTCAGGATAGTACTTTTGATTTGATAGATGCCGGCGTTTTAAGTTTTGCATCAGCTTCATCGGTAACCGTTTCTAAGGAATGTTACGAGCGTGTTTTTGGTAATCTTAGCAAATACAGAGACAAATTTGTTCTCCGCCCTCAGAATATTTCAAACACGCCAGGGCTTATCAGAAGATTAGGGATTATCGCTATTAATACAGCGATTGAATTTGATATTTATGGCAATGTCAATTCCACCCATCTTGTCGGAACCAAAATTATGAATGGTATTGGAGGATCAGGCGATTTTGCCAGAAATGCCTACCTGAGTATTTTCGTAACACAAGCCGCTTCCAAAGAGAATAAAGTGTCACACGTACTGCCGATGGTTTCTCATACCGATCATACCGAGCACGATGTTGACATCCTGGTAACTGATGTTGGTTTAGCAGATCTCAGAGGGCTTGCGCCACGGGAAAGAGCGCAGACCATTATAGACAATTGTGTGCATCCGGATTATAAAGAAGAATTGCAATCCTATTTTGACCGTGCTTGTAGGAGAGGCGGCCACACGCCACATTTGCTGGAGGAAGCCTTCAGTTGGCATATGCGGTTTTCTGAAACCGGGACAATGAAAAAAGATAAATAATATAATAAGAGAGCTGTTTGTAAAATCAGCTTTTTTTGTGTTAATTTAGTTATGTTTTTTAAAAAACTAACAATCGTTAGTTAGTTTGGTAAAAATGTTTATCTTGGCTTTGATCATCATAAAATAAAAAAGTCCAATGTCAACACTCACTTTTGCCGAGAAAATCGCACAAGCCGAAAATTTTCTCCCGATCAACGGAACAGATTTTATAGAGTTTTATGTGGGAAATGCCAAGCAAGCCGCCCATTTTTACAAAACGGCGTTCGGTTTTCAGTCGGTTGCGTACGCTGGCCCGGAAACCGGCGTCAGAGACAGAGCATCTTATGTTTTACAGCAAGGGAAAATCCGACTGGTGCTGACTTCCGGGCTCAAATCCGACTCACCGATTTGCCAGCATCAACAAAAGCACGGCGATGGGGTTAAGGTCTTGGCGCTTTGGGTAGATGATGCAGAAAAAGCCTTTGAAGAAACCACAAAACGTGGCGGAAAAGCTTACCTGGAACCACAAACTCTGACCGACGAATTTGGTGAAGTGAAGATGTCTGGGATTTATACTTACGGAGAAACTGTTCACATGTTTGTGGAGCGCAACAATTACAGCGGCGCATTTATGCCCGGTTTCGAAAAATGGGAAAGTGATTACAATCCTTCGGATGTTGGGTTATTATATGTTGACCATTGCGTGGGAAATGTCGGCTGGGACAGGATGATCCCAACGGTTGAATGGTATGAGAAAGTGATGGGATTTGTCAATATCCTTTCGTTTGATGACAAACAAATTAATACAGAATATTCTGCACTGATGTCAAAAGTGATGTCCAACGGAAATGGTTATGCCAAATTCCCGATCAACGAACCAGCCGAAGGCCAAAAAAAATCCCAGGTAGAAGAATATCTGGATTTCTACGAAGGAGAAGGCGTTCAGCATATTGCGGTGGCCACCAAGGATATTGTGAAAACAGTAACAGAACTCAAAAACAGAGGTGTGGAATTTTTGTCACCGCCGCCGGAAGCTTATTACGAGATGATCCCGGAGAGGGTAGGAGATATTGATGAGGATATCAAAAAACTTCAGAATTTGGGGATTCTTGTGGATTGTGACGAGGAAGGTTACTTGCTTCAGATTTTTACAAAACCTGTGGAAGACCGTCCAACTTTGTTCTACGAAATCATCGAGCGGCACGGTGCGCAAAGCTTCGGAGCCGGGAATTTCAAAGCACTTTTCGAAGCCTTGGAAAGAGAACAGGAGAGACGGGGTAATTTGTAATTCCATATATTTTTTAAACATCAACCCTTTCTGAGTTTCAAACTCAGAAAGGGTTTTCAAATTCTTTTTATATTTCAAAATAAATTAAACAATGAAATCCTTTATAAACTATCCTTCAGACTCCGATTTTTCGATTTATAATATTCCGTTTGGCGTTTGTGTTTTCAATAAAGAATATATTGCTAATGCAACGCGGATTGGTGATATTGTTATTGACTTGGCAACATTATTTGACCTTGGCTATTTTGAAGATATCAAAGGTTTGAGCGACAATGTTTTCGAAGGTTACACGATTAATGAATTTATAGAGCTCGGTAAACCGGTGACCAATCAGGTTCGTGAAAGAATTCAGGAATTGCTGTTGGAAGATTCTTTATTATCGAAAGATGAGAGAGCTTTGGAAGAATGTTTTTATAATTTGGATGAAATCCAGATGATGATGCCTTTGCACATCCCAAATTACACCGATTTCTACAGCAGTATCCAGCACGCCACCAATGTAGGAATGATGTTCCGTGACCCCGCGAATGCATTGTTGCCAAACTGGAAACATCTGCCGGTTGGCTATCACGGGCGTGCGTCGTCTATTGTTTTGTCAGGGATTGATATTACAAGACCTTGCGGACAAATCAAACAGATTGATTCTGATCAACCAATATTCAGCGCATCAAAACAACTCGATTTTGAACTGGAAATGGCTTTTGTGTTGAATAAAAATACAGATTTAGGAGAAAGGATTTCTGTTTCCGAAGCAGAAGATGCAATTTTTGGGATGATGATTTTCAATGATTGGTCGGCGAGAGACATCCAAAGCTGGGAATATGTTCCGTTGGGTCCATTTTTAGGGAAAAACTTCGGTTCGTCCATTTCGCCTTGGATTGTAACTTTGGAAGCTTTGCAACCATTTAAAACTCAATCTCCAAAGCAAGAACCGGAAGTTTTAGATTATTTGAAATTTGAAGGTGATCAAAATTATGACATCAATCTTCAAGTTTATCTAAAACCTCAAAATTCAGAAGACAATCTGATCTCTGAGAGCAATTACAAATTGATGTATTGGAATATGTTTCAGCAATTGGCGCATCACACGGTGAATGGCTGTAATGTGGAAGTTGGTGATGTTTATGCCAGTGGGACGATCTCGGGAGAAGGTGAAAAATCCTATGGTTCTATGCTGGAACTGACCTGGAGAGGAACAAAACCTTTGCAACTGAAAGACGGAATTGAAAGAAAATTCATAGAAGATGGCGATACTGTGACAATGAAAGCCTGGTCAGAAAAAGATGGTATCCGGGTTGGTTTTGGGGAAGTGACTGGGAAGATTTTACCTGCCAATTATTAACCACAAAAGTCACAAGAGTTTTATTTTTAATATTTAAGTTCAGAAAAGGATGATTACTCAAGCTTATATTACAGATTTGACTTATACAATAAATGGAGCTTGCATCGAAGTTCACAAAATTCTCGGTCCAGGATTATTGGAAAGTGTTTATCATAAGTGTTTGGAAGAAGAATTTAGACTAAGAAATATTAACTTTCAGTCTGAGCTGAAAATTCCAATAATTTATAAGGGAAAAGAAATAAACTGTGAATTTTTCTGTGATTTTCTAATTGAAGACTTGATCGTTCTTGAACTAAAATCTGTTTCATCAATTACAGATATTCATAAAGCTCAGATTATCAATTATATTAATCTTATGAAAAAACCAAAAGGAATTTTAGTGAATTTTAACGTTAAAAACTTGTATCACGATGGTCAAGAAACTTTTGTGAATAAATATTATGAAACCTTGCGTTAAACCAATTCATTAAAAATACTTTGATTGTCGAAACTTTTGTGTGCTTTTTACTAATTCAATATTAAACCTAATAAAAAACTTTTATGACTTTTGTGGTTAAGTCTATAACTCCTTCCGATATTTCTGCAATGCAGCTTCAGCAAGTAATGCAAACTGCCATTGCGCCGCGGCCAATTGCTTTGGCAAGTACGATTAACAGCAAAGGAAAAATCAATCTTTCGCCGTTCAGTTTCTTCAATATGTTCAGCACGGTTCCGCCGGTTGTGATTATTTCGCCTTCCAGAAGAGTCCGAGATAATACGACGAAACATACTCTTGAAAACTTGAAAGAAGTCCCGGAATTGGTCATCGGTAATGTTAATTTCGAGATGGTTCAGCAGGTTTCCCTGGCCAGTACAGAATACGAAGACGGCGTGAATGAATTCCTCAAATCCGGATTAACAATGAAACCTGCCGCCATCGTAAAACCACCTTTGATTGCTGAATCTCCCGTTAATTTCGAATGTAAAGTTCTCGAAATTAAATCTCTTGGAAATTTTGGCGGAGCCGGGAATCTTGTAATTGCAGAAATTGTTAAAATTCATATCAATGAAAAATACCTGGACGAAAACGGGAATCTTGACCAGAAACAATTGGATCTGGTAGCGAGATTGGGAAGTAATTTCTACTCCAGGAATAATGAGAATAATATCTTCGAAGTGCCTAAACCGCTGGTTACAAAAGGGATTGGTTACGACAAATTGCCTTATGAAATCAAATCCAGCGATATTTTCACAGGGAACGATTTGGGAATGCTGGCCAATGTAGAAATTTTGCCCATTGGTGACTTTTCTTCGGAAAAAGATGTACATTTAGTGGCACAAAAGTTTTTGAAAACTAACGAAATCAAAAGAGCCTGGGAAATTCTTAAACTTTGAAAAACTAAAAAAAGCCAAAACTAAACTATGAGAAGGGCGGTATATCATGCCATTATCAGTATCCTGATTTTGGTAATTCTGGTATCTGTTATCGGTGTGCTCAGTACTTATGTAAGCCTGAAATACGAAACCGGGAATCCGAAAGATTGTATCTCTGTCGTTACCGGCAGAGATCTTTGCCTGTGGATGAAGACTCAAAAAATTATCATTATTGCTTGCCTGATTGTAGTGACCGGAATGGTGAGTTTTAGAAATAAATTATTAAAAAGTTAGAAAAAAATCTACTTTTCTCTATTGATTTTAATGGGATTTTGGCGTGTGTCGAAAATATCAACGATTTCAATCCTATTCCTTTCTTTATTAAACCAATAAATTATTTTGTAATTTTTGGAAACCAAATATCTGAAATTTTCTTTTCTGTCAGAGAGTAAATCTTCTTTTTGTCCTATTTTGATTTGAAAATCTAAAATGTTTGTTTGTTCAATAATTTCGGTAATCAATTTTTGAGCAATTTTAGGGCTTGCTTTTAATTTATAATAATCGTAAATATTCCTTAACTCTCTTTTAGCGAATGCTGTCCAAAATATTTTCATTACCAATGTTTGATTTCAGAAAGCAGTTCATTTGATTCTGTTACTTTATCGTTTTTAGAATCTTCTAATGAAACGTCTATGCGGTAATTTAATTCTTCAATCGTAAATGGGTTCAATTCTTTCTCAGATTGTTTGGCTTTTTTCAATAGTTTTTCGAATTGAGAAATTAATTCCTCGCTTTGAAGATTCATAAAAGCCTGAACAAATTCTATTTTTCTCGATTCGATATTCATTTTCAGTATGTTTTAATCAAAATTACAAATTAATTTTTAATCAATATCAAATTGTTTTTAAACCAATTTCTCCCCATCCGCGCTCACAACCTGCGCTTTATAAAGGACAGAATAATAACCATTCTTAGCCAAAAGTTCGTCGTGTGTTCCTTCTTCCACGATCAGTCCGTGATCCATCACGATGATTTTGTCCGCTTTTTCTATAGTAGAAAGCCGGTGCGCAATGATGATTGACGTTCTGTTTTTGGTGATTTTTTCAGTCGCTCTTTGGATCAATTTCTCACTTTCCTGGTCAATGGATGAGGTCGCCTCGTCCAGAATCAGGATTTTAGGATCAGAAAGATAAGCCCGCAAAAATGACAGCAATTGTCTCTGCCCAAGGGAAATAGAAGAGCCTCTTTCACTCACGACGTAATCATAATTCCCGGGTAACTGCTCGATAAAATCATCCACTTCAATCTCGTGTGCTGCTTTTTTGACGTCGTCCAGAGTAATGCTTTCATCACCCAAAGTCAGGTTTTCAAAAATGCTGCCGTGGAAGAGGAAAACATCCTGCAAGACAACGCCAATGTGGCTCCTCAGATTATACAATTCATAATCCCTGATGTCCACATCGTCCAGCAATATTTTTCCTGAATTGATATCGTATAATCTGGTTATGAGACTGATGATTGTCGATTTTCCGGCTCCGGTTGCGCCAACAATGGCGACAGTTTCGCCCGGATTAACCTTGAAATCGATACCTTTCAGTACTTCCTGCTTGTCGTCATAGGCAAAATGAACATCTCGGAATTCTATTTTCCCATCAAAATGGTCTTTGGCAATGGTTCCGTTATTGGGCATCGCCTGATCTTCGTCCATCACACCAAGAACTCTTTCCGCGCCTACAATTCCTCTCTGGATATTATTGAATCTGTCCGCAATCTGCCTCAGCGGCCGGATCAGCATATTAATAAACTGGATAAAAGCAATGATAACACCCGGCGTAGATTTGATAAAACCGCCGTAGAACAGGATGAATCCAATGAAAAGCGACGAAATCAATTCGACTACCGGGAAGAATAATGAGAAAATGAACACCGTTCTCAACAGTGCTTTTTTCAACTCAATATTGATATGGTCAAATTTTGAGAACTCAGCTTCTTGTCTGTTAAAAACCTGTATCAGTGGCATGCCTGCCAAACGTTCCTGTACAAAACTGTTTTGTGTCGCTGTCCAGCTTCTTTCCAGCCCAAAAGCAACCTTCAGTTTTTTCTGGAAAACCCTGGTGATCACCACCATTATGGGTAGAATAGCCAACGAAATCAAGCTAAGATGAGTATCTACCTGAAACATGGCAAACAGGACCATCACAATCCTAAGAATATCGCCAAAAACCATCAGGAAGCCGTCTGTATAAACTGTGGCAATGGTCTCAACATCGCCAACAGCTCTGGTTACCAGATTTCCGATCGCGGTTTTATCAAAAAAAGCGGTTTTGAAGTAAATCAATTTATGATAAAGCCTTTCCCGGATGTCCCTAATTACATTCTGAGAAATAAAATTGGAGAAATAAACCAGAAAAAAATTGAGAATAGTCTCTGCAACTACCAAACCGATCAGCAGATAGATATGTTTCATCAGCTGGGCTTTATCCTTCAGTTGCACAATGTCTATATCAACTACATTTTTCGTTAGAATCGGGCGATAAGTGGAAACAATAGCTAAAACGATAGAGATAATCAGGGTGAGGATAAACCACGAACGGAATTTCATCCCAATCAGAAATAATCGCTTTACTATATCCCAGGTATTTTGTTGTTTCATCTGTTTTGGTTAATTGTTCTAAGTTTATTCCGGTATCTTAATCAAAAGATATTGGCTAGAGTTCCTTTATTACACTTAGAATTCAGCAGATTTTTCCTAAATCGAAAAAAAATCTTTGCAAAAATAAGATTTTCAAAATTGAAATGCTGAGTCAGTCATTTAAATATCAATTAAAAGTCATAGCCGACATCTACCAGGAAAAGACCCTGTGCAGGTGCGGAAACACCAGCTGAATTCCGGTATTTTTCTTCGATAATTCTTCGCAGATCCTGAGACGCAATTTTTCCGGTTCCAATCTCTACCATCGTTCCCACAATGGCGCGTACCATATTTCTCAGGAAACGGTCAGCAGAAATCGTAAACCGCAGTTGATTTCCCAATTGTTCCCATTCTGCTTTATAAATTTTGCAGATATTGGTCTTATTGTCGGCATGCAGTTTCGCAAAACTCGTGAAATCATCATACTCAAAAAGGATTTTGCAGGCCTCGTTCATAAGGTTGATATTCAGAGTTTCTTGGCGCCAGTATTGCCAGCTGGAGTCTTTTGAAAACGGATTTTTTTCCAGGGAAATATAATATTCGTAAGTCCGGTAAGTTGCACTGAACCTGGCGTGCATATCATCATCAACTTTAAAAATTCTTTTAATCGCGATGTGTTCTGATAAGAATGAATTGAGTTTATAAATCAGGTTTTCGGGAAGTAGCTGATTGGTTTCAAAATGGGCAAACATTTTTTTTGCGTGTACGCCGGTGTCCGTTCGCCCGGCGCCGGTTGTTTTGATCGGCTCCCGAAGAATGGTGGATAAGGCTTTTTCCAATTCCTCCTGCACAGAAATCTGTTTGGGCTGGATCTGGTAACCAAAATACGCGGAACCGTTGTAAGAAAACTCTATAAAATATCTCATCTCAGGCGCAAATTTCTTCTTTTTTTTTCAATTATTAAAGTAAGTCATAGTTTAATCACAAAGAGGTAAAATTTGAGAATGATAATTCAACTTTTTTAATTACCAAATCCTTTATTGTGACTGAAAGGGCTTTTTAATTTTAGATGATCCGGCTGTACGATAAACTAATAGTAATTCGTAATTTTGTACATTATAAAAATAGAAGAATGATGAAACAAACGCCTAAAAATAGACTCTCTCAGCCATCGGAATTTATAAAAATGATGGTTATTATTTTAGTTTTTGTTTCCGTTTTTCTTTTTAGTAAAAAGATTTCAGAAGAGCAGATTATTGTGAACCTGATCGTTTTACTGATACTTTTTTTTATTCTGCAGTTGGTTTTTGTGGTGATGTATAAAAAAGGCGTAAGAAGCGGGGCTTTTTGGTTGCTTATTCTCATTATATTAGCCGGTTTAGCGGCTGGCATAACCATCTGGTATATGCTGCAACCACAGCAGATTATCATCCATTAAAATCGAAAATTAATAATGAAAAGGATTCTACTTCTCTCAGACACCCATTCTTACATCGATGACAGGATTCTCGATTATGCTAAAGATGCGGATGAAGTCTGGCATTGCGGCGACTTTGGGAATATGAATGTGATTGAAGAGCTCGAGAAAATCAAGCCTCTGCGCGGTGTTTATGGCAATATTGATGACGCTAAAATCAGGACTGTTTTCCCGGAAGTCTTGAGTTTCAGATGTGAAGAAGTCGAAGTATTGATGATTCATATCGGAGGATATCCGGGGCGTTATTCACCTTTGGCAAAGCAGGAGATTGCAGAGAAAAAACCAAAATTATTCATCTCCGGACATTCTCATATCCTGAAAGCTATGTTTGATAAAACCAATAACCTGCTGCATCTTAATCCCGGTGCGTGTGGCAAATCCGGCTGGCACAAAGTAAGGACCATGATGCGTTTCACAATCAATAAAGATGAAATCAAAGATCTGGAAGTTATCGAATTAGGAAGTCGGGTTTGAGCGTTTTAGAATTAAAGAGTTTTTGAATTCTTTATTCATTTATAAATCATCATTTATCAATTATAATTAAGGATGAAAGTTGGAGATTTAGTTTCTGTCATTGATGACAATCTGAAAGGAAAAGTTCTGAATATTATTGCCAATCAGGTGAAAATAGAGGACGAACACGGCTTTACCTATAATCTCAACAAAGAGCAATTAACGATTATTGATTCCGGTTTATATGAGAATGTTCCCGTAATCACGAAAAAGGAACCTGCTAAAATCACTTCCAAAAAGCATAATAAGGCGCCTTTGAAATTGGATCTTCATTTTAATTTCCTTGTCAAAGATCCGTCAGGTTATGATGCCTTCGAAAGGCTGATGATCCAAAAAGAAAAACTATTGGAAACCATCGATTTCTGCCGAAAAAACCATATCAAAAATCTACAGGTTATCCACGGCATAGGCGATGGTGTATTGCAAAAAATGGTCTATGATGTTCTGGAAGGTCTTACAGGTGTAGAATATGATAGTGACGGATTTTTCTACCATCAGTCAGGGAAAGTTGATGTACGTTTTTTATAAATATCAATTCAAATTGACATTCTCCGGTGCATTGGCCCACAGAAGAAACTCCCCGCCCAGGTTTTGCATTATTTTTTTCCAGAGGTTTTGGTCATTCGGCATGGTATAATCCAGATTATAAACATCCACAATAGTCCACATTTTGTTCTGTAGTTCGCTTTCCAGCTGCATCGCGCCCCAACCGGAATATCCCGAAAAAACCTTGATGTCATTGATGCTTATTCTGCTTTCTACAATAGATGTAACCACAGCATCTATATCTTCTGTCAGGTAAAAATCATCATTGATTTCAGAATAATTCGGGGTGATTTTTTGGCCTTTCAGGATGAAGAACACTTTATCATTTTCCATAGGACCACCTTCATACAGCTCTACAGGAAAACCAAATATATCCAACAGCCTGGAACTCATATTCAGGTTTTTTTTGTTAAGAATCAGGCCAAAAGCACCATTTTCGTTATGCTCTGTTATCAAAACCACAGAACGGGAAAATATATCTCCCGAAGAATCCGGAGTTGATATTAATATTTTACCTTTGTAGGAGTAATTCATATATCAAAGCTATAAAAAAATATTTTTTTTGAAAAATGAAAATGCGAAGAATTGTGGTTAAAAATTCAAATCCAAACATTTTTTTAGCAACTTAATTGACCTGAGTTAAGACGCAGCATTTGGATAGTCGAGTTTTTTGAAAATATGATTTCTGCTTATGTCAACTAAAGAGATTCATGTTTCATAAAAATTATAGCGACATTGTTCTACAGTATATAATTTAGTTTACATCACCCCATCATACCATGAATAGCGAAAACCTTCACGACAAAAGAAAAGTGTACAACAAATCTCAGCTTATTGAAAGCGAAGTTAGAGAAAATCCTATGGAACAGTTCCGCGATTGGTTTCTGGAGGCGGAAGAACATCCTGAGATTACCGAAACCAATGCCATGGCCATTTCTACCGTAGAAGATGACGGATGCCCGAGGACGCGGATGGTCTTGCTGAAGGCTTATAACTGGGAAGGTTTTGTTTTTTATACCAATTATGGCAGCCGCAAGGGCCGGGCAATAGCTGAAACACACAAAGCGTGCCTTCATTTTTTCTGGCCAAGCCTGGAGCGGCAGATTATTATCAAGGCCAACGTAGAAAAAATTGCAGGTAATCTAAGCGATGGTTATTTCCATTCCCGCCCAAAAGGCAGTCAGTTGGGGGCTGTGGTTTCGCCACAAAGCCAGGTGATTCCCAATCGGGATTATCTGGAAGATAAACTCAAACAATTAGAAAAAGAATACGAAAACAAAGAAGTGCCGAGACCGGATAACTGGGGCGGCTATATTGCAAAACCTTACGAAATCGAATTCTGGCAAGGCAGGCCAAACCGTCTTCATGACAGGATTTTGTATTCTTTGACAGAGGATTTTGACTGGGAAATTACAAGACTGGCGCCTTAGATTTCACAAGTGCATATTTATCAGGTTCTTGAAAAGAATTAATATTATAGAGGTCATAAGATATTTTCATATCACCAAATATTCTTTATTAAAAGGATTTCTGACTATTTTTAATTCTCGCAGATTATTCCGATTACGCTGATGCTAAATTTACAATCTGTAAAATCAGCCTTATCAGCGAGAATATTACATTTTTTTAGTTTTAAATTAAGCTATGACGTCTATAAATATTTAAAACTAAAAGTTTTATTGTGAGTCTTTTATCTACAAAGTCGATTTATTAACAACTTTTATAATTATTTTAACTCATTTTTAACTCGTGTTTTTCGTTATTTGTTTGTAATAACAATGTAAACAATTAATTATGAAAAATGTATTGAGAATCATCAGCGTGTTGTCACTGGGTGTTCTATTATCCTTTAGTTTGTTGAACACGAAAAAAGTGGTGGTTATTGACGCAGGCCATGGCGGAAAAGATTATGGTATCAATCGGGATGGCTTTGTGGAAAAAGACATCGTTTTGCAGGTCGCTAAAAAAATTAAAGAACTTAACAAAAATCCCAACCTCGAGATTATATTAACCCGTGATGATGATACTTATCCAACGCTGTCTGAGAGGACAGATCTTGTAAACAAGATAAATCCCGACCTTACACTTTCGCTTCATATCAATAGTGTATTAAAAGCTGATTCGGAGAAAAAAGGGGCTGAAGTCTATTATAAAGATAATGATGCTTCTAAACAGTTAGCTGAGAAACTGTCAATCAAATTCAGTCATTGCCCGGTGAAAACACAGAAACTTCATATGCTGAGAATGTCCAATAATCCTGCACTCTTGCTGGAGCTTGGTTTTGCCAACCAAAAAGATGAACGCGAATACCTGGCCAGTGAAAAAGGACAAAATGAAACAGCAGAGAAAATTTTGAGTTTCCTGAACGAAAATTAGTATACTGATTATTGATTACGCCAGAGGCTTCGGTTCTTTGAGCTTTTCGTCATAATCATGCAGCAGGTTGTGCTCGGGCGTCTGTTCTATGGCGTGCATGATTTTGTCAAGGATTTCTGTTGCCGATTCGTTATCATAGTCGATATCCAGTGCCGGTTTGAACTCCATTGTTGGTTTTACGCCGGTTACTTTTATCTTAAGGCCTTTTTTGTCAAAAGCTCTGCGGAAGCCGTTGATTTTGATGGGAATTACAATTGGTCTCTGATTTTTGATCAGTTTGGCGGTACCTTTTCTGCCTTGCGCATATGCTGAAGTTGTCCCCTGCGGAAAGGTGATGACCCAACCGTTGTCCAGAGCTTTCATAATATTTTCAACCTCTGTAAGGTCCACCATACGGTTGACATTTTTACCTTCTGCACGCCAGGTTCTTTTCACGGTCACGGCCCCGGCAATTTTAAAAATCCTTGCCAAGATCCCTTTGTTCATGGTTTCTTCTGCTGCAACATAATAGAAATCCACTTTTGGGTTTAGCAGATAAACCGGATTTTTAATCGTGTTATGATAACCGTTGTTCACAGCGCAAAATGCGTGATACATGGCAGCAACATCAGCAAAATAAGTCTGGTGATTTGACACGAAAAGAACATTGGTGTCCGGCAGGTCGGTCAGGTTTTCGGTTCCGGTAATTTTAAGTTTGTTAAAACCATTAAACCGTCTGTAAGAAACCAATCCAAGGATGAAAATAATAAGTCTTTTGAGGACATAGATATTGCCAAAAGAATCGGTGAATATATTTTTTTTTGCCATTGATAATCAATTATTGATTTTCTGAACAGAAAATCTCTGCAAAATTAAACATTTTTTAACAAGTTACTGAATTCACTTAAAATCATTGCGGTTGCACCCCATACAATATAACCGTTAAAATCGATAACAGGAACTTCATGGCCTCTGGTAGAAGGCAGTACAAGCATCTTTGGCTGGTCGGGAAGACCTAATAATGATGCGATGGGGAACTCTATCAGTTCAACAGCTTCGGTTTCCTGCAAAAAGAATTGTGGATTTTTCTTGGTGTACGAAATAAAAGAATGCACGTAGAAATTGCTTGGCGGGATATAGATGGGCGACATCTCGCGGATGATTCTCACATAGTGCATATCAATGCCCAACTCTTCTGAAGTTTCGCGTTTTGCCGTAAAAGAAAAATCAGGATCTTCTTTCTCCCGTTTTCCGCCTGGCAGCGAGATTTGCCCACTGTGTCTGTCATTCTCATTAATGCTTCTGACGATTAGGGGAAAATGCCATTCATTGTCTTTGAGATAAAGTAAGATATTGACAGCTGCTAATTTGGGATTTTTGGTCAGGATATCTTCATAACTGTACACGGGACGATACGGCGGCGAATATATTTTGTGGGCATTTTCCCCTAATAATTCCGCTTTTCTGATATCTGTAAGTAAGTCTTTTCCAAAGATTGGCATATCTCAAATATACGAAAAATCAAAAGATTTATTATCGCTAATTGGCAAAAATTATAAACCAATAGTTATAAAAAAGCCAATGCCTTAACATTGAAAATTGGCAGTTATAAGATTCTTAAAGTGAAATCCCTCTTCCCGCATAGAAATCCAATACCTTTATACTGAACAGATAATTGTATTTGGCTTGAGCAACAGAGCCTTGTGCATTAGCATAATTATTTCTGGCGATATTGACGTCATATATGGTGGAACGTCCGGCTTCATAACTTTTCTCAGCAAAATCCAAAGCCAGTTTTGTGCTTCTTTCAGCTTCAACTGCTGCAATATAAGCTTCATAATTAGAATCTGCATTGAACTGTGCCTGCTTAATATCCTGCTTCAGTTGCAGTTTCTGCTGATCCAGATTATTCTTGGCAATCACTTCATTAATTTTGGTTTGCTCCACCTGAAGTTTGGTGATCCCTTTGTTGAAAATCGGGATGTTAGCGGATAAGCTGAGCTGTTGTCCAAAGTTATCACTGTATTGCTGGGTAAAATTTCTTTCAGTGATTGGGATAGCATTACCTGCGGCATCTATGTTATAGCCAATTGTATTTTTATTCAGAAGATTGTTGTAAAAACTTCCGATACCGGCAGTAGCACTGATGGTAGGCCAAAAGTTGGTTTTCACCACTTCGGTTTGGGCTTCTGCAGATTTTATTCTCGTTTCGGCCGCTTTTACAACCGGCTGATTTTCATAAGCGATATTAATAACCTCTTCTACAGATTCTGTCTGAGGCTGCAAACTGTCCGGGACAGGAATATCCACCACGTCAAAAGTCCTGTAGTCTGGCAGTTGCAGAAGTTGCGCCATAGCAAATAATGCTTTGTCCACATTGATTTGCGCCGTTTTTACATTCTGTTTTTCTCTCGCCAGAGAGGCTGTTGCTTCTGCCAAGACCGTTTGAGTTGTGGTGCCTACTTCGGTGGTTATTTTGGCGCGGTCGTACAGTTTTTGGGCATTTTGCATGGCGCTTTCAGAGATTTTTTTGATCTCTCTGTTCAGCATCACATTCAGGTATTGTTGCGCAATCTGCAGGGCAATATTATTTTTGATGGTTTCTATATCCTGCAGGTTAGCTTCCAGGTCATAACTGGTTTTACGCACTGTTTTCTCCAGCCTTCCGTTGTTATAAACCAAAATACTGGCGCTCACATTAGCACCGTTATAGTAACTGTCGTTGCGGATGCTGCTTGTTCCCACAAGCGTCTGTCCAAAATTGGCATTGTTGGAGATTGTTCCAGAAACCGAAGGCAGATACTGTCTTTTTGCCATGTCCAGATTTTTGGCCTGCACATCTTTGTTGTAGGTCTGCGCCTGGATTTGCAGGTTATTTTTAATGGCGTAATCCACACATTCCTGAATGGTCCATTTCTTTTGGGAAAATCCCAAAATCCCTACAGACAAAAGCGAAATACAGAAAACCTTTCTTAGCATAACAGAAAATTTATATACAATAAGACATCATAATTATAGAAATGTTACGCTTACAAGAAAATTTATTTGGGCGTGTCCCTTTGTTTTTCCTTCACCCTAAGTCAATGGAAAGGAACTTAGATAGAGGAAAAAACAAGCGGGCCGGTCTGCGGGCAGTCGCTTTTTTGTTTTCAGTCGCTTGGGTCGTTTAATAAACTTTGAGAAGAAAAACAAAAAGAGCTCCGACAATGCCCTTCGCCCTCACGCATTGGCAAGCCTTTAAGCTTTTTCCCCTCAGTTCTTTTCTGATTAATTATTTTTTATCATTTAAATTTTAATAATCTTTGTAACATATCGTTATTCCGCTTTACTTATCATCTAAAATCCCGCACATGTCTCATCCCATTCTCAAAATAGAAGATCTTAACAAATCCTATGACACGGGGAAAAGCAAACTCCACGTGCTGAAAGGGATCAACCTTACGATCAACCAGGGTGAGTTTGTGTCTATTATGGGAAGTTCAGGTTCGGGGAAATCAACTTTGCTTAATATCATTGGCATTTTGGATGAGGCGGACTCCGGCGTTTATGAGCTGGACGGTTTTCCTATAAAAAATCTGACCGAGGTAAAAGCCGCCGAATACAGGAGCCGCTTTTTGGGTTTTATTTTCCAGTCATTCAATTTGATTAATTATAAAACGGCATTGGATAATGTGGCTTTGCCATTGTATTATCAAAATGTTTCGCGAAAAGAGCGTACAAAAAAAGCAGAAGAATATTTGGAGAAAGTGGGATTGCGCGATTGGGCAGAGCATCTGCCCAGTGAACTCTCCGGTGGGCAAAAACAGAGGATTGCCATCGCCAGAGCGCTGATTACAGACCCAAAACTGATTTTGGCCGATGAACCGACAGGAGCTTTAGACTCCAAAACCACGCACGACATTATGAAGCTGCTTCAGGAGATTAACAACGAAGGCAAAACCATCGTAGTGGTAACCCACGAGCCCGATGTAGCCGCACAAACCAAAAGAAACGTAGTCCTGAAAGACGGCCGAATAGAAAGTGACGAATTTATCAATCAAATTGTTTTATAAAGCTGGATGATGGAGGTCGGATGACGGAAATCAATCAACTGAAAAATAAAGTAATTAATCAATAAAATAATGCGAAAAGCTGGAAACATCAAACTTCCAACTTCGAGCTTCCAACCTAAAAAAATATGTTTGACCTAGACCGCTGGCAGGAGATATTCAGTTCCATTCGCAGTAATGTATTGCGGACGGTACTTTCCGGCTTTACGGTAGCTTTGGGATTATTTATCTTCATCGTTCTTTTTGGTATTGGTAATGGTCTCAATAATTCGTTTTCCAAAGCCTTTATGCGGGATGCTACCAATCTCATTATGATCTATGCCGGGAAAACAACAGTTCCTTATGCCGGATTGCAGTCCGACAGGCAGATATCGTTTAATAATTCAGATTTTGACGCGATACAGAAGGAAAGCGGAAAAAAAATGGAATATGGCTCACCCAGATATACGAGTAATATGCTTGTAAAATATGGCAACGAGAGTGGAAATTATCAGGTCAACGGCGTATTGGGTGATGAGAAATTCCTGGAAAACCGTACTATGATAGACGGCCGTTATATCAATGCAATGGATAATGAGCGCAAACAGAATGTAGCATCTATAGGTAGAATGGCCTGGCGCGATCTGATAAGAGACGGAAACCCCATTGGTAAAGATCTGGAAATCAACGGCACGATGTTCAAGGTTGTTGGCGTTTTTTCTGATCCCGGCGGAGATAACGACGAGAGGCATATTTCTATACCACTTTCTACGCTCCAGCAGATGAAGAAAAGCTCTGATACCGTAAGTACCATTATGTTGTCTTATGATCAGACAATGACGCCCGACCAAGCTGTAAAATATGGTAACGAAATAGAAAAAACGGTGAGGAAAAGACATAAAATTTCGCCGGATGACCAGCAGGGTATTTTTGTAAATAATAATGCCAGCAATACCAAGGATTCTTTTGCTTTCCTGTTTGTGATTACGGCTGTTGTAGGATTTATAGGTCTTGGGACGTTGTTGGCAGGGATTATCGGGATTAGCAATATTATGGTGTATATCGTAAAAGAAAGAACCAAAGAGATTGGCGTAAGAAAAGCGATTGGTGCTAAACCTGCCGGGATTGTCGCTCTGATTCTTCAGGAGAGTATTGTTATTACAGTAATCTCCGGATTGATAGGCGTTGGGCTTGGTGTTTTGGCGCTCAAATTAATAGGCAATAATCTGGAAGGTTATTTTATCACAGAACCTTCTGTTGGATGGGGACTGATCGCTGTGGCATTTTTCTGTCTGGTAATTTCGGGGACTATCGCGGGGTTTGTGCCGGCTTACCGGGCATCCAAGATAAAACCTATTGAAGCACTGAGAGCAGAATAATTATACGAGTTTAGGAGTCTGAGGATTGGCGAGTGAGAAAAGAAAGCTTATGAGTTTTCAAATTGTAGAAAATTAATAATATCAACCATTAATTATCATTAATAAATAAAACGTGAACATACTTTTTAAAAGAGATACCTGGCAGGAGATTTATTATTCCCTTCGGAATAATAAACTGAGGACCTTTCTTACAATGATAGGCGTGGGTTGGGGTATGTTCTTGTATGTTAGTCTTTTGGGAGCGGCAAAAGGGATGGAAAACGGATTCAATAAGTTGTTTTCAGGTTTTGCGACCAACTCTATTTTTCTTTGGCCACAAAAAACCAATATCCCGTATGAGGGTTTTCCCAAAGGGCGAACTATGAATCTTCATCTCAAGGACATTGATTATCTACAGAAAAAAATACCGGAAATCGATTATATTTCGCCACAAAGTGTGAGAGGTAATTTTGGAACACCGGGCGATCAGATTTCCCGGAACGGTAAAAAAAACACCTATATGATTACCGGGGATTTCCCTGTCGGTAATCAGATTTCGCAGAAAAAATTGATTTTTGGACGTTACCTCAATGACCAGGACATCAGCCAGAAAAAAAATGTGATTGTCATAGGAGAAGAAGTTTACAAAAATTTGTTTGATGCTAAAAAGAACGAAAATCCCATTGGGAAATCTGTCAGTTTAAAAGGCGTTTTTTTTTCGGTAATTGGTGTCTTTCGGGTTAAAAAAGGTGGCGGAATGGAGAGTGACCGCTCAGCCTACATCCCATTTACAACCTATACAGGTTTGTATAACGAGGGTGATAAAGTTGGTTTTTTTGCCATTGTCGGCAAACCAAATGCCGATGTTGCCAGCATAGAAACCAAAGTGAAAGAGGAGTTGAAAAAAATCAACCATGTCTCGCCAGAGGATACCAATGCATTTGGAAGTTTTAATGTGGGAAAAGAATTTAAAAAACTCACAGGATTCCTCTCCGGGATGCAGTTGCTGACGATTATTGTCGGGACACTGACGATTTTGGCAGGTGTTATCGCCATCTCAAATATCCTCTTGATCACCGTGAAAGAAAGAACCAAGGAAATAGGCATTAGAAGGGCTTTGGGAGCAAAACCGTCAGAGGTAAGAAATCAGATACTTTTAGAGAGTGTTGTGATTACTTTGTCTTCCGGATTGTTGGGTTTTTTGTCGGGGATTTTTTTGCTGATGATACTTAATATTGCGACGATGAACAATGATGCTTTCCCATTTTATAATCCAACGGTAGATTACAGCAACGTGTTTACAGCCATGGGGATTATGATTGTACTGGGACTGCTTATCGGCCTGATCCCGGCGCAAAGAGCGGTGAAAATCCGTCCTATTGAGGCATTAAGAACTGAGTGATTAATAATCATAAAAATCATTGACTTTATATTGAGTCGTAAAAAATAACAAACTATATTTCTATATAATGGAAAAAAAGAAATTTACATTCAAAAAGGCTGTTTCCATCGTTCTGGGGATTATTTTTGTCCTGGCGGTTGTCGGCGGAATCGGTTATCTCGTCAAATCCAATTCTAAGGAGAATGAAGTTTTCCTTACCAGAAAACCTAGTATCCAAAACCTGGATGATAAAGTAATGGCAACAGGTAAAATCGAGCCTCGGGAAGAGATCGAAATCAAACCTAATATCTCCGGAATTATCCAAAGCATTAATGTGGATGAAGGTGACAAAGTGGTGGCTGGCCAATTGTTGGCAACCATCAGGATTGTCCCCAATGTTACCGATGTTAACAATGCCACAATGAATGTAAACAATTCTCAAATCCAGTTGAGTAATGCCAAAATTAATGTTGACAATCAGCAAAAACAGTTTGCAATGCAGGAGAAGCTTTACAAGCAAGGTGTTATCTCTAAGCAGGAATATATCACTTCCCAACAGCAGTTGCAGACCACGTTACAGCAGCAGAAGCTGGCTGTTCAGCAACTGAATGCGGCTCAAAAACAATTACAAATTGTAAGAACAGGTGCTACGCCGGAATTGCAAAGTATGGCAACAACCCAGATCCGTGCAAAAGCTGCCGGGACCGTTCTGGAAATCCCTGTGAAAGTTGGTAGCCAGGTGATTGAGGCTAATGCCTTCAACGCAGGGACAACGATTTGTTCTATTGCCGACCTTAATTCATTAATCTTCAAAGGTGATATAGATGAAGCCCAGGCCGGAAAACTGAAACAGGGGATGGAGATGAATGTGGTTATTGGTGCGTTGCAAAACAAAACCTTCCCGGGTAAACTGACTTTGATTGCACCAAAAGGAACCGAGGAAAGCGGAACGATAAAATTTGCGGTAGAAGGTGATGTTTACAATAAAACCGGAGAATATATTCGCGCGGGTTTCAGTGCAAACGGGGAAATCTTATTAAGTTCTCAGAAAAATGCATTGCTTCTGGATGAGTCGCTCATCCAATACGAGAAAGGGAATAACAAAGCTTTTGTAGAAGTAAAACAGCCTAATGGCAGCTTCAAAAAAGTGTATGTAAAACTGGGTGCAAGTGACGGTATCAACGTTCAGGTTTTGTCAGGCATTGATAAAAATGCAGAGGTTAAAGTCTGGAACCCGTCTGATAAAGACAAGGAGGAGCTGAAAGACGCACAAAAAAAATAGACCTTTAAGTTATAATTGTTAAAAAGGAAATGGCTGCAAAATTTTGCAGCCATTTCTTATGTTTGGAAACCTTTGATATTACATTGGCCCTTGTTGTTCATCACCATTATCGTTGGCGTTGATGTCTTTTTTACGTTTTGGCTGGTCGATCTTTTCACCCTGTTTGAATCTGTAGGTTAAAGAGATGGAAGCCTGTCTCGGTTGCCATTGCATGTAAGAATCTCGTGTACTATTGGCTGTATAGGTTGTCGCACGCATAGATCTGGTGTTGAAGATATCCTGAATGTTAAAAGCAATGGTTCCATTGCCATTCCAAATTGTTTTGGATGCTCCAAAATTAACAGCATACATATCTTTCCTGTTCTGGTAATCGGTTTTTTGCCCGCCTCTGTAAAAACCTTGCAATTGGAGATTTAAAGTTTTATCAATTTTGAATGTAGAAGTTAGTCTAGATCTCGTAGAGATCCCATTTCCACTAAAGTTAGCTGTTGCTGTAATTGGATTTCCTAATACATCTAGCGTCTCATAAGGTGTGCTACCTTTTATATTGTACCCGAAGACGTCTACATTCCCCATAAATTTTAGCCAACTGGTAGCATCCCAATTAAAGTTAAGGTCTAACCCATACTTATCTTCAGTACCTAGGTTAATAGGTTTTGTGTGGAATTCTATTCTTTTACCGGTTTGTTGTATGCCGTTCTCATCAAAATATTCAAAATTTATGGCTTTATTATAAACCAACATCTTGGTGTCATCAGTTTCGTGCTTGAAGTACAATGTAGGGTTGATAGTAAATTTCTTTTTAGAAATACTGTAACCTAATTCGTAAGAATCTTCATAAGACGGATTCAGGTCGATGTTTCCATCAAATATATTCTGGTTATCACTGTAACTAGGATTTGGAATAAGGAAAAAACCTCTTGGCCGATCGATTCTTCTCGTGTAGTTAAGGAGTAGCTGATTGTCCTTTGCAAATTCGTAGCTTAAAAAGACACTTGGGAAAAGATTGTTGTAGTTTTTCTTCTTATTATCGATCGAATTTGTTCCTGCCAGATTGTGGTAATCGATTGTTACATTAGACTGTTCATCACGCAAACCAATTTGGTAGCCAACTTTTCCAATCTTACTCTTAAACTGAACATAGAAGGCATTGAAAAGTTCTTTATAATTAGCATCAAAAGTGTACAGTCCCAAATATTGTAAAGCAGGATTTACTGCAGTACTTTCCTGCACATTATTATCGTAGTTATTATTATTGGAGTCTAGTCTGTATCCAGCCTCCAGTTTGGAAACTTCTCCAATTGGTAATTCATAATCTGCTTTCAGAACAATATTCTTATTCAGGGTTTTCTGATTGATAATATTCTCAAGCGATGTTACATCACTGTAATTATCATATTCCTTTATGTTCGAATTATTATTAGAACGGTTTCTCTGTAAACTTAAAGATAATGAAAGATTTTGACCTTTATTATCGAATTTATGATCCAAACCAAAATCTCCCTGAAATGCTAGGTTATTAATGGTTCCCAAGTTTTTACGAAGCGTATGTGTGTTGTCTGTATTTAGTAAAATATAATCATAGTCAATATTACCAGTGTTTTGGCTGTCAAAAGTCCTCACTGTTCCGGAGGCATTTACCGATGTTTTTTCAGAAATGTCATAAACAATTCCTGCGGAGGCATTATAATTATCCGTTTTGTTATTAATTTCCGAATTCTGATGAGATTCTATTTGGTCACCTATTTTGGATGCATTATTGTAATAATTATCATTACGGTTTGTGTTTTTGCTTTCTCGGTAACCACCACCACCATTCAGAAACCAGGTGAAGTTACCTTTTCTCCAGCTCAGGTTGGTGTTGAGGTTGGTTTGGGGTAGGTATCCTAAAGTCCCGATAACGCTACCATTAAAACCTGTTTTTTTATTTTTCTTGAGGATGATATTAAGAATACCAGCAGTTCCGCTTGCCTCAAACTTAGAAGAAGGATTAGTGATTACCTCAATTTTTTCAATCTGATCTGCAGGAATACTTTGCAAGGCATTGGCACCATCATCTATCCCAAGTAGGGCAGAAGGTTTACCATTAATCAAAAATCTTACATTGGAGCTTCCTCTCATAGATACAGTTCCGTCTGTGTCCACAGAGACAGAAGGCACATTGGTAAGGACATCCTGCAGGCTTCCGCCTTTGCTAACTAAGTCCTGTGAAGGGTCGTAAGTTTTTTTATCAAGTTCTACTTTGTACGGTTTGGTTGAGGTAGCTGTAATTACAACACCTTGGATATCTGTCGTATTGGTCAGGTTGGCTTTCCCTTCGGAGATGATAATGAAAGGTGCAATAGCTCCGGCCTTTTCTACATTCACGGTCTGCGTGAATTTTTTATAATCTACAGCCTCGATGCTGACTTCGTAATTGCCGGGCGCAAGTTCCAGCTTGTAGCTGCCGTCTGCATCAGCTAGTACAGCATCGCTCAGTTGGCTGTTCTGTTGGTTTTTAAAAGTGATGGATGCATAACCTACACCTCCATTTGTATCTTGCACGTTTCCAGAAATATTGACTTTTTGCTGCGCCATTATAAAGCTGGCAGCACCAATGGTCAGTGCGAGACCAAAGATTTTTTTCTGAAATACGTTAACAATTTCCGTTCGTTCCATTATTTTTTAAATTTTCGTTTCGTTCTTTTTATTTTATCTGACGGCTGTTCAGCCAATCTTGGTAAGCCTTGGCATTGCTGGCATGCTGCGCATCATTATCTGTAAACTTATGATAACCAAATTTCGAAGGATCAGCACACATATAGATATAGTTGTTTTTTTCGGCGTCCAGGACAGCGTTCAAAGAGTTTTTGTCAACAATACAGATCGGCCCCGGCGGAATGCCTTTGTTAGCGTAAGTGTTGTAAGGCGACGGCTCTTTAAGGTCTTTGAAATAGACTCTTTTGATTTGCTTGGTAAAATTGCTGGCTTTGCTTACGGCATAGATAACGGTTGGGTCACTTTGCAGTTTCATCCCTTTTCGGTAACGGTTGATGTATAAACCTGCGATTGTTCTCTGTTCATCGGGTTTTCCCCCAGATTCTTTATAAACAATCGATGCCAATGCATAGATTTGATCTCTGGTTAACCCGGACTGTTTTTCTTTTGTGATCCTCTCTGCTGTCCAAAAATCTTTGTAATCGTTATCAAATTTTTCAAAAAATTCTTTTGGTGTTACAGTCCAGAAAAAATCATAAGTGTTATTGAAAAAATATTTCTTGAGATCCTCTGCATTTTTATAACCTCTGCTGATGGCGATCTCATCCAACTTTTGGATAAACGTGGCCGAATCTGTCTCCGTCTTTTTGCTCACTCTGCCAATCATCTGATAGACATCATCAAAATCTTTGATGCGGAAAGAATTGGGTGTCTGATTACCGGCAAGGATCATATTGGTGATTTCGCGGTTATTCATTCCGCGTTTCAGTTCGTATCGGCCGGGTTTGAAGTTGTCTTTCAGGTCTTTATCATCAGCAATACTTAGAAAGTTGTCTTTGTTTTTGATGAATGGTGTGATAGAATCCAGGATTTGCTTATAACCCGCTTTATGAGGTATAAGGACAAAACCTTCTTTTGCTACATTGTTACCAAGATATTTATTATAAAACCTGAATCCGAAAAATCCGAGGATAACGATTATAATGATAAATATGACAGGAATTATTTTTTTCATAATTTTTTAAAATGTCAGGCTTTTTATGTTGATTTCTCCTTCAAAAACCTGATTGGCAGGGCCTTCCAGCCAGATGTTACGGAATCCTTCACCCTCTTTTTCGGCGTATACTTTCAGCCGGCCACCTTTGACTTTTATTCCAACAGATGTTTGATTATTATTTTGCATAAAAGTTAAAGCAGCCGCCGTTACGCCAGTGCCGCAGCTGTACGTTTCATCTTCTACGCCACGCTCATAAGTTCTTACAAAAAGTTCTTTTTCGGATATCACTTGTACAAAGTTAACATTGATGCCATCTTTTCTATAAGTGTCAGAATTTCTGATTTTGTTACCATTTCTATAAACATCATAGTTGCTAACATCATCTACATATTGTATAAAATGAGGTGAACCAGTGTTCAAAACATAACTGTCTCCGTCCTTGGAAATGGAGGCAACATCTCCCATTTTTAGTTTAACTATGCCGTTATTAATTTCAGCTTCGTGGAGACCATCAATGGCGGAAAAAGTGGTTTTGTCTTCTATAATCCGTAGGAAATGGGCAAAAGCTACAGAACATCTCGCGCCATTACCACAAAAACTTTTTGATCCGTCGGAATTGTAATAATCCACTTCAAAATCTACACCTTGTGCTGTATTAATTTTGATAAGGCCATCTGCACCAATCCCAAACCTGCGGTCACAAAGCTTTTGTATTGTTTCATTAGAAAGATCGTCCCATTCGCCCAAACGGTTGTCTATCATTACAAAATCATTGCCTGTTCCCTGGTATTTATAAAATTTCATGAGTTACTAATCTGATTTTTAATTAATTAATGATTCTCTTGCTGCAAAAATCAAGCCTGTAAAATTAGTCAATTTATAAGGATTGCAATCTTGATATTTGTTATTTAAAATCAATCTAAATCTCTGATTGTTATTAACCGGCTTGATAGAATTTCTCAATTCCGGCGTTTGGATTTATTTTAATATTATTATTTATCTTTGTCTATTGAAAAAATGAAAGAAGATCAACTCCTTGCTCTTATCTTAAAGGCCAGAGAAAAAAATCAAAAGGCTCAGACACAACTCATTAATCTATTTTGGGTGGATGTTTTTTCTTTTGTGATGAACAGGGTAAAAGATGAGAATGATGCGGATGAAATTACAGTTTCTGTATTTTCAAAAGTACTCAACAAGCTTGATCTTTTTGATCCCAATTTTCAGTTCAAAACCTGGATACTCACGATTGCACAGAATACGATCATCGATTTCTGGAGAAAAAAAAGCCGGGAAAACGAAGATGCAAGTGCTGAGTTGCACAACCACAAAAATGATTTTGCAAGATCTCCGGAAGAATTATTGATTTCTGAAGAAGACCAGCAAAAAATTATTAAGATAATAGAAACAATGGATGCTAAAAATCAGGATATCATCCGCCTGAGGTTTTTTGAAGAAAAAAGCATCAAAGAAATTGCAGAAGAACTTAATCTCTCGGTTGCCAATGCAAAAGTGAGAATCATGAGAGCCAAAAAAATCCTGGCAGAACTTTTAAAAGAAGATGAAACGGATTTTTAAAACGAATTAGAATAAGATGTTCGCAGCTGTTGGTTTGCAAGGAAACCTAACACAAGGATAAAAAATCTTAAACCGAGTAATGGAAGAAACAATTGTATCACAAAAACCCAAATGGATACGCGTAAAATTACCAACTGGTAAAAATTACCGTGAACTGAGAAATTTGGTAGACAAATATAAACTCAACACCATTTGCCAAAGCGGAAGCTGCCCCAATATGGGCGAGTGCTGGGGCGAGGGAACAGCCACCTTTATGATCTTAGGAAACGTGTGTACACGCTCTTGTGGATTTTGTGGCGTAAAGACCGGAAAACCCGAGAATGTCAACTGGGACGAGCCGGAAAAGGTAGCCCGGTCTATCAAATTAATGAAAATTAAACATGCTGTTTTAACATCCGTTGACAGAGATGACCTCAAAGATATGGGCTCTATCCTGTGGGCAGAAACGGTGAATGCCGTGCGCAGGATTTCTCCCGGAACTACGATGGAAACGCTGATTCCCGATTTTCAGGGGATTACAAAACATCTGGACAGGATGATAGACGCAGCGCCGGAAGTGATCTCTCATAATATGGAAACTGTGAAACGGCTTACAAGAGAAGTAAGAATCCAGGCCAAGTACGAGCGAAGTTTAGACGTTCTCAGATACCTGAAAGAAGCCGGGCAAAACCGCACCAAAACCGGTGTCATGTTGGGCTTGGGCGAAACTAAAGATGAGGTTTTCCAAACGATTGAAGATATCAGGAACGCGAATGTGGACGTGATCACGCTGGGGCAATATTTGCAGCCCACCAAAAAGCATCTGCCTGTGAAAAGTTTTATTACACCAGAGGAGTTTGATGAATTTGGTGAGTTTGCGCGCAATTTAGGTTTTCGACACGTAGAAAGTTCTCCATTGGTGAGAAGTTCTTACCACGCAGAGAAGCATATCCATTAATTATTATTGAATTTCAAATATTTATAAAAAGTCGGAGGGTTTTAACTTCCGGCTTTTTTATTGTGAATTACAAAACTTAATTATAAAATAAATAAAAGGCTAAAAATCAAAATATTGTAGTTTAAAAATATATCACCAATACGTTTCAAGAACATAAGTAAAAAATTAAAATGTTTAGAGGTCATCATTTAATTACATACTGAAAAATATAGTGTTCTCAATAATAATGCAGATTTTAAAGATTTAAATTTGAGAATCTGTGTAATCATAATAATATGCGAGAACTAAAAATAATCAGAAATCCTTTCAATAAAGGATATTTCGTGATATGAAAAGATCTATGACCTCTAAAAATATTAAATGCAAGTCTTAAACCTTAGCCAAAAAATCCTCAAACTGCGTCGCTTTTATGGATACCGAACCATCTTCCAGAATCTTGTCCAGGATGATATTTTCTATCTGGTTGACAGACTGGATATCAAAAGGTTTGGTGACACGGACATAGTTTTCTGTGAAACCGTGCATAAAACCGTTTTTGTCCTCATGTTCCCACAACACTGGCAGTTTTTTACCTAACTGCGTTCTGTAGAATTCCATTTTCTTTTTTTCAGAAAGGATACGCAGCATTTTGTTTCTTCGTTTTCGTTCAGGGATGGGAACTGCACCATCCATAGAAGCCGCTTCTGTATTTTCTCTTTCGGAATAGGTGAAAACATGAAGATAGCTAATGGGCAAACTGTTCAGGAAATTGTAAGTCTCCATAAACAATGCTTCTGTCTCGCCGGGAAATCCCACAATTACATCCACGCCAATGGCTGCATCAGGCATGACTTCTCTGATTTTTGCGACACGATTCTTGTACAAAGTGGTCAGATAACGGCGTTTCATTTTTTTTAGCAATTCATCGCTACCGGATTGTAATGGGATGTGAAAATGCGGTACAAAACTTCTGCTCTTGGAAACTAAGTCTATACTTTCATCTTTGAGAAGATTCGGTTCGATGGATGATATTCGGATTCTCTCGATGCCATCAACTTTATCAAGCTCAGTGATAAGATCAAGAAAAGTATGCTCGTGTTTTTTGTTGCCAAATTCACCTTTGCCGTAATCACCTATATTAACGCCTGTTAAAACAATTTCTTTTATATCTCTCGCAGCAATTTCTTTGGCATTATTAACAACATTATCAATGGTATCCGAACGTGAAATCCCTCTGGCTAAAGGAATTGTGCAATACGTGCATTTGTAATCACATCCATCCTGAACTTTGAGAAAAGCTCGGGTCCTGTCACCAATAGAATAAGAACCTACGAAAAAATCGGCTTCATCTATCTCACAGGAATGGATCTGGGCAAAGCTTTCAGATTTTTCCAAATCATCGAGATAACTCAGGATGTTAAATTTTTCTTTGGCTCCTAAAACCAAATCCACACCATCAATCGCCGATATCTCCTCCGGTTTCAGTTGGGCATAACAGCCAATGATGACCACCAATCCGTCGGGATTTGCTTTTGCTGCCCGTTTCACATGTAGTTTGCACTCTTTATCAGCATTTTCTGTAACAGAACATGTATTAATGATATATACTTTTGCGGGCTCATCAAAATTAACTTTCTGATAACCGGCATCCGTCAATTGTCGGGCAATGGTAGAGGTTTCTGCAAAATTCAGTTTGCAGCCAAGTGTATGAAAAGCAACGGTTTTTGGTTGTGAAATTACATCTGACATAAGGATGCAAAGTTATTAATAAAATCCAAAACCTTCCAAATGAAGTATTTCCAAAAAAAATCCGGTAGAAACCGGATTTTAATACTTAATTTTTCTTTTTTGGGACTTTCAGCCCTTTTTCCCTTGCTTCGGAAATACCTATTGCAACAGCTTGCTTTCTACTTGTGACTTTGTCACCTGAGCTGGATTTTAGTTTGCCTTCTTTGTATTCCTGCATTACTTTTCCAACTTTATCCTGAGCTTTGTCAGAATATTTTTTTGTAGTTGCCATATATATTATTCTTTGGATTTTGGGACGCTTACCGCCAATTCATAAACTTTGGTATGCATCAGATATTTTGAACGCTCCCGAGAGGTTATGTTTTCTACCTCTCCTTTGTATAAAACAATAACTGCATCTTCTTTTATCTGCCAGTCGGCATCAGAGAAATATTTTTCGTCCGGGCTTTTATCTGTAATTTCTGTTTGTCGTTCTTTGAGTTTATCAGCAATCTCCTGAAAGCCTTCATCAGACGATTGCAAAATTTTGTAATCAGGGCCAGCGTAAGCCTGATAAACCTTGTTATTATCCAATAAATGTTGTGAATTGTCTTCTACTGGATTATCATTACCGTCCAAAAAACCTACTTCCAGTAATCTTCCGTTTCTTTCTTCAGCAAATTTTTTGGCTTCCCCCACAGAGTCAAAACCTGTGTACAGGTTGCTGTCATCATACTCGTATTTTGTTAGTTTATCAATGATATTTTCGTTTTCCATAATCTGATTTTTTTTGATTATTTATAACAATTATTCTGCCAAGCTGTCATATGTTGAGAAGAAATATCCTATAAAATGATGTTAATCAATTGGATGTCTGACAGCATTTTGCTTCTTAATATTAATAAATTTTTAAAAATGGTTAAACTTCGTTAAAAGTGTAACACTAAATTTTTAGTTCATACTAATTTAGCATTAAATTTGTCTAACAAAAATCTCAAAAAAGAAATGAATATTAAAATGAAGAATACATTAAAAAAACTAATGCCTTTTGCATTGACCGGAGTAATATCGGGAGCAACAGTTTTCGGAGCCAGCCAATATTATAGTTCAGAAAACAACGGAGAAGATTTCTCCTATTTTACAAAATCGTCTAAAAATTCTGCCTTTGTAGGAATGGGATCTGCAGTAGGTGATGACTTTGTAAAAGCGTCCAAAACTACAGTTCCGGCAGTAGTAACTATTAAAAATTATCAGGACAGAGCTTCTCAAAGAGTTTCTGAAAGTGATATGTTCGATTTTTTCTTTGGCCCATTTGGTGGAAACCAGCAAAGACAGCAACCACAGCAAACGCCTAAGAATATGCCTTCGGGATTAGGTTCTGGTGTAATTATTTCGCCGGATGGCTACATTATTTCTAATAATCACGTTGTAGCAGGCGCTAATAAGCTGGAAGTCGTCTTAAGCAATAAGAAATCTTATGTTGCCACCTTAATTGGGACAGATCCTAATACAGATATTTCGTTGCTTAAAATTGAAGAAAAAGGTTTGCCTTACCTTAATTTTGCCAACTCTGATATGGTAGAAGTGGGACAATGGGTTTTGGCTGTAGGTAACCCGCTTGGGCTTAACTCTACCGTAACCGCAGGGATTGTTTCTGCCAAAGGAAGAAGTATTGATATACTTAGCCAGCAGTCCAGAACGCCTATAGAAAACTTTATCCAGACGGATGCGGCCATTAATCCTGGTAACAGTGGTGGAGCTCTGGTTAATATCAATGGTGATCTGATTGGTATTAATACTGCCATCCAGTCCAAAACCGGTTATTATGAAGGCTACGGATTTGCAGTGCCATCTAATCTTGCCAGGAAAATTGTAGAAGACATTAAGAAATATGGCTTGGTACAAAGAGGTTTCTTGGGCGTGGGAAGTCTTGACCTTTCCAATGATATGCAGGTTGCGGCCTATAATCAAAAAAATAAATCTAACCTGAAAGTGGGAGACGGTATCTTTGTAACCGAAGTTACAGGGAAAAGCGGCGCTGAGGATGCAGGCATCAGGATGGGCGACGTTATTACAAAAATTGATAATACCACTATTGGCAGCTTTGCAGATCTCTCTTTTGCCATCGGAAGCAGACGTCCTGGTGACAAAGTAGCTGTGACATATACCAGAAACGGAAAACCCAACACAGTTACTGTAACATTGAAGGACCAAAAGGGCGGAACCTCATCCAGAAGCAAAGCTGATCTGTCTGTAACAGAAAAGATTGGATCTGAGTTTGAGCCGCTTAGCGAAAGAGTGAAAACTGATTACGGCCTTGAAAGCGGAGTAATTGCCAAAAATATTACCGAGGGCAGCGAGATGGATAAAATTGGCGTTGTAGATAATTATATCGTAATGGAAATCAATGGAAAACCGGTTAACTCCCAAAAAGATGTTGAAAAAATACTGAATGGATACAAAGGTAACGTTCAGGTAAAATATGTAGACAGCTATGGTAGGATTACCACAAGAGGTTTTAAAATGCCATAACAGTTAGTCTTAAAAAATTGAAACCCAATCCTGAAAAAGATTGGGTTTTTTGTTTTTATCATCGGATTACTTTTTTTTCTAACTTTGACTTATGCCAATGGTATGAAAAAAATTAGATGCATAATCGTAGAAGATCAGGAAATTGATCGATTGATGCTCCAACATCTTGTTAAACAACAGGATATACTGGAGCTGGTCGCCGCTGTGGATTCTGCTGAAAATGCCAAAGCGCTGATCAATGATACCGTGGACTTACTCTTTCTGGATATCGATTTGCCGGATTGCTCGGGGATAGAGATGAGAAAGATGTACCAGCACGTGCCGGCCTGCATTTTCATCAGTTCCCATCCGGAATATGCTGTAGAAACATTTGAACTGGATACTCTGGATTTTATCTCAAAACCTCTTAAGAAAGAACGCTTTGACTATTCTGTCAATAAACTGGCTGATTTCTTCAGTATGAAAGAAAAGTCAGAATATTTTGATATCCTTACAGGATCCCAGTTTTTGAATATCAAAGAAGGGCATGAGACCGTACAGATCAAGATTTCTGATATTATATATCTGGAAGCCCTGAAAGATTATACGCGTCTTATAACAGCTCAAAAAAAACACTGCGTGCTCTCATCCATCGGGCAGATTCTAAAAGACCGTCATTTTTCCACTTTTGTAAGAATCCATAAAAGTTACGCTGTACCCAAACATCTTATTACCAGAAAAAACAGCTACGAAGTTATGATAAGCCACAATAATATCAGTCTCCCAATTGGCCGGGCTTTTAAGGAGAATTTAAACTTTTTTTGATCTCAAAATAATATAAGTTTCACCAATCAGCAGATCACTTTTTACATCGATGTTGCAGTGGATCGATTTGCATAGGTCTCTGATAACATGCAAACCCAACCCGGTTCGTAATCCTACACTTTCCCGGTCATCATACAGCGCACGGAATTTATCCAGATTAGCCCCGCCACCGTTGTCGGAAATTTCTATTACACTTTCCGCATTTTCTTCCCAGGCCCGGCAGATGATAAGTGCGCCGCTTTTATTTTGTAACACTTTGATACTGTTGTTGATGAGGTTGCGTATAATAGTTTTAAGGTATTCTTTGTCTGTGTAGATCGTCATCTCTTGTGGGTTACGAAAGGATATATCAATATTCTGAACCCACACAAATTCATTTTTCACTTCGGAAAAGATATCCTCAACTTTGTAATGTTTCAGTGCAGGGACAAAATTATCCATTTGGCCTTTGCTCCAAAGCAATAGATCTTCCATCTGGTTTAATAGCTGTTCTGTGGCTTTGGTTGTTTGCAGCTCGAGGCGGTCTTTGGTTTCATTATTCATCATTTCCGGCGCCTCTTTTTGCAGGTGCAGAAAGTTAATTAGGGATATTACAGGGCTTCTGAGGTCATGATTCAGTATCCCAAAAAACTGCATTTTGGTTTTATTGGCCTTATCCAGTTCCGCATTCAGTTTCATGAGTTTGCGGTTGATTTTTTTTCTGTTGTTGCTCTGGTAATATAGCAATCCTCCGATGATGCCAATGGCAACAAGGCCAGACAGGAGATAGATTCTTTGCTTCTCTGAATTTTTTATATTTAATTCGTGGATGGTATTTTCGGTAACAAGAGATTTTATTTCCTGCATTTTTCCTTTGTTTTGAAATTGTGCTTCTGCATTGGCCAAACTCTGTTTTCCGGACTCGAGCGCAAGAGAATCATTCGTCTGGCTGTAAGCTTTATAATACTCATAAGCTTTTTTCCATTGGTTTTGGGCGGCGTAGCTTTCGGATAGTTTTTTATTAATTTCAGAATAAAACCGTTTGTCATAGACATAAGCAAAATTAAGCGCTTTTGTGAGGGTGGTAATGGCCTGACGGTATTTTCCCTGTTGAAAGAGAACTTTCCCTTTGATTGTATTGGCCTCCATCAGGATCTCTTCGTCATTAGACTTTGTTGCAAAAAGTAGAGCCTTGTCTGCATAATCATCGGCCAGGTTCAACCTGTTTTTATCCAGATAAAACTCAGACATATTCCTGTTGGCATAACTGATGTTGAGAAAGAGCATGGGATTGTATCTTGCAGTCTCATACAACTCGGTGTAATATTTTTTTGCAAGGTCTATTTTCCCCAGACGGGTATACGCTTCTATAAAGGTGTTATATAAAAAGGCAATGCCATCTGATTTTTTGAGATAAGAGGTGGCATAATTACAATATTCTATCGCCTTTTCGTATTGCTTCATATCATTATAAGCATCAGCAATCTGGAGGTAAGACACACCAATATTGTTATCATTGAGTTCGTTTTTATTTTTATCAAGGAGCAGGTAATCAATAGCTTTGAGTTTATAATTGATAAAGTTTTCAAACTCTGATCTGTCCAGGTAATATTCGCCGATACTTCCTAATAATATGGCTTTAGAATGACGGGTTCTTACCGTATCCACAATTTTTTTAACATAATTAATGAGGTCTTCTCCTTTTTTAAATTCTTTCAGAGAGTAATACATATAATTCAGCCGCATGAGTGACAAAGCCTCTTGCTTCAGATAATGAGTTTGTTGCGCAAGCTTCAGCGATTTTTCAAAATTAGCAGCAGCAGACCTGTATTGATTATTGGTGTACTCATAACCATAACCTTTGTAAAAATAAAATTGGGATAAATACCTGGGATACTCTTTGGAAAGATGAATGCCGGTTTCTGCCTCACGGATAAGCAAAGTATAATTTTCTGACTCTGCCAAAGACTCACAATAGGCTTCCCAGGCTTTGATTTTCTCTTCTGATGTTTTATATAAATAGAGATCCGGTTGCTTCTGTGCGGGCAATAGCAATAATGAGAGTAATGAAAATAGCAGGTATATTTTCCTCATTATTAATGGTTTATAATATAAATATAAAGCTACAATAATTTTTTCATCCATGTCATTGGTCTATTAAAATTGTCGTTAGTCTATTATAAAGTTTTACTGGTATCGCCTGAATATATCTTTGGGTTATAAATATTTATCCTTTGGAATCACCATGATTTAACCTGGTAACACAATCACCAATAAAGATTAAGGCGATAACATATCACCACTAAAAACAAAAATCTACATATGAAACATCAACTATTATTTAGCCTGATTTTCCTGCTAATGCTGCCTGCAGGATTGTTAAAGGCTCAGAAAACAATTTTGGCTGCCGGTAACATGGCCAGTGGCAGCGGCGGCAGTGCCACATATTCTGTAGGGCAGATAGATTACCTGCAAAAAGGGACGAATGCACAAGTGATGGAAGGTGTACAACATGCCTATGAGATTATAACACTGGCAGTAGAAGATTTGGCCGGCAAAGACCGCAATATACTTCTCTATCCCAATCCTGTGAGGGATGTAGTGTTTGTAGAATTCGGTGACCAAAACTATCATAATTCTGATTATATCCTGTTTGATTCGCAGGGCAGGCAACTTAAGACAGGCCGCCTCAATCAACAAAAATCCGAACTGGACTTTTCATTACTGCCTTCTTCCGTTTACATCATGCAGATTTTGCAGAAAAACCAGAAAGTCAAAACATTTAAGATTATCAAAAAATAATTTGATCAAAGGCTATGTGCAAGTATTTTTTAGCAATTGCAATAGCTGATTATTCATCAAAAAACAAAAAATTTTATATATGAAATCGCCCAAATTTGAAAACTCAAACACCAATGAAAATTAGGCGATTGCATATGACTATAATAAAAAATAAATATTACATATGAAAAAAAATTGTATTAATTGCAGCATTAGCCCTGGGTACTTACCTGGTTTCTGCTCAGGCTCCGGAAAAGATGAGCTATCAGTCTATTGTTCGCAACGCCTCCGGCCAGTTGCTGTCCAATCAAAATGTAGCTGTGAGAGTGAGTGTTTTGCAAGGTTCTGCCTCGGGCACTGTTGTATATTCAGAGAGAATTACAGGCACAACCAATGTGAATGGTTTGGTTAGCCTTGAGATAGGCTCCGGAACGGTTCTTAGCGGAACATTCAGCACCATTAACTGGGGCGGAAATTCCTATTATCTGAAAACGGAGACCGACCCGGCCGGCGGCACAAACTATACTGTTACCGGTACAAGCCAGTTATTAAGCGTCCCTTATGCATTGTACGCAAAATCTGCCGGCGGCGGAGGCGGGAGTTTTGTTCTGCCTTATACCAATACTTTGACAAATGCCACCGATCTATTTACCTTAGCCAATAATGGCGATGGTAGCTCTATTGTAGGGCAGAATAATGCAACCACATCCAGCATTTCTGCAGTAAGAGGTGAAGTTACAAGCACATCTCCTGGCGGTTTTTCATCCGCAGTAAAGGGTATGAATAATGGCACTGGTGGACTGGGGATCGGTGTGTGGGGATCGCAGGCCGGCTCCGGATGGGGTGTTTATGGTGTTACACCAAACGGGCTTGGCGTTTATGGTAATTCTTCTGCGTCTGGTACAGGAGTCTATGCAAACAGTACTGCCGGTACAGGTCTTACCGCAACCAGTACTAATGGGATACCGGCCAGCATTGCTGTTTTTAATAATGCTAATAACAATAATGTGCTTAATGCTTCTACAGTGGGTAACGGCACTGTTATTAATGTGTCTACAACAGGAAGTGGTGAAGGAATTCAAAGTTCTACGATTGGTGGTTTTGCCATCCATGGGATCGCTAATCAGCAATCTTCTGCAGGAATTGTAGGTGATAATGACGGTAACGGTGAGGCTGTTGTTGGCAGAACTACGAGCAATATCGCCGGAGCTGTTGTTGGGCGCAATGACGGTGGTGGGTATGGTGTAAGAGGATTTATATCCGGTAATGCTAGTGGTACAGCAGTCGGAGTTTTGGGGCAGATTGGTACTAATAGCAGCAAAGGACGCGCAGGGCGTTTTGAAAATTTAAATAGTTCTAATGACAAAAATACTTTTGAGGTAGAGTCTAATGGTAACGGAAACATACCAGATAATACCCAGGGCAATGTTGCCTCGTTTCTTTCAAGCAATACAAACAGTGTGAGTGCAGGTGTAAGAAGTGAAGTGAAAACTATTTTTGGAAACTTTGGAGCAGCAGGTATTTTTGGTGTCTCTTCAGGAACCGGCGGTTTTGGCGGCCTGTTTCACGCATCAAATACTACAGGTAATGGCCGGGCTCTTGTGGCAATAAGTGATGGTAACGGTGACGCATTTCTTGCCAATGCAGGTAAAGACGGAGATGCTGTAGAGGCAAGTGTTGATGGCGCAGGACGTGCTGTTTATGGTTGGGTGCCTTCTTTCAGTACCGGTAAGGCAGCGGAGTTTAAAAACTTCAATACCTCCAATACCAATCCTGTTTTAACTTCCACTTCAGTAGGGAATTCTATAGCAGGCGATTTTTTCGTAGATAATACAAATGGTACATCAGCTGCCCTACATGGTAAAGTGAATTCTATCTTTGCCAACTTTGGTACCGCCGGAGTATATGGAGAATCTGTTGGAACAGGTGGTTATGCGGGTCTGTTTTATCAGCGCAATGTGTCATCCGGGACTAGTGCTGTTATTGTCCTTAATGACGGAACTGCAGATGCGCTGACTGTGAATGCAACACAAAACGGTGATGGCATCAGTACATCGGTTAACGGTACGGGTTCTGCTATTGAGGCTTCGGTTCCTAATTTTGGGCTTGGCAGAGCAGGATATTTTAGGAATTTTAATACAGCCAACGGACAGAGTACCCTGGCTGTTACAAATGCAGGAACAGGATCGGCATTTTTTGTAAATCACACAGGTGCATCAGGCAATCTCGCTGTCTTCCAAAGTGAAAGTAGTAATATGGCCAGAATTAATAAAGCGGGAAGGGGGTTTTTTAACGGTGGAACACAGAATAGTGGTGCCGATGTGGCCGAAGCCTTTGATGTGGAAGGACATTTTTCAACCTATGAGGCCGGCGATATTTTGGTAATCTCAACCGATTCAGACAGAACCGTTACAAAGTCAGCGGAGCCGTACTCTTCTCTGGTAGCTGGTGTATACGCGACTAAACCAGGCGTGCTTTTAACCGAAGAAAATATCGATTCTGAATTGATTGATAAAGTTCCTATGGGTGTGATAGGCGTCATCCCGACAAAAGTTTGCCTGGAAGGTGGGGCGATCAAAAGAGGTGATCTGCTTGTGACTTCTTCAGTACCTGGTGTCGCTATGAAAGGAGACGCAGGCAAAATTAAAATTGGGCAGGTTCTGGGTAAAGCCCTTCAGGATTACAATAATCCATCAGTAGGTAAAATAAAAGTTTTAGTAAGTATCAAATAAAATTAATCATAATGAAAACATTATTCATAACAGTAGCACTTCTTTCCGGCAGTTTTTTGCTAAAGGCTCAGGAAAATAAGACCAGTGAAAAACAAGATGACATACAAAACATAAAAGATGCAAAAGCATTAGAGCTAAAAATGCTGAAAAAGAAAGATGATCAAAAGATCGTTAACCAATCATCAAAACTTGCATCAGAACAAGGTATCGAGCCACATAAAATAAGCTCCGGTTCTAATGCTAAATCGGGTAACTTACTACCCAATACAGTTAGCACAGAAGAATTACTTGCAAGCATCCCCGGCAGAAAGAAAAACATGGCACAAAGTGGTGTAAAAACCAGTCAAACAAGTGGATTATCTAATAAAGCAACATTAGAAGAAATCAAAAAGACAATCCCAAAAAATTAATAATTCTAAAATCAAAAGGTTTATCCATCGGTAAGCCTTTTTTTATTTCTAATACTACTATTACCGAGTTGAGCTAATAAATAATATTTTTGCAGACAACCCGTGTTTATGCAAATTTTAAAATCTTATACCAATTCTTTTAAAGGTCTTTCGCAGGAAGTCTGGATGCTGTCTGTCGTGATGCTTATTAATAGGTCAGGTTCTATGGTTTTACCTTTTTTGGGTGTTTATATGACGGATTACCTCCGTTTTTCCTTAGAAAGTGCTGGTTTAGTCTTAAGCTTTTATGGCATTGGATCAGTTTTGGGGTCTTGGTTAGGTGGTTACCTTACGGATAAATTTGGAGAATATTATATACAGAGTTGGAGCCTTTTTCTCAGTGCCCCAATATTTTTGATCATTCCGTTTTTTCCAAGTGTAGAGATGATGGCTGTACTTATTTTTTTGCAGAGTACCATAAGCGATACCTTTCGGCCGGCAAATTCTGTAGCGATTACCAAGTATGCAAAACCTCAAAACCTTACCAAGGCTTTTTCTCTTAACCGGATGGCTGTTAATCTTGGGTTTTCTATCGGTCCTGCGTTAGGAGGTATTCTTTCTGGGATATCGTATAATTTTCTGTTTATTGTTAATGCCATTGCTGCGCTCAGTGCGGGTGTTATTTATGTAATATTTTTTAGGAAAAGAAATACGATCTTTCAAAAACAAAAAAAAATGCTGCCAGTAGAGACCTTTACAGAAAAAGGAAGGTCACCTTACCGAGATTTTCCATTTTTATTTTATAGTTTACTTTGTACTGTTTTTGCCATCTGCTTTTTCCAGTTTTTTAATACAATTCCACTTTTTTATAAGGAGGCAGCAAAACTAAGCCAGAGCACAATTGGTTTTGTTTTGGGATACAGCGGTTTTATAATCGTTTTGCTTGAGATGCCATTGGTGAGCATTGCGGAAAGAACACTCAAGATGCATCAGGTTTTATTTGCCGGGATTATACTGTCTGGATTGTCCTATCTTTTACTTGTGTTGGGCAGCAGTATTCCGCTCCTTGTGTTATCGATGACAATTTTGTCAGTTGGCGAGATATGGGCATTACCCTTTATGTCAACAGTTACGGCAATGCGGGCAGGATTAGGCAGCAAAGGCGCTTATATGGGTCTTAACGGTATTGCTTTTTCATTTTCTTTTATCATAACCCCATTTTTAGGAACGTATATAGTCAGCCATTTTGGGTTTGATGTATTGTGGTATGGATCTTTTACTGTACTATTAATTACGGCATTTTTGATTTTCAGAATTGTTAAGCGGATGTTTGTAAAAACTTACGATCAATAATAAAAAAAGCAGTACAAATTTTTGTACTGCTTCTTCTATTTTGGAGTTTAAATATTAATTTCCGGCTACCGACCTTGGAACTGTATTGTATATCTGGAAATCAAATACAAAAGTCCGGTCTTTCCAGCTGTAACTGCCATAAGCATAGTGTGCATCTCTGGCAAAAGCAGCTCGGGAAGGTACAATAATTACCCCCTGCATATTATAATCTGCCGAATCATCCAAATCAAATGATTTGAAGTAACTAAGCCCCTCGCGCAAACCTTCTATCTCATAATAGGTCCTGTCGTAAGATGTACTGTTCGTTGTGTTTAGCTTATCAATCATAGATTGTTTTGCATAATAATAAGACGGGTCATACACTGGCACGCCGGTACCCAATATCGTATTGCTGAAGGTAACATCAGATGTTAAAGAAACAACGCCTGTTTCTGTGCTTTTCAAAGCGATATATGACGTTGTATTTTGCATGATTTTGATCGCATCATCACTGGCAATGGTTTTCCCGGGGTTGGGCTGTAGACTGTCAGCTCTCTTTATAATGATAACACCAGATGGTAACTTCTGCAAATCATAAGAAGAAAGTTTTTTCTCATTATTGTCGGTATCATCACTATCACTAAAAGCAACCACATTTCCTTTGGCATCAAAGTAATGCTCATCCAGAAACTTAGCAATGGCAGTATCATCCCATTCGTTTTGTTGAGTTGTATTTTCAGCCGCTACAGTAGTTGATGCTGTATCATCTTCATCCTTTTTACACCCTTGTAATACCATTACAGACAGTGCAAGTCCCCATAATATTTTCTTCATTTTTTTATTATCGTTAAATTGCGTTGATTTTTAACGGAACAAAAGTATAAAAAATTATGAGAATAGATAAATTTTTGTGGAGCGTAAGATTTTATAAGACAAGAACTCTCGCAGCGGATGAGATCAAAAAAAACAGAGTCGCAGTAGGAGAGAGTGCTGTAAAATCTTCCCGGGAAGTGAAAACAGGTGATCTGATTAAAATAAGAAAAAATCAAATTGATTATAAAATAAAAGTCTTAGACATCCCCAAAAGCCGCGTTGGTGCCAAACTTGTCCCGGATTATGTTACCGACATGACCGATAAAGAACAGTACGAAATCCTGAAAATGAGACGTACCTCACAAGACTATTACCGCCAAAAAGGATTAGGCAGGCCAACCAAAAAAGACCGCCGTGCTATGGATGATTATTCGGATGACAGTAATGCAGAAGGTATGGATAATGACGACTGGGATGTTTTTTTTGATAATAACAAGCAGGATGATGAAGATTAGATCCTAAGGTGCTTTATAATTTCATCAGAGATATGGGCAGCCTGCTTTGCGTCTGTATCTATTGTAAAATGGGCCTGGGCGTAGTAGGGGTTTCTTTCAAAAAGATGCTTGGCAATAAACTCGGGGATCTCATGATCTTCAAATTTGGCAATCAGCGGTCGGGATTGTTTCTGTAGAAGCACACGGTCCGTCAATGTTTTTACAGAAGCCCGGAGAAAAAAACTGGTGGAAGATTGATTAATAAGCTCCATATTGTTGTAATAAACCGGTGTGCCGCCGCCAAGGCTCAGGATAATATCATCTTTTGATGATAAAATCTCTTCCAAAATATTTTTTTCCTGTCTGCGAAAGTAGATTTCACCCTTTTTTTCAAAAATTTCTGATACCGGTAGCAATTCCTGCTCAGAAATTTTCTGATCGAGGTCAATTAATTTGAAATTTATTTTTTCGCTCAAGTTTTTGGAAATGTGAGATTTACCACTACCCATGTAGCCTAACAGAGAAATTATCATAATTTTATTTTAAACAAAGTTCTTAAAAAATTTTGAGATTTTAAAAAAAGCCCTATCTTTGCACCACTCAAAACGGAACAACAATCTGTTGCAAAGTTAAGAAGTGGCCGACCTGGTAGCTCAGCTGGTAGAGCAATACACTTTTAATGTATGGGTCCTGGGTTCGAATCCCAGCCAGGTCACAATAAAAAATCCGTAAAGCGCGGGTTTTTTTTCGCCTGTGTGGTGAAATTGGTAGACACGCCATCTTGAGGGGGTGGTTTCCTAAGGATGTGCTGGTTCGAGTCCAGTCGCAGGCACAGAAACTGTAAATGATGATTGATAATCAATTATCATTGATGGTTTATCAATAATAAAAAAAGACCGACCTGGTAGCTCAGCTGGTAGAGCAATACACTTTTAATGTATGGGTCCTGGGTTCGAATCCCAGCCAGGTCACAATTTACGCAAGTAAATTTTTTTCATATTAATATTTTGTGATTTGGTGTAGAAGCTTCTTGTAAAAGAAGCTTCTTTTTTATCCTAGATGCATATTGTCTATTAATCTTACACTTCCTACATGTACTACGATAAAGGCGCGGTAATTTTTATCTTCTGAGAAAAAGTTCACCTCTTTAAGAGTGTCTTCATCAGCAATCAGGAAATACTCCAGTTGCATACCATTGTTGCTGAAAATATCTTCAACTCTTTTTTTGATTTCAGGGATAGATAAGACCCGGAACCAGTCGTTAACATTTTTTAATGTTTTGTATATAATAGTAGAAGCTTCTCTTTCATCAGCAGAGAGCCTCATATTTCTAGAGCTCATCGCAAGGCCGTTATCCTGCCGGTGGATCTTAACACCATGGATCTTGATGTCCAATCCGGAAAGCATAACCAGTTTTTCAATAATTTTCAATTGCTGAAAATCTTTTTCACCAAAATAAGCGTTGTCTGGTCTCACCTGTAGGAAAAGCGCCTCTACAACCGTTCCAACTCCGTCAAAATGGCCGGGTCTTGCAGCGCCCTCCATTTCGTTTTCTATTCCTCCAAAGTTATAATGCTTACTTACCATACCGTTGGGATAGATGTCTTCAACTCTTGGGATGTAAACAGCGTCTACAAATGTAGATGAATCCAGGATTTTAATATCAGCATCTATAGTTCTCGGGTATTTTTCCAGATCTTCGGGATTGTTGAACTGGGTAGGATTAACAAATATTGACGATATAACAATGTTGTTCTGTTGTCTGGCTACCTGGTACAAAGAAAGGTGGCCGTTATGCAAAGCACCCATGGTTGGCGCAAAGCCTATTGTTTTGTGATTCTCTTTCAGATGGTTGATATACTGGGAAAAAGACGCTCTGTCGTAAAAAACTTGCATTAGATTGTTGATTTTTTTTGAATGTCAAAGGTAGTTGTTTTAGTTTTTTGCTGTTTTCTTATTTGGAGGAATTTTTTTAAAATTAATTTTAAATAGAAAAACCAGAGCCGGGTTGACTTAATTATATTGATGGTTATATTTTGTTAAAGAGTATTAATGTTAACTAAAATAAATGTTTTGATTTAATTTTTTGTAATTTTGCAAAATGAAGTTTTTATACTTCTGTTAAAGAAAATTTTATGGCTAATCAAAAGATTTTATACGTTACAACAGAGATGTACCCTTATCAGGAGGATACAAATATGGGGAGTCTGGTTCACAAAATGGCGCTCAAGATGCATGGCGAGGGTAACGATGTCAGGGTTTTTATGCCTAGATTTGGTCAAATCAGTGAGAGAAAATTCCAGCTGCATGAGGTTATCAGGTTATCTGGGATGAACATCATTATCAATGACTTAGACCAACCATTAATTATAAAAGTGGCTTCTTTGCCTGGCGAACGGCTTCAGGTATACTTTATCGATAACGAGGAGTATTTTAAAAGAAAACAATATTATTTTGATGACGAAGGTGCTCCTTTCGAAGATAATAATGAACGAGCTGTGTTCTTCGCCAGAGGTGTTATAGAAACTATTAAAAAGTTAAACTGGGTGCCGGATGTTATTCATCTCAACGGGTGGATGGCTTCTCTTATCCCTATTTATCTTAAGACGTATTACAAAGACGATACTTATTTTAAAGATACCAAACTTGTGCTTTCTGTTTATAATGAAGACGACACTGCCTTGAAAGAAAATACCAAAGAAATATTGGCCTTTGATAATATTTCTGACATGGCATCGTTAGATAAACCAAGTTTTTTAAGTTTTGTGAACGAAAGTATGCGTTATGTAGATATGATCGTAAAAGGTAACGAATTCTTAGATGATAAATTAGAGGAAGCATACAGCAATGCAGAGGTTGAGAAATCAGACTATCTAAATGCAGATTCTATTGCAAAAGTATATTAACAAATCTGTTTCAAAAAATAATGATAAAATTTAAACAATTAATAAAATTGCTCCCATTATTATTAATGGGAATAATTATGTTAAATTCTTGTGAGGGGGAGTTAGACGATTTGGGTTCTCAGTTGGTGGGAGCAAATGGTGCTGATGGCTATGATAAAGCCTTTAGCCTTATCGCTTATAATGTGGATAATAATGATGTCATTCGCGCAGACGGTTCTAAGCTGGACAGTGTCAGGATTGGTGCTTTCAGTGAGCCGGTTTTTGGCGGGCAAAAAGTTTCTTATATTACTCAGCTTCGATTAAATAAATATGACCCGGATTTTGGTAAAAATGCTGTGGTAGATTCTGTAGTACTTACGCTTAAACCAAAATATGAATCGGCAACAGATTCTGTCACCACTAGTACAAATGAGGATTATATCTATCCGGATGGTAATGTGGCTGCTAAAAAAGTAGTTACCACTTATCCGGTAAGCAAATATGGGAAAGCTAAAATAGGCGGACAAAAAGCGCCACTTACTATTAAGGTAAAGGAGGTAACAGACTTTTTGGGAGGTGTATCAGATTCACTTTTCTCCAACAAAGCTGTAGCCGAAGGTACACTTTTAGGCAGCAAAGCGTTTAACGGAACTGTCAATTCAGTAAAAATCACCAAAGATTCCGATAACAGCGACCTGATTCCGGAGATTTCTACTTCGTTGAGGATCAACCTGGATAAAGACTTTTTCCAAAATAAAATTATTGCCAAACAAGGCAATCAGGTTCTTAAGGATGCTGCATCATTCATCAGGTATTTTAGAGGAATCAGTATTTCTGTGGAAGAAAACGACGGTTACCTATTTTCTATGGCACCTAACAATGCTGCACTTACAATCTATTATAAAAATGATGTAACAGCTACCGATGGTACTGTGACCAGAACCAGCCAAACCACAGATCTTAGTCTTGGTTCTTCTAATGTACATCTTAGCCAGATTAGTTACAGCCGTCCCGGAGCATATACTTCTGCGATGAACAGTGCGGTTAATATCAATAATATTAATAATCCGGTTACTCCTAATAATTATGCCAATAAACTATATCTGCAAGGTATGGGAGGCAGTGGTATCGGTATAAAAATCCCAGCGAGTACTATTGATGCACTAAGAACGTTATATAAGAATGATAAGATTGCTATTGTTTCTGCCAAGATTCGCCTTTATAATGATGCTTCCTGGGATAACAAATACCAGAAACCATCCAGTTTACTCGTTCAGGAAAGTATAAAAGATACAGTAAGATTTCTTCCGGATATGACGACACTGGCTTCTGCAGGATACAGCCTGATCAAAACGGCCAATCTCTCAACTGTAGATGCTACTTACGACGTAGGTGTTACGGCAACGATAAAAAATATAGTTGAGCATAATTATGCTTCTCATGATTTGATTATTAATGTAGGCTCATATCTTAGAAGCAGCAGTACAGGTGCATTGTTAGGCCAAAAATACAATACCAGAGCTTATAATCCTTACAGAGTTGTCTTACAGGGAATGACCGACACCAGTAAATTTGGTGAAGAAGTAGATGTCAAAACCTACAAGGGTGCTCAATTATTATTAATATATACAAAAAAAAAATAAATAACTAGGTATGTGTGGAATTGTTGGATATACAGGTTTTCGTGATGCATATGATGTTGTAATCAATGGTCTTCGCCGCTTAGAGTACAGAGGTTACGACAGTGCCGGTGTGATTCTGGAAAAAGCAGACGGCGAATTTGAGATAAAAAAAACCAAGGGCAAAGTAGATAATCTGGTTGCAATCTCCAAGGAACTACATAATACATCCAGGCTGGGGATGGGCCATACAAGATGGGCAACCCACGGCGTCCCAAGTGATAATAATTCTCACCCTCATGTTTCTAATAACGGAAAAATTGCAATTGTACATAATGGTATCATAGAAAATTATGACACCATCAAAACAATGTTGATTAATAAAGATTACAGCTTTAAGTCCGAGACAGATACAGAGGTATTGGTAAACCTAATCCAGTATTTTATGGATAAAGAACCATCTTTAACTTTTGCGGATGCTGTAAGGTTTGCCTTGAATGAAGTGTACGGTGCTTACGCCGTTTCTGTTCTTCACGAAGATTTTCCCGGGCAGATTATTGTTGCGAGATTAGGTTCACCTTTAGCTATTGGCATTGGAGATAATGAATATTTTGTAGCCTCTGACGCTTCACCATTTGTAGAATTTACCAAGGAAGCGGTTTATCTGGAGGAAGGGCACATGGCTACCATATCTTTGACTGATGGCATCGATATCAGAACGATCAAAGAAAATACAAGGATAGAGCCTGTTGTTCAGGAACTGAGATTTAATCTTGAACAGATTGAAAAGGGCGGATTTGAACATTTTATGCTCAAAGAAATTTTTGAGCAGCCCAAATCTATTCTTGACACCATGCGTGGAAGATTACTTGTGGATGAAGGTATTATAAAAATGGCCGGAATCTGGGACCATCTTGAGCGGTTAACCAATGCAGAAAGAATTATCATTATAGCCTGTGGAACTTCCTGGCATGCCGGTCTTATCGGAGAATATTTGATTGAAGAATTTGCACGCATTCCAGTGGAGGTAGAATATGCATCAGAATTTAGATACAGAAACCCTATAGTAAGTTCCAAAGATATTGTAATTGCAATTTCCCAATCTGGTGAAACTGCTGATACGATGGCTGCCATCAAGCTGGCTAAAGAAAAAGGGGCATTTGTATATGGTATCTGCAACGTAGTTGACTCCTCAATTGCAAGATTTACTGATGCGGGTTCCTACACGCATGCGGGCCCCGAAATTGGTGTAGCATCAACAAAGGCATTTACTGCACAGTTAACTATACTCTCTTTGATTGCTATCAAAATTGGTCATCACAACGGTAACTTAGGCAAAGCAGAATTTATGCGCCTTATTACAGAGCTGGATGCTATTCCAAAAAAAGTAGAAGAAGTTCTTAATTCTGTAGATAAAACGGTAAAAGAGATCGCAGCAAAATTTGTAGACGCCAATAACTTTCTTTACCTGGGAAGAGGCTACAATTTCCCTGCGGCATTAGAAGGAGCTTTAAAATTAAAAGAAATTTCTTATATCCATGCAGAAGGTTATCCGGCTGCAGAGATGAAGCATGGCCCTATTGCTTTAATTGATGAAAATATGCCAATCGTTATCATTGCGCCTAAAATTGGGCATTATGATAAAATTGTAAGCAACGTTCAGGAAATCAAAGCCAGAAAAGGAAAAGTAATAGCTATCGTTAACAAAGGCGATACGCAGGTGGCCGCTATGGCAGATTATATTATAGAAATCCCAGAAACGGCTGAGTGTTTTTCTCCAATTTTGGCATCTATACCGTTGCAGCTATTGGCCTATTACATTGCAGTTGACCGTGGAGCTAACGTAGATCAGCCAAGAAACCTTGCAAAATCCGTAACTGTAGAATAATTTCTGATACTATGAAATATTCTTTAACAAATTACGTTTTACATTAAAAATTGATAATTAGTCATAAAAAAAATTATATATTTACCGCTTAATTTCTTTAAATAGATGAAAAGGATATTACTTATATTTTTATCGGCGTCAGTTGTTATTTCTTGTTCTAAGGGTAGCAAAGGTAGTTCCGGTAAGCCTGGTCTTAAAGGGGAACTTATACCACGTGGATCTGCGAAATCATTTGTTGCAGAAAGACCTTACGGAATGGTTCCAATACCCGGAGGATCTTTTGTAATGGGGATGGCAGACCAGGATTTTGCAAGCACTCCGGAAAAAGCTATGCCAAAAACAGTTACAGTATCTTCCTTCTTCATGGATGAAACTGAGATCACTAATGCTGAGTACAGGCTATTCATTAATGCTGTAAGAGATTCTATAGCCAGAGGTCTTTTGGCAGAAGCTGCCGGAGAAGGCGGTGGTGAAGAAGGCGGTAATGGCGGATCTATAGGTGATTATACTTACGCATCTAAGAAAACAGGCGAAGAAGCAACGCCTTACCAGAAATTTCTCGAATCTCAGGGAGGTAGAGATGGTTATGACGAGTCAAAAAAACTAGACTGGAAAGTGCCAATCCACTACAATACATCTGCCTATCCTGATGAAAAATATGCAGAAGTTCTTGAGTCGATGTATTTGCCGGCTGATAAAAGAATTAATAACGAAAGAATCATTGACTGGTCAAAAATTAAATATAATTACCAGTGGGAAGATGTTCTCTCGGCGGTTAAAGATAAAAACAGAGGAGCTAATTATCTGAAGAAAGAAAGTATTGCTGTATATCCCGATACTACAGTATGGATTAAAGACTTTAATTACGCTTATAACGAGCCACTTTTTGATCAGTATTTCTGGCACAACGCCTATAAGGAATATCCTGTAGTTGGAGTTACCTGGGATCAGGCAAGAGCTTTTTGTGATTTCAAAACTAAAATGAAGACCGACTATAATAACAGTCTTAAGAAGAAAAAACAAAAAGCCATGAGATTCCGTCTTCCTACAGAAGCAGAGTGGGAATATGCGGCAAAAGGAGGTATCCAGAATGCAACTTATCCTTGGGGTGGTCCTTATTTGCTGGATGACAGAGGATGTTATCTGGCAAACTTCAAGCCGAAAAGAGGAACATATATTGAAGATGAGAAAAAAGGGAACTACACTTATACAGCACCTGTTAAAAAATTCCCTAAAAACGGTTATGGCTTATATGATATGGCCGGAAACGTTGCAGAATGGACAGAATCTCCTTACAATAACTCCACGTACGAGTTCTCATCAACTCTAAACCCTTATCTGTCAAATCAGGCTTACCGTGAGGTTAAGAAAACGGTTCGTGGCGGATCCTGGAAAGATGTTGGTTATCTATTGATGACCGGATACAGAGACTGGGAGAGAAAAGATTCGGCCAGAAGTTATATCGGATTCAGAACCATCCAGGATATACCGGCTGGTGCGGGGAAATTTGCCAGAAAAACTAAATAACTTATTTAAAATTACCTAACTATTACTAACTAAAATTCAAAAAAATGTTTAAAAATAAAGAATCGATCACAAATTTTATCTATTCGTTTGGTGCTGCTATTGTAATCTTGGGAGCTTTATTTAAAATGACACACTGGCATGTTGGACCTATCACCGGTAACGTAGCATTGGCGGCTGGTTTGATTACTGAAGCCTTAATTTTCTTATTTTTTGCATTCGATCCACCCGCAAGTGAGGAGCATTATGCATGGGAAAATGTTTATCCGGAATTATTGGACGAGACTGCTGAAAGACAGCCAAGAAAAGTGGTTAACAAAGTGGTAGAAAACAAAGAACTTGAATTATCCCTTTCTGATAAATTAGATAAAATGTTGGCGGATGCCAAATTAGACGTTAGCCTTTTTGAAAGATTAAGAGGTGGGATTGATAAGTTTTCTGCTTCTGTAGATCAAATCAACCAAACTGTGGATGTTTCCGCTTCCACACATAAATATAATGAGCAGATGAATCTCGCTGCATCGCATTTAGAAAGTATGAATGCACTTTATGCATTGCAGTTGGAGCATGGTCAGAAACAATCTGAATTCAGCAAAAAATATGTTGAAGATATTCAGAAGTCTGCAGCTCAGTCAGAAAAATTTAATGAAGAATTGCAAGGTTTAACATCTAATCTTAACAATCTAAACAGAGTTTATGGTGGTATGCTTAGTGCAATGAAGTCTTAATCACTATCATTTTAATTTATTGTATAATTTAAATTTATTTTATTAAAATGGCAGGAGGAAAACAGACACCACGTCAGAAGATGATCAACCTGATGTATCTGGTTTTCATTGCGATGTTAGCAATGCAAATCGACCAGGAAATCATCAGATCATATAAAGATACCAATCAGTCTTTGACTGATACAAGACTTACAGTTCAGGATAAAAACGATAAGATCTTCAAAAAGACATTAGAAGCTAAAGCTGCTTCTTCTCCGGAAACTTATGGGCCACTTTTGGACCAATACAGAAATCTGGAAGGTAAAACCAATGATTTGGTTAATTATATAGAGGATATCAAAACCAAAATGAGTACAGAAGCGGAATATAATTCCAGCTTGCCTGTGGAAGAGAGTTTTACAGCTCTTAACAATACAGAGCCTGCAACTTCTAACTTTTTCAATGATGGTGATGAGAAGAATCCATCTAAAACTGCAACAGATCTACAGGCAAAGATTGATGCATTAAGAACCTTCATTGTTTCTTCTTTTGGCTCTAATCCGCAGTTGAAGGATGTAGCTACAAGAGCGCAAAAAACACTTTTGTCTAATTTTCCAAAAGGTGACAAAAGAGCTTCTAAAGGTTGGGTTCAGTATAAATTTTATAACCAGCCGTTGGTTGCTGCACTATCTAATTTGGAGGTAATCCAGTCAGAAGCCAGAAATTTACAGTCAGATGCTATAACTTCTATGCTTCAGGAGAAAGTAGATGCAGATATCAAATTTGATGCTTACGAAGCTTTGGTTTCAGGTCCAAGTTCAGTAATGAAAGGTGAGCCTGCACAGATCAAAGTTGCTATCGGTACTTTTGCAAGCTCGGTCCCGGGGCTTAGCATTACTGGTGCTAACGTTGTTAACGGACAGGGGATTATTACACCTAATACAAGTACTCCAGGCGAGCAGAAATTTGGTGGTGAGATTTCATTCACTGATAAAAACGGCAAAGTTGTAAAATTGCCTTATGCACATACGTTGACAGTTGTGTCAGGGGCTGAGGCGCTTAAAGAACAAAGTGGTGCATTGTTATCAGCTGATAAAATGAACGTTTTATACCGTGGCTTGGCGAATCCAATTTCAGGATCTATTCTTGGTGCCGATTTGGCTGCGACTACACTATCTGCTTCCAGTGGATCTGTAAGTGGTAGCAAAGGTAAGTGGATGGTAACGCCGGGTGGTGGAAGCACTGTGAAATTAACAATCTCAGGAAAATCACCAAGTGGAAAAGTAATTTCTCAGGCGTTTGATTTTAGAATTAAAAATATTCCTCCACCAAAAGGTGAGATTAGAGGATCCAGTTATGTACCAATGCCATTGTCTTCTATTGCAAACCAAACGGTAACTGCAACACTTAAGGATTTTGATTTCCCTGTAAGCTTCAATGTGGTAAGCTTCAAAGTCAAAGTTCCTGGTAAGGCTGTTTTATCGGTTAACGGTAACTCTTTGAGACCGGCTGAATCTTTGATCAAAGGTCTTAGAAGTGGTGATGTTGTCACAGTGTTTGATATCCAGGCTTCTGCTAGTGGTTTAAGCGGTGTGGTACTTCCTAATATTGGCAATGTTGTAATAAATGTGCTTTAATTACGTTTAAATATTTAGATTGATTTACATTCTACAGATAATATGAAAAAGATTTTATATACCTTAATTTGTCTTTCTTCAACATTAACTTTTGCTCAAAACAGCATTCTCAATTCTAAGTCGCCGCAGACTTACAGAGAAGAGAGAGAGGTTAAAAAAGACAGTATTTCACCTCTTAAATATGGATTTATCGAGGATAAAGACATACTAAGAAGTATGGTTGTGTGGGAGATTATTGATATGAATGATAAGATCAATCAGCCTTTTTATCATAACAATGATGGTCTTGTTGCTCAGAACAAATCCCTTTACCAAGTACTTTTGGATGCCGTAAATACAGGTAAGATTTCAGAAGTTTACTCTGGGGATGATTTCACAACCAGACTTACCCCGGAAGGTATTTCCGCATCGACTTCGTCTGTGCAGGTTTCTGATTATTTTTCCGAAGTTCTGAACCAAAACAGACTGGAAGATGCTCAGGCTAATAAACTTTTGCCTTATTTCAAAAGTCTAAAAGGGACAGGTAATGAGCCAGTTAATTCACTTTTTGCGAAGTATGGTTCCCGTCTGGAAGATGTTATGGGTTATAGTGGGTCAGGAGCACCATCAGGTGGTGAAGAAACTGTAACAACCGGAAAAGGTAAAAACAAAAAAACAGTTAATAAAAGTGCTGCACCATCGGTTGATCCGGGGGCAGTTCTTGTGAAACTGGATGGTGTTTGGTACAAAATCAACCAAAATGATATCGCTGTTAACGTAGATAAGATTGTTACTAATTCTGAAAAGGTAAAAGCAATCAAATTAATGGGAATGTGGTATATAGATAAAAGAGATGCTCAATTGCGTTACAGATTGCTAGGAATTGCCGCTATGGGTGAAGATCCTAACGCTGCAGCGCTTAAGGCATCTCAGATGCAGGCTCTGGCAGAATCAGGACAGCCGGTAGATCCTGCGTCTATGAATCAGAGTAGTGATCTTATCGATCTTTTCTGGATCTATTATCCAGATGCAAGACAGGTTTTATCAAGTAATTATATCTTTAATGCTAAGAATTCAACCTCTGATATTACTTTTGATGATGTCCTTAATGCCCGTAGATTTTCTTCTGTTATCTACAAAACCGATAACGGAATGGGAAGAGGTGGAAGCGGCGTTATCGATGAATATATCCCTAATGATGCAGAAGGACAATTAGAAGAAAGTGACAGAATCAAGGCACAAATTCTACAAATGGAAAATGATATGTGGAATTACTAATATTTCTCATAGCCCAAATAAAAAAACCTGAGTATCTTTACTCAGGTTTTTTGTTTATGGAAACAGTAGAGTATATTATCGCAGGCGCTGGCTATGCTGGCGTTTTTATGGCGCATCAGCTAATTAAAGAAAATAAAACATTTAAGATTTTTTACGATGGCATCGAATCAGCATCTCAAATTTCTGCAGGTGTGTGTAATCCGGTGATTCTAAAGAGGTTTAACACCTTTTGGAAGTCTAAAGAGCAGGTCACCTATCTTCATGAGGTTTTTTCGGAGATCCAAAGCTATACAGGTACAAATTATTTAGTCAGAGAGAATGTTGTCAGGATTTTTCATAATGATGAAGAAAAGAAACAGTGGCTCAAGCGATCACAAAATGAAGATCTGAAGGATTATTTAAATCCTGATTTTATTAAACTGGGATGTGTTGAGAATGCTAATGGTGCTGGATTGGTGAATCATTCTTGCCGGATAAATGTTGGCCGTTTTTTTACAGATATGCTTAACTACCTTCGTGAGCATCATTATATGGTTGAAGAAAAATTGGACTATCAGAGTATTGATCTGATAAATAACCAATATAAAAATTTATTTTTTTCAAAGATTATTTTTTGTGAAGGTATCGCTTCCAATGACAATCCGTTTTTTAATACAATTCCCGTTCAGCCCAACAAGGGGCATTGTTTACGAATAAAACTGGCCGGGGAAGTAGATCCGTTTACGATTAAGAAAAAACATTTTCTTTTTGATCTCGCAGGCACTGATTACTATTATGGTGGCACCTATGACCGTTTCGATAAATCTTCCGATATTAACAGCGATTCTGTAGATGAGCTCCGTTCCGGTCTTCAGGAGATTTATAAGGGTCATTTTGTATTGCAGGAGGTGAAAACTGCTTTCCGAGCTACGGTAGCCGACAGAAGGCCAATTCTTGGCAGTCACAGGCAATATAAAAATTTATTTATTTTCAATGGATTGGGTGCCAGAGGCGTTTATAACGGTAGTTATTTTTCCAAAGTGCTCTTCGATTATTTAGAAAAAGATGGAGAACTCGATCCGGAAATTGATGTCAAAAGATTTTATAATGATAATTAGTTAAATTTAAATTATACTAATTTGGTCAGATATCAATGAATCGCTAAATTTGTCTTGGATTACATTGAGTGATGGAGAACAAATTAAAAGAAACATTTCAAAAACTACAGAGCAATCATATAGAAAACAAATCTATCGAGGAAGTTCTGGAGATTCTTATACAGACTTTTCCCGATGAAGTTTGCTTCTCAACAAGTTTCAGTTTCGAAGATCAGGTGATTACTGATTATGTAAAAAATTCTGGGATCAAAATCTTTACCTTAGATACAGGCCGTTTGTTCGAAGATACCTACAACACCTGGAATTTGACGAAATCCAAGTATAAACTCCCTATCAGGGCCTATTACCCAGACCCTGCGGAATTGGAACCATTCATTCAGGAAAAAGGGCCGGATTCCTTTTATACATCCGTCGAAAACAGAAAAACTTGTTGTGATATTAGGAAGGTACATCCATTGAAAAGAGCGCTGAAGGGTAATAAGATTTGGATTACAGGTTTGCGTGCGGAACATTCTGTGGCAAGGGAAAACCTTACTCAGTTGGAATGGGATGAATCCAACCAAATTATCAAATACCATCCAATCCTTTTCTGGACGACCGAGCAGGTGAGAGATTACATCAGAAAAAATAATATTCCTTACAATATTTTGCACGATAGAGGTTTCGTCAGTATTGGTTGTGCACCTTGTACACGGGCTGTGCAACCGGGTGAGGATTTTCGTGCAGGCCGCTGGTGGTGGGAAGATGCCAGTAAAAAAGAATGCGGGCTTCACGTACATAAATAACAATTAATTAAGATTAAAATGTCAAAATATCATTTGGATTATCTGGAGCAGTTAGAATCCGAAGCCATTCATATTTTCAGGGAAGTTGCGGGTCAGTTTGAGCGGCCGGCTTTGCTTTTTAGTGGTGGAAAAGACAGCATTACACTGGTGCATTTGGCACTCAAAGCTTTTCGTCCGGGTAAATTTCCGTTTCCGTTAGTTCATATCGACACTGGCCATAATTTTCCCGAAGTTCTGGAATTTCGTGACCAGTTGGCTGAACAAATCGGAGAAAAACTAATTGTAAGAAAAGTTGAAGATACCATCAAAGAAAAAGGCCTGACCGAACCAAAAGGAAAATTGCCAAGTAGAAATGCATTGCAGACTTTCACATTATTGGACACGGTCGAAGAATTCGAATTCGATTGCTGTATTGGTGGCGGAAGACGAGATGAGGAAAAAGCCAGAGCAAAAGAAAGAATTTTCTCTGTTCGCGATGATTTTGGACAATGGGACCCGAAACTTCAGCGTCCCGAACTTTGGAATACTTACAATGGGAAAATCCATAAAGGAGAACAGGTGAGAGCATTTCCAATTAGTAACTGGACAGAGTTGGATGTTTGGAATTATATCTTGAAAGAAAATATTCAACTGCCTTCAATCTATTTTTCTCACGAGAGAGAAGTTCTGAATCTCGATAATCAATTTATCGCAATGAACGAGTTTGTGAATCTGGAGGAAGGCGACATTGTAACCACGGAAAAAGTACGTTACAGAACGGTTGGGGATATGACTTGCACCGCCGCAGTTTTGTCCGAGGCAGATAATCTGGAACAAGTGATTGCAGAAATTATCACCACAAAAACCAGCGAACGAGGCGAAACCAGAATAGACGACAGAACTTCGGAAGCCGCAATGGAAGACAGAAAGAAAGCCGGATATTTTTAGGAGCCGAGAACCTGCTGTCCGCTATATCTTTTGCTTTTTCATATATGAAAAAAAAGCAAAAGGATGCCGCTACCATCAGGGCTATTGAGCAATTCTATGGTTAGATGATAACCAATCAACATTAACAATTAACCATTACAATAATGGACATATTAAGATTTATAACTGCAGGAAGTGTAGATGACGGAAAAAGTACACTGATAGGCAGATTATTATACGATAGCAAAAACATTCTGATAGACCAATTGGAAGCTGTTGAACGCGCCAGCAAATTCAAAAATGACGGAACTATTGATTTGGCATTACTGACAGACGGTTTGAGAGCCGAACGTGAACAAGGAATTACAATTGATGTGGCTTACAAATATTTCTCAACACCAAAACGTAAATTCATCATCGCAGATGCGCCGGGTCACGTTCAATATACCCGAAATATGATTACCGGAGCCAGTAACGCTGCTTTAATCATTATTCTGATTGATGCCAGAAACGGAATCATAGAACAGACCAAAAGACATTCAATCATTGCATCTTTGCTTAACATTCCGAATGTTGTTGTGGCGATTAATAAGTTGGACTTAGTTGGGTATTCGGAAGAGATTTTCAATAATATCAAAAGCGACTATTCCAAAATGGCAGAACAGCTGTCTTTGAATAATGTCGTTTATATTCCAATCTCAGCTTTAAATGGAGACAATATCGTTGACCAATCCGAAAACCTGAATTGGTACGAAGGGAAAACTTTACTCGATTATTTGGAAACTGTTGAGCTGGAAAATACAATCAATCTCGATAAAGCCAGATTTCCTGTTCAATACGTAATTCGTCCTCAGACAGAAGAACTTCACGATTATCGTGGATATGCAGGAAAAATCACCAGCGGAATTTATAAAGTTGGAGATTCGGTGACGATTTTACCTTCCGGAACTGAAAGTAAGATTTCTGTAATAGAAGTCGCTCAAAAACAAGTTGAAGAAGCATTTGCGCCTCAAAGTGTGGTTTTGCATTTGGAAAATGATGTAGATATCAGCCGTGGAGATTTGATTGTAAAATCTGATGACCTGCCAAAAATTGAACAGGAGCTGGAAGTTCTCGTTTGCTGGATGGGCGATAAACCTTTGAAATCTGGTTCAAAATATCTGATTCAAAATAACACAACTCAAGTCAAAGGAATCGTAAAAGACATCGAATATAAATTGGATGTCAATACTTTGGAAAAACAAGAAGTGGAGCAAGTTTCACTCAACGAAATCGTAAAACTAAAACTCAAAACTGCAAAACCTTTAGCTTACGATTCTTACAAAGATTTGGCTTCCAATGGCGGAATTATCTTTATTGATGAGACAAGTTTTGTAACAGTTGGTGCAGGATTGATTCAGTAATTGTAACATTGTCAGGTTGAGCTTGTCGAAGTCTATTTAAAAATTAAAAATTTGACATCAAAAATTTCACTTCCGGTTTTCATCAATGCATCGACTAACAAAATTTTGATTATCGGCGGTGGAAAATTAGCTTCGGAACAGCTTAATGATATTATGCAGAATATTCCGGATGCTAATATCAGCGTTCTCGCAAAGAGACTGTCTGATGATATCAAAAACCTGTTACTGGAAAATACATCGGTCAAAATTATCAATGAAGATTTTGATGATTCCTATTTGGAGATTGCGGATTTGTTCATTGTGGCGACAGAGGATTCTGCCCAAGACCAATTGATAATTAATAAAATTAAGGAAAGAAAGAATCTATATTTTGCGCCTAGTCTTCCTTCTGATAATGATTTTTTCTTTCGTGGGAATAATGATAATCAAGACAGGAAAAATCTTTTCTTTATTAATGGTGAAAAGAAATGGCGAAGAATAGCAAGTATTTTTTTCTTTGCTTTTGTAATTTTATTAATAGGAAATATTCTATCTTTTTACATCGGATTCAACGATTTAGAAGTCGCTTATCAATATCTGAATCATAATACGGACGAACGATTTTTCTGGTTATTCTTGGTCGGTTTTCTAGCACAATTGATTGATGGCGCTTTGGGAATGGGTTACGGTGTGACTTGTACAGCCGCGCTTTTATATATTGGGATTCCATTACCTGCAATCAGTAGTAGTATTCATACGGCTGAGATGTTTTCGAGTGGCGCTTCGGGTTTCAGTCATTACAAATTCGGGAATATTAATAAAAAATTATTCAAGAATATATTAATTCCAGGTGTGATTGGAGCCGTTGTTGGAGCTTTGTTGCTATCATATTTTGGAGAAAAATATGCAGGAATTATTAAACCGATTTTGGCGACTTATACATTCATTCTTGGGGTAAGGATTCTCTTTAATGCATTCAAGAAAAATAAAAAACGTAAGAAGACGAAAAGAGTAGGCTGGTTAGCCGGAGCAGGTGGTTTCTTAGATTCTTTCGGCGGTGGCGGTTGGGGACCTTTGGTAACTTCAACTTTAATTTCAAAAGGAAAAACACCCCGTTATATCATCGGAACAGTCAGCTTAACCGAGTTTTTCGTAACATTCGCAAGTGCATTGACATTCTTTTCGGTTATCGGAATCAGTCATTGGCAGTTGATAGCAGCCTTGATTTTAGGAGGTGTTTTTGCAGCGCCAATTGCAGCGAAATTAGCCGGTAAATTACCTTTGAAAGCAATGTTTATCGGAGTTGGACTGATGGTAATTATTTGGAGTTTGAATGTTCTTTTGAAGACATTTCATTTAATCTAAATTTCCTGCCCAAACTGTAAGATAAAACCATTGTTGTCATAAATGGCGAACTCGCGCATTCCCCATTCAAAAGTTTCCAATTCGTAGCAAATTTTAACGTCTGATTTTAAGCTTTCCCAAATTTCATCAACATTCTGAACATTGATGTAAAAACTTCCTGTAAAATTAGGTTTGATGAAAACTGTATGTTGGTTGGGTTTTGCAAACATTAGTTCAACATTATCTCGAGAAACGGAAGCCCAACCCCAATCTTCATTCTTTTCTCCAAGTTCAAAACCGAGAATGTCTGTATAGAATTCTATCGTTTCTTCAAATTGGTCGGTCCAAAGAATCGGTCTTAAAGAATTGAATTTCATATTAGATAAACGTCAAAAGCAAAGCAATCACAATCCCAATAATCGTGAAAATCATCCCTCTTTTGAAGATTTTCGACTTCGGAGGAAACATCCAAAAACTTGATAGCACAAAGAAAAATAATGATATTCCAAAAAAAGTATTGAGTGGAGAAAGCGTGTCTTTGGATTGAGATTTATGAAGCTTAGTCATTTTATCCAGGACAAAAGGCAATTCCTTTTTCTTATATTTTGCTTCACCAGTTTTTATATTATAAGTCCCTTGTTTGAAATACATTACATCGCCTTTGGTTTTATCAACCTCAAAACCTTTGATTTTAATTTCTTTACCCAGCTTTTTCTCATCCAGATTGGGCTCGAATGTCTTTTCGTAGTTTTTCTCTTTTTTAAGAAAATCAGTATCACGGTAAACCAAAAGTACGCCGCTGATTGCATAGACTGCCATAATCCCTGCGAGGAAATAACCGAGATAACGGTGCGTGATTCTCATAAAAGTTTTTGTATTCCTGATTTTATCCATTGTATTATTGTTTTTTATTAATATGAAAAGTGGAGACAAATGTATGACTCCACTTTTATTTTTAGAAATTTGATTTGATATTTTTTTACAGTTTGTACGTCAATGTCACATAAACGTTTCTTGGCATTATCGGGTTCACGGAATAATTCTCGTGTACTGTGTAATTCAATACATTGAATGCGTTGCCTAATTTTCCCTGAAGAAGGAATTTTTTGTACTGATAAGCGATACTGAAATCAACCTGAGTAAAATCTGTCAGCGGAATCATTCTGTCCGTTTTCTGATTGCCGTTTGCATCTTTTAAATTATTCCAACCACCATATCTGCTGCCGGTGTAGAATGCAGTGGCTCCGATTTTCAATCCTTTTACATATCTGTCAAATGTATAAAATACTGATGCATTGGCAGTGTTAAGTGGTGTTCGTACAATTCTTTCACCTTCTATAAAACTTCCGTCCGTATTCGGAGTATCAAGATAAGTCATATGATTATAAGAATATCCGGCGATAATTGAAAGATTGGATAAAGGATTACCTGTAATATCTAATTCTACACCTCGGCTTCTTGTTTTACCGGTTAATTCTTTTACATTGGTATTGGTATTTACTTGTCCCGACGCATTGAATGCTGCCATTTGTGCAAGGTTGCTATTATCAATCTGATATGCAGTAGCATTAAATGCTAAAGTGTTGGAAAACAGATTTTTTTTGAATCCTAATTCCCACTGATCTACAATAGATGGATCCAAAGATTTATCATTAATGTCAATTCCAGTATTTGGAATGAAAGAATTGGTATAGCTGGCAAACGTCATAAAGCTATCCGTCCATTGATAGACCAATCCTAATCGAGGAGAAAATGCATTTTTACTCATGTCTCCGGCAATGTCTTCTTTTTTATAAGATTTTGTACCGAATGCATAGGTTGTTTTTAACGGTGTCATATTTTCCAGATAAGACCATCTGATACCAGCCAGAACTTTTAATTTTTCAGTTACAGAAATTAAATCCTGAATGTAAACGCCAACTCGTCTTGTAGGTGTTCTTGTCAGATCTTTTTTTGAAGTGTCTGGTTTGTAACCGCTGCTCCAGGAATTTTCATCAGTAAGGCTGATATTCCCATTGGTATTATTTCCATTGGTTCCGTAAACCAAAGAAGATTCAGCCCAACTGCCATCTTGCTTTTGAAAATAATAAGTATAATTGTCCGACTGAAGATAATCTGCATCGGCACCAAAAAGTAGTTTATGTTTTACTTTTCCGGTACTGAATTCGCCATTCAGATTAACCTGAACAGAGCCGTAATTCTGTTCGTTATAAGTTCTTGTCATGCTTCTGTTCCAAAGATAGGAACCATTGCTTTGCAGATACCACTGCATTCTCTCATTTCCAAAAAAATCTTTAGTATAATTCTGATAAGACCCAACAACATTCAAGTTCCAGTTATTGTTGATCTCATGATTTAGAGTAACCGTGCTCGTCGCCATCTGTGTATCCTGATATTGAAAATCAGAAGCCGGATTTTTACGGATGTCAATCAAATCATTGATGACCGATCTTGAAGTCTTGGTATCCAAAACTAATGTACCAACTCCAAAATCCGGTGTGAAATCATTTTTAAGATAATCGCCCTCAACTATTAATTGCGTTTTGTCCGATATATTAAAAAGAAAACTTGGATTAAAGTAATATTTCTGAGAAGTCACCTTGTCTCGGAAACTCGCTTTGTCTTCAAAAGCACCATTCACGCGGAAAGCAGAGCTTTTGGACAAGGCATCATAGAAATCCAAAGTCGTTTTATAATTATCCCAGCTTCCTGTACTTACAGTAACACTTCCACCTTGGTTGAAAATTGGCTTTTTAGTAATCATATTCATAATACCTCCAGGTGCTACATTGCCGTAGAGAATAGCTGCACCGCCTTTTAGTATTTCTACACGTTCCATTCCGGAAACTTCAGGAAAAATACCACTATTTACTCGGGCGCCATTTTTGTAGATATTTTCAGCACCAAATGCGTAACCTCTAGCTCCAAAACTGTCTTGGGATCCACCTCTTGCAGAAGTAATATACATTCCATTGACATTTCTGACCACATCAGAAAGCTGCTGAGCTTGTTGCTGTTCTATGATTTCGTGTGTGACAATTGCAGTAGCCTGAGGATTTTCCATTACGTCCAAATTAGACTTTGTAGTGAAAATTTTTGCACGGTTTGGATTACCTGCTTTATGAAGTTTGACATCCTCTATAGTTCTCACATCTAGAGAATCTGCTTTTTTTTCCTGAGCGTAACCAAAAGTGGATAGGGAAATAAGTCCTAGTGCAACGGCTTTTCTTTTCATAGTTTTATTTAGAATGATTAAAAACAATGCAAATATATGGATACTGTTAATTTTTCCAAATATTATTTTAAATAATTCTAAATAAACCTATTGATTAGTGGTTAAATTGTTGTTTGTTAAGGTTTTGTTATAATCTGATTTTTATCAGTTAAGTTTTTCTTGAAGTTCTAGCCAACGCAATTCGTGCTCCTCAAGTTTTCCGGAAAGTAGCTCTAATTCGGAGGATAATTTTAATATTTTCTCATATTCACTCTCATTATTCAGTTCATCAAGAATTTTTTTACGTTTTTCTTCTAGCTCTGGTATTTCTTTTTCTATCGTTTCCAGTTCGCGCTGCTCTTTGAAGGACAATTTTTTCTTAGTTGCTATTGGTTGGCTGTTGGTGGTCGGTTTTTCTTCTTTTTCTGCAATCGGAGTCGCTACAGCATCTTGATTCTTTGTTCTTTGCTCTTGATTCTTATTAGCGTCTCTATATTCAGAAAAATTACCTACAAAATCTCTGATTCTTCCCTCGCCTTCAAAAGCCAGAACGTGGTCCACAATTCTATCCATAAAATATCGGTCGTGCGAAACGATAATCAAACTTCCTTGGAAATTCTGAAGAAAATTCTCCAAAACCGTGAGTGTTGGCAAATCCAGGTCATTTGTTGGCTCATCAAAAATCAAAAAATTGGGATTTTGATAAAGAACATACATGAGATGCAGACGCCGTTTTTCTCCTCCGGAAAGTTTGGAGATTGGGGAGTATTGTGACTGGTCATCAAACAAGAATAACCTCAAAAACTGCGATGCTGAGATGGTTTTTCCATTGGCTAAAGGGAAATTTTCGCCAATCTCCTTGATGAAATCAATGACTCTCTCGTCTTCTTTATATTGAAGCCCTTTCTGAGCAAAATATCCGAATTTTATTGTTTCACCAGTTTCAATTTCTCCCGAATCTTTTGGCTCAAAACCTTGGATAATATTAAGTAAAGTAGATTTTCCTGCCCCGTTTTTCCCGACGATTCCCACTTTTTCGCCACGTTGAAAAGAGTAAGAGAAATCTTTTAGAAGCACATTATTCCCGAATCGTTTGTTGATGTCTTTCAGTTCAAGGATTTTATTTCCCAAACGTTTCATTTCAAAATCCAATTCCAGAGAATCTTTTCTGGTATCGGTTTTCGCGACTTTTTCGGTATCGTAGAAGGCATCAATCCGAGATTTGGATTTTGTTGTCCTCGCCTTGGGTTGGCGGCGCATCCATTCCAGTTCCTTTCTGTAAAGGTTTTGTGCTTTATCAATTGTCGAGTTCAGATTATCTTCCCGGATCATTTTATTTTCGAGGTAGGTGGCGTAAGAACCATTGTGGAAATACAGGTTTTTATCTTCCATCTCCCAAATAATATCACAAACCGAATCCAGAAAATAGCGGTCGTGTGTTACCAGAAGCAAGGTGATTTTCGCTTTGCTTAGGTAGTTTTCCAGCCATTCTACCATTTCCACATCCAGGTGGTTGGTGGGCTCATCCATAATCAGAAGAGTATGGCGATGCTGCGCTCTTGTTTCTGTCAGAAGTTTGGCAAGTGCTACCCGCTTTATCTGCCCGCCGGAAAGTGTTCCCATTTTTAGGTCCAGATCGGTGATTTTTAGCTGAGAAAGGATTTGCTTCATCTCGTTTTCCAGATCCCAGGCTTTCTGGATTTCCATTTCGGCAATGGCCTTTTCCATCTCATCCGGGTTGTTAGAAAGCAATGACTGATGGTATTTTTTAAGCGCTATAATCGGTGGAGAATTCAGTGTCATCATAAATTCTTCAATAGAAAGTTGGGGATCAAAATCAATCTCCTGATCAAATAAAACAACCTGGATATCCTTATTAATCATTACATTTCCACTGTCGGCAATCTCTTTTCCCATCAGTATTTTCAGCAATGTAGATTTGCCGCTGCCGTTCTTGGCAACAATGGCAATCTTATCACCTTCGTTGATGTGGAAGCTGATATTTTCAAAGAGGACTTTGATGCCGTAAGATTTGGTAAGATTTTCTGCTGAGACGTAATTCATTAGGGATAAATGATATTAATGGATGATAATTGAGGTGCGAAAGTACGAAAAACTGTTGTGCGACTTCAAAAATATGTTCCGCCCTGTCACAAGTCCTGTTTTTTTACGACTAAGAAAGAAATGATTTTATAAGCTATGAAGAAGTATTTTCTATTTTTTGTGTGTATGCGATGTATACTCGCTCAGTCGCAAGTGGTTTCTGGTACCGTACTTTCAAAAGATGATGGTAAAGCGATTCCTTATGCAAAAATTGGTATTGTAAACGCCTCGTTTGGAGTGCAGGCCGACGAAAAGGGCCGATTTGAGCTGCAGCTGGATAAGGTTTCCAAAGATAAAGAGCTGATTGTGGCAGTACCGGGATACAAACAGTTTCGCAGTACGGTACAAGATTTTATAATGCAGAATCCTCATGATATCATTTTGGATGAGAAAGTTACTAATATCCAGGAAGTCGTTATTACACCAAAGAATTACAAGGAGAAAAATATGGGTGTGAACAGCAAGTCAAAATCCATGATGTTTACACCTAATATGGAGAAGGGGAATGCCGTTGTTGAAGAGACTGCTGTGGCCTTCAGTTCCGGAAAAAGGCTCAAAATCAATAAAATTAATATCAATTTTTCCCGGTTTGAGTCTACAAAGCCAATCAAAGTACGGTATACAGTGTATGATGATGTTGATGGTAAACCAGGCAACCTGATTCTGGATCATGACATCATCACGACTATTAATAAAGACCAATTGGAGGATTCTACTTTTTCTCTGGATGTCAGCAAAGAAAATATTTGGGCAGAAGGTAAATTCTATGTGGGGATCCAGTTTATCGGTCAGGCAGACGGAAAAGTGGCGTTGAGTGGTGCATTGTTCCGCGCCGGATTTTACAGATCTTTTTACGGGCCATGGGAAAAAATTGGTATGGCGGCACCGGCTATCAATATTGATGTGAGAGTTAAAAAGTAGATTATGGTAACGTCATCAGCTTCAGAGACCAGAGCTGGCCGTTGTAGACATCCAGATCTACCTTAGAATTGATGCCATAGGCAATACCGTTTTCTGAGAATTGCCAAAACTGCCACTCGTCATCAGGCGATGGCGCAGGGACATCATTGTAATTGGCCAGCCAGAGCGGATAATCGGCAAAATCGTCTTTTAGAAAATCTTTGTAATAATGATAATAGGTATAGACAATCGGTTTTTTGCCGTAAGTATCTTCCATTATTTTGATCCAGACCTTGAGGTCAGAGACCAGTTGTTCTTTTGATTTTTTTCTCGGGATTCTCTCGATGTCAAGGATGGGCGGCAGATCGCCGGACTCGAGTTTTGCAACAGAAAGGAACGAGTTGGCCTGCATCACAGGATCCTCATCCGGACGGTAAAAATGATAAGCGCCGCGGATAAGGTTATGTTTTTTCGCAGTTTCCCAAAAATGATCAAAGTTTTTGTCCAGTTTGCGGTTTCCCATACTGGCCCGCAGGACCACAAACTCAAGCGGGATGGTCTTGTTCCCAATACTGATGCTGTCCCACTGGATGTCTTCTTTTCTCTGATAATGGGAAATATCAAACCCGAAGGTTTGGTTGGCATATAAGCCAATGATTTTATCAATCCTTTGTTCTTCGGCTTCGGTGTTGCTCAGCTTTTTATGGTGAAAATGTTGCCCCAGATAATAGGCAAAATAATAACTGATTTTTTGTTTCAGATAAAATCCGGTCCCTAATAATGAGAGGCAAAGAATAATCAGCAGAATCCATCTTTTTTTGAAATAGACTGTTTTTCTTCTCTGATGAATTTTTTTCCTGGGAACCCGTGCTGCTTTGGCCATAAGTTTTGCAAAATTATTACTTTCCTTCACCAATTAAAAGATTTAGTTCTGTAAATTCAGTTTTATAAGCTAGCGCTCTTTTGGGTGGAGTATGATAAAGTAGATATTTTTCTATAAAAAACGTTTCTCTTGATTTCTTTTGGTACATTTGTTATCAATAAATAGTATTTTTACTGATACAATTTGTATCAATCAACTTTAATTAAAATCAAATAGCCATGAAAAAAGGATTATTATCACTAGCAATAGTATTGACAGCTATCGCAGCTAATGCTCAAACAGTAAAACAGGAAGTTAAAAAAGACACCAAAGCGGTAGGGAAAACCGTAAAGAAAGGAGCCAAAGCGACAGGCAAAGGTGTTAAAAAAGGTGCTCAATGGACCGGCGAAAAAGTAAAAGATGGTGCCGAATGGACGGGCGATAAAGCTGAAAAAGGTGCCAAAGCAACTGCAGAAGGTGTGAAAGATGGTGCAAAATGGACTGGTAAAACAGCAAAAAAGGGAGCAAAAGCGGTAGGTGAAACCTATCAGGATGTAAAGGCAGACCTTAAAAAGAAAGATTAATCGTCAACAGGCAAACCATACATTGGTCTTGTGATTTTGTAACAAAACTTTAATTAGTATTACTAATATGTTATAGGCGGATTAATAATACTTTTTGAAAAACAGAAAATAAATAAAATGAAAAAACTTATTCTTACAGTTGCTTTTTCAGTAGTAACAGCGGCAACTTTTTCTGCACAGACAGCACAGCAGGTCATTGATAATTATGTGACGGCATTGGGCGGGAAACAAAAACTGGAATCTGTAAAAACACTTTCTATGAAAAATACCATCAGCGTAATGGGTATGGATATGGAAGGTAAAACACTCAAAAAAGATAACAAATTCAAGTCTTCTCAAACAATGATGGGGCAGGAGATGTTTCAGGTTTTTGACGGTGAAAAGGGTTATGCCAGCCAAATGGGACAGAAAGTTGATTTCCCTGCAGATCAGGTTGCTAAGCTAAAAGATGCTAAACTGATGGATGCACTTGGGATGAATGCCTCAAAAATAAAAACGGTAGAAAAAAAGCAGGTAGATGGTAAGGATTTTACCGTATTGTCATCTGATGATACCAAGTATTATTTTGATGCAAAAACCGGATTGCTCTCTAAGACAGAAGGTGATAAAGGCACAATGACAATCAACAAATATGTATCAGTAGACGGGATCCAGTTTGTGGAAGAAATGACAATTGATGCTGCCGGTCAGCAGATTCAGGTTAAGAATTATGATATCAAGGTCAATCAGCCTATCTCAGACGATGAGTTCAAATAACTGACAGTTGATCTATATTTAAATTAAAAAAAGAATCCAAATATGGATTCTTTTTTTGTTATCAGGAGTTATACTCTTTTTCCCATTCTTCAGCAGCTTCACAAAGTGTGTTGTAGAAGTCTTCGCCGTATTTTCTGATGAGCGGTTCCTTGAGAAACTGGAAAATCCTAACCTTCAGTTCAGCTCCCAGGGTACAGGCATCGCTGCAAATGTCCCATTCATGGTAATTAAGGGCAGAAAATGTGCGGTACTCTGTTACCCGGATTGGGTAGAGGTGGCAGGAGATTGGTTTTTTCCAGTCTACAGCACCATCTTCGTAAGCTTTTTCTATCCCACATTTGGTTGTTCCTTTTTCGTCAAAAATTACATAAGCACACTCGCTGTTGTTTACCAAAGTAGTCACGTAGCCACCATCATAATCATCAATGATCCAGGTACCTTGTTCCTCGATTGCTTTTACACCTTCGGGCCTCAGGTACGATTTAATTTTAGGGAAAATCTCTTCCAGCATTGGTAATTCGTCTTTATCCAGAGGCGCACCTGTGTCACCATCTACGCAGCAAACACCTTTGCATTTGGTAAGGTTACAGACAAAACTCTCTGCAAAAATATCTTCTGAAATCAGTTTATCATCGATCTGAATCATTCTTCATCTAATTTTTAAATTTTTACAAAATTAACTAATTTAAAGATGACAAGCGTAAATACAATGATCCAAAGTCCTAATTCCTGCATCCAGTACTTGGGAAGGAAGCGTAACATCCTGCTGAGGATAATACTTACAGGCAAAGCGAGCAGCAAAAGATATTCGTAATGCGTTCCCATGTAAAAGATAATAGTCAGCAATTGTGCTACGGAAAAAACAAGGATAAATGTGTATTTGTATCTGCTGATGGGGCTCTTCTCGTTATAATGTTTAAAATGATCTGAGATGGCATATACCAACATCATAGCAATCGGAATCAGAATGTACAGTGGATAGTAAGAATCCAGCATTGTAAATTTTCCGTAAAAAGGGAGATAAGACCGGTCCCAGCTCGTGTAGTGGATAAGATACATGACTCCAAAATAACTGATGACAATCAGCACTGCGCCATATAGTAGCCGGAATATATTCAGCCCAATCCTTGCAGAGGTGCCTATGATGTGAAAAATTACAAAAACAGCCATTGGCCAACTTGCAGGGAATACCAAAAAATTAAATGCCAGAAGAGATCCCACAAGCATAAAGGAACTCTTCCTGAGGTAATCATTCTGGCTGGTAAGGATCAACAGGATTATGGTACTGGTGAGAAATGTAAATGCCAAACCGAGATCCAGATCTCCAGGATAAAAACAGGCTACCAAAACGGTATAAAGAAAAAGCGGAAGATGCGAGAAATGGTTAAGCGCAATTTTGTTAAATAAAAAGTATCCCAGGCTCACGCCGATAAAGGTAATTCCTGTGGAGATGTAGTCTATGTTCTTAAGATCCAGCAGGTTAAGAGATAAAAAGATGAGGAATAAAAAACAGATATAAACCGGAACCGAAAAAATATTGCTTTCTTTAGAAAGTAATCGAAACATTTTTTATACTTTTGTACAAAGTTAATTTAAAAAAGAGAAAAAGATGACATCTTTCTGGTTATTCTTAAGCAAAGTTTTCAAGTGGTCTTTTGGTTTTTACGACCTTTTTGGTAATGTGCTAAACTGGGTTCTGTTCCTTGTTGCAAGTGGTTTTTTCTGCTACTGGTGCTACACTTTGGTAGTAACGCTTGGAGCCCAAAAAGACAAAGATTACTATTCTCCTACAGAAGGTAAGTTCCCTTATTATGATCCTAAGATCTACAAAAACGAAGGTTAAATAAATTGATTATACATAAAAAAGCCCATAATAAACATTGTGGGCTTTTTGCTTTTCTGTGCAAGCTTACTTTTCCTGGCATGGTATTACCAGAACAGGTATCGTTGATTTTTTGGTAAGTTCTTTGGTAAGGCTACCTATAAAAACATCATACATGCCGCTTCTGCCATGAGAGCCCAAAACGATATAATCAGCATTGATTTCATTAGCATATTCAAGGATTGTATCTCCCGGTACGCCCTGTTTTAGGATATGTGTACACGCTACGCCCTTCGCCTTTACTTCATCTTCCAGTCTTTTAAGCTCCTTCAATTCGTACTTGATTTCGTTTTCTTCAACTTCCGGGAAATACTGGAAACCCATGTCGCCAATCACGAAACCAATATCGGATGCAGCAATATGGATGAGCGTAATCTCAGCATTGACGGTTTTGGCAAAATCCACAGCATGGTCAAGGAGTGTGGTGGTACTTTCGGAGAAATCTACAGGTAAAACAATTTTTTTCATAGCGGTAAAATTTTATAGCAATATAACAAAAATTCAGCCATTTTATAGCTGAATTTAGATAAACTGACAACTGTCAGATTTCCTTTTTTTTTCTTTGCTGCCGCTGTGTTATTGTATCTTGAGCGTAAAAAGTTTTTGATTCTCCAGATAAGCTTCCAGAATATCATTTTCGGATACTTTACCAACACCTTTTGGAGTTCCTGTAAAGATAAGATCGCCAACCCTGAGGGTAAAATATTGCGATGCAAAGGCAATAATCGTATCAAAATCGAAAATCATATCTTTTGTATTGCCATTTTGTACCTCCTCATTATTCTTGGTCAAAGTAAAATTAAGATGTTGCAGGTCATAATGATCTTTGGATACAAAATCAGATACAACAGCCGAACCGTCAAATCCTTTGGCAAGCTCCCAAGGCAGACCTTTGGTCTTCAGCTTGGTCTGGAGGTCTCGGGCCGTAAAATCGATGCCCAGGCCAATCTCATTGTAATGTTTTGCGGCATTTTCTTTCTGGATATATTTTCCGCCCTTTGAGATTTTGATAACAACTTCCAGTTCGTATTGGATGTCATCAGAGAATTCGGGAATATAGAAGTCTGAACCTTTTTTAAGAACCGAAGTGTCCGGTTTTATAAAGATAACCGGATCGGTAGGGATCTCGTTTCCCAATTCTTTGGCGTGTTCGCTGTAGTTTCTTCCTATGCAGATAATTTTCATAATGATGAGGTATAAGTGTTATTTTTTAAAAATAAAATAAACGGCAAGTATCAGGAATATAAAACCAATGAGATGGTTCATTCTAAAACTTTCTTCTTTGAAAAATATAATTGTAAAGATCGTAAAAACAGTAAGTGTAATGACTTCCTGCAAGACCTTTAACTGCCATAAATTAAAAGGGCCTCCATCATCCTTAAATCCAATCCTATTGGCCGGCACCTGAAAACAGTATTCGAAAAATGCAATGCCCCAGCTAATGAATATGACTGCAATTAGCCCCAGGTTATGCCCCCATTCCATCTGTTTAAATTTGAGATGTCCGTACCATGCAAAAGTCATAAAGATGTTGGAAATAATCAACAGTACGATTGTTAATAGCATTTTATTCATAAAGACTCTTGCTAAAACCTGGATTTCAATTGGATTTTTGTAAACACTTTTTTGGTATACAACGGGAAGTCCGCTCCCTGCAGCCAGCCATAGTAGCCGAGATCTTTTCGGAAAACTTCTATTACTTTTTGGCCTTTGTATTTACCAAAAGCAAAAATCTCTTCTACATTTTCGTTATAGTGAATCATTCCTGCCAGGTCTGCAAATTTGTTTTGAGAGGAGAATTCGCTAAGGTCAGATATCTCATTCGGGACATCTTCGTAGCGGCCGACCTGGGCATCCAGTACTTCGAATGTTGCCATCACGTCGGCTTCCGCAGAATGGGCATTTTCCAACGTTTTGCCGCAATAGAACTGATAAGCCGCACCCAGATTACGCGGTTCTTTTTTGAAAAATATATTTTGCGCATCCACAAAACGGTGTTTGCTCAGGTCAAAATCGATATCAGCGCGCAGCATTTCCTCTGCCAAAACCGGAATATCAAACCGGTTGGAGTTAAAGCCTCCCAGATCGGAATCTTTGATCATCTCCATCACCTTCGGTGCGATTTCCCGGAAAGTAGGAGCGTTTACAACATCTTTATCATAAATGCCATGAATGAGGCTGGAGGATTTTGGGATGGGCATTTCCGGATTCACAATCCACGTTTTGCTTTCGCGTGAGGCATCAGGAAACACTTTTAGAATACAGATTTCTACAATGCGGTCTTTCCCAATGTTGGTTCCGGTGGTTTCCAGATCAAAGACGCAAAGTGGTTTATGGAGTTTAAGGTTCATTTTTTTTAAGTTGATTTTATTTTGTCGGATGTCAGAAAACCGATGCCCGATTGTTTTTAATAATATGTTTTTTATTTTTTTCGAATCGAAATCTTCCGATTTCCAATATCTGTCTTCTGACTATTTAAGTTGTTTTTGGAAGATTAATGAAATTAAAATATAGTAGATAATAATTAACGGGATCCCGGTTGTTTTAAAAATTAACAAAATCAGTATACCGCCGATCAGCAATGCCAGTTTTGGATAATTGTCTTTTAATTGTTTTGATTTGAATTTCATCGCAATCATCCTGACCGGTGCTATCAGCAGCCACGAACTTAAGATTGTGATCATCATCCAGAACAGAAGATTCAGTGAAATTGTGCTTTCCGAAGTTTCAAAAAATGCGCTTGTAAAGTAATTTCTCTGCATCAGTACAAAGTAGATCCCAAAAATCAAAACCGTATTGCTCGGCGTGTTAAGGCCTTTGAAATAATACTTTTGTTCCTCATCCAGATTGAAAATGGCTAATCTGAGACAAGAAAAAAGTGTAATCAGAAATCCAAAATATTTGATTTCAAACGGAAGATCGATTCCGAAAAAATGATTGCCAAAAGGTTCCAGGATTTTCATCATCGCCACACCTGGCAAAAACCCAAAACTGACCATGTCTGCCAGAGAGTCCAGCTGCACGCCAAGATTAGAATTGGACTTAAGCGCCCTTGCCACAAAACCATCAAAAAAATCAAGGATCAGGGAAATGAGTATGCATGTGGCTGTCACCTGATAATTTCCTGAAATAAGATAAATGATACCGATACATCCTGAAAAAAGATTCCCCAGGGTGAGTGCGTTGGCAAGATTATTTTTGATAAAATTCATTCCGCAAAAATAAGTTTTTTTGCCTGAAGCCTAAAGTTTGTGCGGCTAAGTTTTGTGGTGTGCCATAAAAATTGATCGCTTCTGATTTTTGACATCCAACTTTTCGTAATTTTGTCCAATGAAGGATTTGAGACTGCAGGAGCTTTTGGCTCTTATTTACAGGCTTTTTTTAGCGTTTTTGTTTTATCAGGTTGCACGGTTTCTGTTTTGGGTTTTTAACCGGGACCTGATTAAGGTGGACAGTGTGTCTGACTATTTTAAGCTCTCTTATTATGGGACTGCATTTGATACCACGGCTATTCTTTACGTGAATGCTGTTTTTATCCTGTTGAGCATCATTCCTATTATGATCAATTCGCGGAAAGGTTATCAGAAATTCCTTTTTTATTGGTATTTTATAACCAATGGTATTACGTACGCGTTCAATTTCGGGGATATGATCTATTACAGATTTAGCCAGGCCAGGTTAACCTCCGCGGCTTTGGAAGTTGGGAAACATGAGGACAACCTCGGCAAAGTTTTTTGGAATGCGGTCCTTCAAAATCCAATGATCCCAATTTGTTTTATCATTAGTATAGCACTCTGGATTTTCCTTTACAAAAGAGTGAATGTGAAGGAGCAGAAGCCGGATCAGCCTTTGGTTTATTTTATGTCTTCTATTGCCAACTTGTCTATTATTGCCACATTGGTAGTCGGTGGTATCAGGGGGGATTTTAAACATTCCACCAGGCCAATTAATCTGGTGGATGCCAATAAGCATGTCAGTAATCCGCTGCAGGCTAATCTGGTTCTTAACAGTGTTTTTTCGTTTTTCAGGACTATTAATACCAATAATTTTAAGCTTGTCCATTTTGTGGATGACAAGTTTATAGAAAAAGAAATTGCACCTTATAAAACTTACGAACGCGAGGTGGAACCCAAACCCAACATCGTTATTTTTATCATAGAAAGTTTTGGTAAAGAATACTCCGGCGCATTTAACAGGAATACAAAAATTAAAGATTTTGTCTCTTACACGCCGTTTTTTGACAGCCTGGCCACCAAGAGTTTGATTTTCACCAATGCTTATGCCAACGGCAGGCAATCCATCCATGCCATGAGCTCGGTACTTGCCGGTATCCCAAGTTTAACCGATGCATTTACAAGCTCACCATATTCTAACCAAAAAATACAGTCGATTGTTTCGGTTTGCAATGAGATGGGTTATGATACCAGCTTTTATCATGGGGCGCCTAACGGATCGATGGGGTTTCAGGGTTTTGGTAACATCCTGGGATTTCAGCATTATTACGGTAAAAACGAGTATAACAACGATAAGGATTTTGATGGCATCTGGGCGATTTGGGATGAACCGTTTTTCCAGTATTATGCGAAAAATATAGGCAAAAAGCAGCCATTTATGTCCACTTTGTTTTCAGCATCTTCTCACGACCCGTTTAAGATACCGGAAAAATATCAGGGAAAATTCAGGAAAGGGCCTTTGCAGATTCATGAGCCAATCCAATACACAGATTATGCTCTTAAGAAGTTTTTTGAAACAGCCAGCAAACAACCCTGGTATCAGAATACCATTTTTGTAGTGACTGCAGACCATACCAATCAAACCTATTACCCGGAATATCATAAGGCGATGAACCATTTTGCAATACCTATATTATTCTTTTCGCCAAATCCAAAATTCAATCTCCATGGTGTAGATGACAGGTTTGCTCAGCAGATTGATATTTATCCAACATTGGCGGACCTTATCGGATATAATAAAAAAATCCGCAGTTGGGGCAGAAGCCTGGTATCTGATAAAAATGAAAATTATATCATCGTCAATTCTGATTCTATTAATGAACAGATGATTATCGGGAACTACATCTATACGTTTAATGGGAAAGACATTGCGGGGATCTATGATAAAACAGATTTGGCGCTGTCCAAAAACCTGTTGGGGAAAAGCCCAACTGCCGAGCAAAAGCTGGGAATGTTGAAAGCTAAGGGTTGGTATCAGGATTACATGAATAGGGTTATCAACAAAAAACTACGGTAAACACACTGTTTAAACTTTATAAATCTTTGTAACAGCTTTGATTTATGCATTAGATAATAAAAAATAGTTGTTTGTTTAAAATATTTTTTTACTTTTAACAATGTTAATTTAACGTTAACTAGAAAGGCTAATCAAAACAAAACAATTAAAATAAAAGACAATGAACAAATTATTATTAAGCTTTGCGATGTTGTTTATCGGCGTTCTTTCTTTTGCCCAGATCGAAGGAAAATGGAAAACGATCGATGACGAGACCGGTAAAGCAAAATCTATTGTAGAAATCTGGAAAAAATCTGATGGCAAGTATTATGGCAAAGTATCTCAATTGCTTATAAAACCAGAGCATGCCAACTGTGTAGCCTGTAAAGATGACCGCAAGAACAAGCCAATTCTCGGTATGGAAATCATCCGCGGGCTTAAAAAAGACGGTAACGAGTTTACAGGAGGCAGCATTACAGATCCCAAAAATGGCAAATCGTACAAATGCACAATTACCAAAGATGGTGATAAACTGAATGTAAGAGGTTACATGGGTATCTCGCTGATCGGCAGGACGCAGACTTGGCAGAAAGCTGATTAATAAGAATATTGATAAATTGAAAGCTCCTTTTTGGGAGCTTTTTTTGTTATGCAGATAATAAAAAAATTAATACTTTTGTATTTCGAAATAAGAGAACGTAAATTTCATAACGGCACGGTGCAAAATGATCAAATTTGTATCGTACAAACAAAAATATTAAATATCAGCAGATGAAAGAACATACATTTCGCGAAGTAATTGCTCAGGCAATGAGTGAAGAAATGCGTAAGGATGAGTCCATTTTTCTTGTAGGAGAAGAGGTTGCAGAATATAACGGCGCTTACAAAGCTTCCAAAGGAATGCTTGATGAATTTGGGCCAAAAAGAATTATTGATGCGCCTATCGCAGAACTTGGTTTCACAGGTATTGCTATTGGTGCGGCGATGAATGGGAACCGACCTATCGTAGAATATATGACCTTCAACTTTTCTTTGGTTACGATAGATCAGATTATCAACAATGCGGCAAAAATCTTTCAGATGAGTGGTGGCCAATGGAACTGCCCAATTGTTTTCCGTGGGCCGACAGCCTCTGCAGGCCAGTTGGGAGCAACACACTCTCAGGCTTTCGAAAGCTGGTATGCTAACTGCCCAGGTCTTAAAGTAGTTGTGCCTTCTAATCCTTATGATGCAAAAGGGCTTTTGAAAACAGCCATTCAGGATAACGATCCTGTAATTTTTATGGAGTCTGAGCAGATGTATGGTGATAAAATGGAAATCCCTGAAGAGGAATATTATATCCCAATCGGCAAGGCAGATATCAAGAAAGAAGGTAAAGATGTAACATTGGTATCTTTTGGTAAAATAATGAAGGTAGCGCTTCAGGCTGCTGCAGATCTTGAGAAAGAAGGTATCTCTGTAGAAGTTATAGACCTAAGAACAGTACGTCCTTTGGATTATGACACTGTTTTGGAATCTGTAAAGAAAACCAACAGATTGGTAATTTTAGAAGAGGCCTGGCCATTTGCCTCCGTAGCATCGGAGATTACTTATATGGTTCAGCAGAAAGCTTTTGACTATCTGGATGCGCCGGTTAAAAGAATTACAACGCCAGATGCGCCGGCACCATATTCTGCGGCATTGTTTGCGGAATGGTTCCCAAAACTGGAAAAAGTAAAAGAAGAGATTAGAAATGCGATGTATATCAAAGCATAAATAATACGACTCCCGATTTATTCGGGAGTTTTTATTTGCAGATATTTTTAGGAGCTTAATCCCGCTATCCACTATATCTTTTTTACCATTGCGAACAACGTGAGGCAATCTTTAGAAATTTCTCAGCGCAATGACAAAAAAGGATGCCGTTCCTATCGGGGCTATGGATTTTTGTCATCCAAATCAAAAGTCAACATCAAAACCTAATTTTATAAATCTTTGCGTTAAATTATACATAAAGTAAATTCTAACTATTTAATAAAATAAAACCATAAAAATTTGTCGGTTAATAAAATATTCTTATTTTTGCAACTCAAAATGAGATGTAAAATATGTTAATAATTCCAGTAAAAGACGGAGAGTCTATCGACAGAGCTTTAAAAAAGTACAAAAGAAAATTTGATAAAACAAGAGTTGTAAGAGAACTTAGATCAAGACAACAATTTATCAAACCTTCTGTAACGTTGAGACAGGCTAAACTAAAAGCAGCTCACAAGCAAAGAAACCTGAGCAAAGAAGAACAAGCTTAAGTTCTTTTTCGCTTAAAATAATACAAAATCACTTCCGAATTCTTATATTTGGAGGTGATTTTCTGTTTATATACCTATGATAGAACGATTTTTAGAATATATAGAAGTAGAAAAAAGATATTCGCCTTACACGATTATTAACTACAAAAAAGACCTCTCTGATTTTTCGGCATTTGTGCTGGAGTCCGAAGCGTCACATGATGTGGTGCACGTGCATAAAAAAGTGATAAGAAACTTCATAGCAGAACTCAGCAATGCCGGGTTAAGCAAAAGAAGCATTAATAGAAAACTCTCTTCGCTGCGCAGTTTTTATTCTTTTCTGCTCAGGATAGGAGAGATCAAAGTTTCTCCTATGGAAACAATAGATTCGCTTAAGTTTTATGCGGAAAAGCGGATTCCGTTTTCTGTAGAAGAGATGGAAAAAATGAAGGACGAAGTAGAGGAGAAGGGTGTTATCACGCTTCTGGAAAAATTGATTATAGAGACACTGTATCAAACCGGTATCAGAAAGGCGGAACTTTGCAATATGCTTTTTGATAACGTTGATTTTTCAAAAAAAGAAATCATGGTGGTCGGGAAAGGCAATAAGGAGCGGGTAGTTCCTTTTTCGGACTCGCTCTTAGAGGATTACCGGCAATATCTGAGCATCAGGCATCCTGAGAAAGGTTCAGAAAAATTCTTTTTTATCAATAAAAAGGGCAAAAAACTCGGAGAAAAGTTTGTGTATTTGGTGGTTAATAAGTACTTTAGTCTGGTGACTTCTAAGCAAAAAAAGAGCCCGCATATCCTAAGGCATACGTTTGCAACACATATCCTGAATGAGGGTGCTGAGATATCTAAGGTACAAAAATTGATGGGACATGCTAGCCTGGCAAGTACGCAAGTCTATACCAGCGCTAATATAGAGAAGTTAAAGGAGGCTTATAAAAATGCCCACCCAAGAGAAAAAAAACGATAATATGAAATGATTTTACATCATATTTAAAATTGTTTAACCAATAAAATTACACGTTATGAAGATTACAATTCAGACAGCTGGTGTTACACCACACGATCCGTTAAAAGAACGAATTGAAAAAAAAATAAATAAACTGGAGACATTTTATGATAAAATAGTAGAATCTGTAGTGTCACTAAAAGTAGAAAATACATCCGACAGGCAAAACAAAACTACTGAGCTAATTGTTAAAGTTCCGGGCGATGATTTGGTCGTAAAAAAGACAGGTGCCAGTTTTGAAGAAAGTTTGGATGATTGTGTGGAAACGGCTAAGAAACTGCTAATCAAGAAAAAAGAATTAGCTTAGAAAAAATATTTAAATTTTTTTAAAAAAATATTTGTAGGTTTCAAAAAAGTGTCTCATATTTGCACTCGCAAAACGGAAGTAACCGCGGCGCAGAAAAGAAAGTTCTTTTGAAATCTATTTGCCTCCATAGCTCAGTTGGCCAGAGCACGTGATTTGTAATCTCGGGGTCGTGGGTTCGAATCCCTCTGGAGGCTCAATTATAAAAAATACTGGGGAGATACCAGAGCGGTCAAATGGGGCTGACTGTAACTCAGCTGCTTCGGCTACGTAGGTTCGAATCCTGCTCTCCCCACTTTTTATATTTATTTGCAAATTCAAAAAAATAATTTTAAGTTTGCACTCACGTTTACCAACCTTTTTGGAAACAAAATGCGGAAGTAGCTCAGTTGGTAGAGCGTCAGCCTTCCAAGCTGAATGTCGCGGGTTCGACCCCCGTCTTCCGCTCAAGAATCACAAACCTTTCCGGAATGTGATTTTTTTTTAGGCCGACTTAGCTCAGCGGTAGAGTGCTTCCTTGGTAAGGAAGAGGTCACGGGTTCAAGTCCCGTAGTTGGCTCACGAAAATCCTGAAGAGATTCAGGATTTTTTTTGGAAATCATTTTCAATTAGATATAACAAAGATTTTTGTTTCCGGTCTGGTAGAAAATATTATGCTGCTGCGATTTTTTTTAAATTGAATATCATATTATTAAATTTTATTCAAAATAATTTTTGATATTTAAAAAATCATTATATTTGCAGACCGAAAAAAACAATAGTTAAATAAATTAAATATTAAAATCATGGCAAAGGAAACGTTTAATCGTAACAAACCACACTTAAACATTGGTACTATTGGTCACGTTGACCATGGTAAAACTACCTTGACTGCTGCTATTACAAAAGTATTATCAGATAAAGGTTTAGCTGAAAAGAAAGACTTCTCTTCTATTGACTCTGCTCCAGAAGAAAAAGAAAGAGGTATTACTATTAACACTGCTCACGTAGAATACGAAACAGAAAACAGACACTACGCTCACGTTGACTGTCCAGGTCACGCGGATTACGTAAAAAACATGGTAACTGGTGCTGCTCAGATGGATGGTGCTATCCTTGTAGTTGCTGCTACAGATGGTCCAATGCCTCAAACTAGAGAGCATATCCTACTTTGCCGTCAGGTAAACGTACCTAGAATCGTTGTTTTCATGAACAAAGTTGACATGGTTGACGATGCTGAGCTTCTTGAACTAGTTGAACTTGAAGTTAGAGATCTTCTTTCTTCTTACGAATATGATGGTGATAACTCTCCAGTAATCCAAGGATCTGCTTTAGGTGGTCTTAACGGAGATGCTAAATGGGTTGAAAAAATCGACGAATTGATGGCTGCTGTTGACAGCTGGATCGAATTGCCGGTAAGAGATCAGGATAAACCATTCTTGATGCCAATCGAAGATGTATTCTCTATTACAGGTAGAGGTACTGTAGCAACTGGTAGAATCGAGTCTGGTGTTATCAACACTGGTGATCCAGTTGATATCGTAGGTATGGGTGATGAAAAATTGACTTCTACTATTACAGGGGTTGAGATGTTCAGAAAAATCCTAGACAGAGGTGAAGCTGGTGATAACGTTGGTCTATTGTTGAGAGGTATTGAAAAAACTGACATCAAGAGAGGTATGGTTATCGCTAAGAAAGATTCTGTTAAACCACACAAAAAATTCAAAGCTGAGGTTTATATCCTTTCTAAAGAAGAAGGTGGTCGTCACACACCATTCCATAACAAATACCGTCCTCAGTTCTACGTAAGAACAACTGACGTAACAGGTGAGATCTTCTTGCCAGAAGGTGTAGAAATGGTAATGCCTGGTGATAACTTGACAATTACAGTAGAATTGTTGCAACCAATCGCTCTTAACGTAGGTCTTAGATTTGCGATCAGAGAAGGTGGTAGAACAGTTGGTGCTGGTCAGGTAACTGAAATCATAGACTAATTCTATAGTAAATAAAAAAGTTCCGTAAGGAGACTTGCGGAACTTTTTAATCTACGGGCATCGTCCAATGGTAGGATACCGGTCTCCAAAACCGTTGATCAGGGTTCGAATCCTTGTGCCCGTGCAAAATTAAAATATGAGCTCATTAATTAATTTCTTAAAAGGTTCTTATACAGAGTTTAAAGATAAGGTAGAGTGGCCAAAATGGCCAGATCTGCAATCTTCTACTATTGTTGTGGCTGTTGCTACTGTGATACTTTCTTTGTTTACATTTGGCGTAGATTCTTTATTCAGTGTAACCATTAAGAATTTTATTGCGACTTTTATTAATCTGTTTAATTAACCAAAAATTACTTTCCTCATGAGCGAATCGAAATGGTATGTGCTGAAAGCTATTAGCGGACAGGAAAACAAAGTGAAAAACTACATCGAGAACGAAATCCAGAGATTAGGGATGGAGTCGTACGTAACTCAGGTAGTTATTCCTATGGAAAAGGTCATTCAGATTAGGAATGGGAAAAAAGTACCGAAAGAAAAACCTTATTATCCAGGTTATCTAATGGTAGAGGCAGATCTTGTAGGTGAGGTACCTCACGTTATCAAAAATATACCAGGTGTAATTTCTTTCTTGAGTCTTACAAAAGGTGGAGAGCCTGTTCCAATGAGAAAATCTGAGGTTAACAGGATGCTTGGCAGAATGGATGAACTATCCGAATTTGCTACGGATATTGAAATTCCTTTCGTTGTTGGGGAGAACGTAAAAGTAATAGACGGGCCTTTCAACGGATTCAACGGTACTGTCGAGAAAATTCTTGAAGATAAAAAGAAAATCGAAGTTTCTGTTTTGATTTTTGGTAGAAAAACTCCGATGGAATTAAGCTTTATGCAGGTAGAAAAGGTTTAAAATCTTTTTTTTATAATATACAAAGACCTAAAAATAATTTTAGGTCTTTTTTATTTTGTCAGCTCATTATAGAATTCGGTGGGCGTCTTACCAATGTACTTTTTAAAAGCCCTGTTAAAATAAGATATATTATTATAGCCTGTGCTGTAACAGCTTTCTGAGATACTTTTCCCTTTTAAGATCAGTTGGCAGACAAACGTACCACCAATGGCTGACATGGCGACGGAGTTTATATTATTTCCTGTTATGGGAAAATGGCAACTATTAAGTCAAATTTATTTTTTTTGAGTGATTGTATCATCTTATGATACAATCACTTATTTTTTATAAGGATGAAGAAAAATTCTTCGAAATCGATTTGCAGATTCAAAAATTATTTATACTTTTGCAGACCGAAAAGTGGGTTTTCTAATGTGAGAATGGGTAACCCACTGAATAATAAATGCTTCCAAATTCATTGATTATTCAAATTTAAAAAACAAAAAATGGCTAAAAAAGTCTTTAAAATGGTAAAACTTCAGGTGAAAGGTGGCGCTGCCAACCCTTCTCCACCAGTAGGTCCAGCTTTGGGTTCTGCAGGTGTGAACATCATGGAGTTTTGTAAACAATTTAATGGTAGAACTCAGGATAAGCCTGGTCAGGTTTTGCCAGTAGTAATTACGGTATACGAAGATAAGTCTTTCGAGTTCGTAATCAAAACACCTCCGGCTGCTATCCAATTGATGGATGCTGCTAAAATCAAAGGTGGATCAGGAGAGCCAAACAGAAACAAAGTAGGATCTGTATCTTGGGCTCAGGTGCAAAAAATTGCAGAAGATAAAATGGGAGACCTTAACTGTTTTACATTGGATTCTGCTCTTTCTATGGTTGCAGGAACTGCCAGATCTATGGGATTGAAAGTAACAGGAACTAAACCAACTAACGCTTAAAACTTAGAGAAATGGCAAAATTAACAAAGAAGCAAAAAGAAGCGTTCAGCAAAGTAGAAAAAAATAAAATTTACAATCTTGACGAAGCGTCTGCTTTGGTAAAAGAAGTAAATACTACAAAATTTGATGCGTCTGTAGATATCGCTGTTAGATTGGGTGTAGATCCAAGAAAAGCAAACCAAATGGTAAGAGGTGTTGTATCTCTTCCTCATGGTACTGGTAAAGATGTGAAAGTTTTGGCATTGGTTACACCGGATAAAGAAGCTGAGGCTAAAGAAGCTGGTGCTGACTATGTAGGTCTTGACGAATATTTACAAAAAATAAAAGAAGGCTGGACAGATGTTGACGTTATCGTTACAATGCCGGCTGTAATGGGTAAACTAGGACCATTGGGTAGAATTTTAGGACCAAGAGGTCTTATGCCTAACCCAAAATCAGGAACTGTTACTATGGAAATTGGTAAAGCTGTTGCTGAGGTTAAGTCTGGTAAAATCGATTTCAAAGTAGATAAATACGGTATTGTACATGCTGGTATTGGTAAAGTATCTTTTGATGCTGCTAAACTTAAAGAAAATGCTCAGGAATTGATCCAGACATTGCTTAAGCTGAAACCAACTGCTGCAAAAGGTGTTTATGTAAAAAGTATCTACTTGTCTTCTACAATGAGCCCGGGTATTGCAATTGATACAAAATCTGTTAACTAATTATAAATCCTAAGACAATGACAAAAGACCAAAAAGTTGTAGCAATACAAGAGATCAAAGATTTGCTTCAGGGTGCAAAAGTAGTTTACGTAGCAGATCTAGATGGTTTGAACGCTGCAAAATCTTCTGACTTCAGAAGACAGGCTTTCAAAAATAATATCAAAGTAAAAGTGGTAAAAAATACACTTTTGCAAAAAGCAATGGAGCAAATTGACGGTGTTGACTTCTCTGAGATGTTCGAGACTTTCAAAGGTAACTCTGCTGTTCTTATTTCAGAAACAGCTAATGCTCCGGCAAAATTAATCAAAGACTTCAGAAAGAAAGAAGAAAAGCCAGCGCTTAAGTCTGCCTTTGTTCAGGAAACTTTCTATGTTGGTGACAATAATCTTGAGACTTTGGCTAACATCAAGTCTAGAGAAGAAATGATCGGTGAAATCATCGGATTGCTTCAGTCTCCAATCCAAAGAGTTGTTTCTGCTCTTCAAAACAAATCTGAAGCTTCTGGAGAAGCGGCGACTGAAGAAGTTGCAACTCCTGCTGAAGAAGAAACTCCAGCTACTGAAACTCCAGAAGCTGCTGCAGAAGGAGAAGCTCCAGCTGCTGAATAATTACACTCAAAAAAATAGATAAATAATCAACAAAAAAACATTACAACAATGTCAGATTTAAAAAATTTAGCTGAAACGCTAGTAAACTTAACAGTAAAAGACGTAAACGAATTAGCTGCTATCCTTAAGGATGAGTACGGAATTGAGCCAGCTGCTGCTGCAGTAGTAGTTGCTGCAGGTGGTGCAGGTGAAGCTGCTGAAGAAAAGACTGAATTCGACGTAATTCTTAAGTCTGCAGGTGCTTCTAAATTGGCTATCGTTAAATTGGTAAAAGATTTAACTGGTGCTGGTCTTAAGGAAGCTAAAGACATCGTAGATGGTGCTCCTGCTCCAATCAAGCAAGGTGTATCTAAAGATGAAGCAGAAGCGCTTAAAAAGCAACTTGAAGAAGCTGGTGCTGAAGTAGAATTGAAGTAATCATTACTCAATAATATAATAGAAGCGACAGGTTTACACCTAGTCGCTTTTTTTTATGTTAAGTTTTGTTATTGTTGATAATAAGCCTATATTTTTATTACCTTTGCAAAGTGAAAAAAAGTTTATTGCCTACCTCGGTGCAAGCAAGAGATTATGCCAATTTAAATTTTAAATTGTGGCAGTTTTCTCTTTTATTCTTCTTTTTTTCATTAGGCTCTCTTTCTGTTTCGGCTCAAGAAATAAGCCATAATGAGTCTGCTCCTGCAGGAATTGTAGTGGTTGGAGACGCGGTCATCTATTCCAAAGATGAATCCTTCAACCAGCAGATATCTAAAAGCAAAAGCATACAGCAATACTCAAAAGTCGTTAAGCTTAACGACGATGAGATCAAACTTATTGCTAAAAATTCTACAACCGAATCTCCTGCAAAGCAAAGCTCGGAAGAACTTCATCCGAAAAAGAAACTGTTGGTTTCTAAAGAAGAAAAAATGGCGAAATCACTACCTGATTTGCCAAAAAAAGAAATCACTTTGAAGATTTCTAATGGTCTTGATGGTAGTCGCTTCTTAACAGGAAAGAGATCTGGAGATATTTCTTTTATTTCACCAAATAACGATTATCAATATTTTAAATGCATTGTTCTTTCTAATGAGCAGTCCAAAACCGTTTCATTAGATTTTCTTTATTCGGCGGATTATTTTTATACTCATAGTAATTACAACTTAAAAGCCAATCCAGTTGGCTATTCTGTAAGGCCACCACCGGATTTAATTTAATCATAAGTTTTTTTACTAGACATTTTCTTTGGGAATAATTTTCCAAGGCAAATTATATATTTATTAATAATAATCTTTTATGAAAAAATTAAATCTATTTTATATATTAGTATTTCTACTTATGACTAGTGGAATGCTATTTTCTCAAGCCGCCGCAGACAGACTTTATTTATCATTGGCGTCAACCGGACGAATTTATGATATAACATCATTAGCCGGAGGAGCTTTACCTACACCGGTTGTAACAACTCCAACAATACCAGGAGGAACCAATGCTAATGCAAGTAATCTTGCTGTGGGTTATGATGCGCCAGGTGGTAATCCTTCAACTATAGTTTTTATTGAATCTAATAATACAGCAGGTGCTGCTCTTTATAAAAATGCAACAGCTATTGCAGGAGCCACAGCACCTGTTGCAGTTGGAGGTATCGCAACCAATAACGTTCCTGGTCCATATTTTGGGAATGTATATGGTTTTGCGACAAATACAAAGTCAATTTATCCTATCTACCCATCCGGAACTGCTATACCTATTACCAGTACAGATACTGACTGGAATAATGGAACTACGTTTGGAACCGATACATTCTTTGATTATCAGAATAATATTTACATGTTTGTGAATTGTGGTACGGCAAGATATCTTTTCAAAATTTCTATTGCTACGGGAGTTGCTGAAAAGGCAATCTCGGCTCCTATCTCAGGTAGTGCGAGTTTTGCAAATTTACCTACATCAAGAGGGATTCAGGGGATGGCTTATTTACAAGGTTATGTATATATTGCAACTGTTACCGCTAGTAATACTGTTGAAGTTCGTAGGATTAATATCTACGATGGAACATCTATATTATCTGCAACATATACAGGAGGTAATCATCAAAATTTAGATTTAGCAACCGTTCCATATTATGTTCCTTTTCAGTTTACTTGTGGTGGAATAACACAATCTTCTAGCGTGCCATTTGTTAGAAATGTAGCAAGTAATGGACAAAAATTTCTAAATATCCCTATTAGTAATGTTTATGCGGATGGTAATTATACTATTAATATTATAGGAGCTAATTTTAATAGTTCATCAGTAGTTAATATTACTACAAGTACTACCTCAATACAGGTTCCTTTAGTTTATGATGGAGGTGGAGCTGCTGGTGTAAGAACGCTTCAGGTTAATTTAAATGGTAGTTCAACTGCATGTAATGTCAATGTATTAGTTGATGAGGATACAGATGGTGACGGTATTGGTAACTCAGAAGATTTGGATGATGATAATGATGGGATTTTGGATACTGTAGAAGATGTTTGTACAACAGAAGGTACGCCGGTTTTAACCGAAACTTTTGGAACGGGCTCTAGAACGAGTGATTCTTATGTGCTAAACCATACATACACGGCTACAGGAACTATTAATGATGGTTTTTATGCAGTTACTAATTCTACTGATGAAACCAACACTTGGAATAAAACAGATCTTACGGGTAATTTAGATGCTGGAAATCCAAACATCGCAGCAGGTTCTACAACAGGCCGTTATCTTATGATTAATGTAGGTCCTAATTTATTAAATCAAGCTATTTATAGACGAACACTAGCTGTTACTAATGGAACTAGATACCGATTTAGAATTGATATGGCGGGTCTGGCCAACGGTACCGCAGATATCCCCAATCTTCAGCTTGCCATAAAAGATACGAATGGTAATCTTCTTGCTTCTGCAAATTCTGATCAAATCGGAATGGCTAATGATGATGTGTGGAGAAGGTTGGCTCTTAACTTTGTTGCTTCAACAACTAGTGTTGTTTTGGAAATTGTGAATCTTCAGCCTAGCGGAACAAATGGTAATGATATTGGAATAGATAATATTGTTTTGGTGCCAGTTAGTATTTGTGATACAGATGGTGATGGTATTCCTAACTCCCTGGATTTTGATTCTGATAATGATGGTTGTTTTGATGCTATTGAAGGTAGTGAGAATGTGCTACCAGGTCAACTGAATGCTAATGGAAGTATCAATATAGCAACAACTGGCGGTGTTGGATCTACTCCGGGAGTCAATTATGGTGTTCCTAATCTTGTAAATGCAGGAGGAGCTGCAGATACAGGTAGTAATGTTGGACAAGGAATTGGAGATTCTCAAAGTAGTTTATTAAATACTCAGTGTCTGGATACGGACGCTGATGGCTTACCTGATAATATTGATCTTGACGATGATAATGATGGGATTTTGGATTGTGATGAAAAAGGATTTGCGCCAAATTCTTCGTTTAGTACTATTTTTAAATTTAACGGAAGTACTTCTCAAATCAGTTCAAATGAATTAAGATTAACTCCAGATGCAGGTACTCAAAGCGGTAATGCTTGGAGTTATGGTAAAGTAGATTTTGCGAAAAGTTTCACAATTTCTTATAGTGCGTATTTTGGGACAAAAGATGCAGCTGGTGCAGATGGTATTGCAACTGTATTTCATAATTCTCCATTAGGAGTTAATGCTACAGGAATTGTAGGTATGGGAATCGGAGCACAAGGAATTGCCAATGGTATTGTATTAGAGATTGACACTTTTGATAACGGTACAGGGGTTGGCGATATCGGTAATGACCACGGTCAGATTTGGGTAGCTAACAATCAGAGTGGTGCTGGTTTGTTAACCACTGCTAAGGATCTAGGAAATGTTGAAGATGGTGCCTATCATAATATTGTTGTGAATTGGAACTTTGCTACTAAAACTTTATCATTTACTTTAGATGGTATTAATGCGGGTGCATACACTTTTCCGGCAGGAACTCCAATTACGAGCTATTTTGGAGGTGTAAGCAAGGTTTATTTTGGATATACAGCGTCTACAGGAGCTTTTAGTAATGATCAAAGAATTAGATTTAATAGTTTTTGTTCAGATTTGCCAATTGAACTTGATACAGATAATGATGGAGTCCCTAACCATTTGGACGTTGATTCTGATAATGATGGTTGTGCAGATGCTTTAGAAGGGTCAGAATTTGTTAGAAGAACTCATATTCATTCTTTATCTCTTGCTACTACAGATACAAATTATCCTTACCGTGGACAAATTAAAGTTACTTATGATGGCACAACAACGGGTACTCCTGCTCAAATTATCAGTACTTCTACAGGAGCTAATGGTGTTCCTCAATTGGTGAATGTTGCGGGAAGTAACTTTAATTCAAGTACAAATCCATCTAATATAGTAGGTATTTCTGATAATACAGATGGTACGGCTGATATTGGACAAGATTTTGGAAGTTCTCAAGATGCGCTTACAAGAGATCCAGATTGTGATCGTTGTTTCCGACCTGCTACTACTGCAGGAACAACATTGCCTACTAATCACGGGATTACTGCTCTTGCCAGAGCTGGAGGTAATACAGGAGAATGGCCTGTAAGAGTAAATGGAGCATATACGGTATTAGATGCAAAAACAAAAGGTTTCGTTATAAATAGGGTGCCAACTTCTGCATTGACTTCTATTACTGGAGTAACGGGAATGATGGTATATGACACAACTGTCAATTGTCTTAAGATTTATGACGGGACGTCTTGGAACTGTTATACTAAACAAACTTGTAATGATTCAAATCCATAATTAAGATGAAAACATATATAACATCACTAATAATTTTAGTTTCTAACCTTAGTTTTGCTCAAGTTACTATTGGGAAAGCGAGTCCATATACAGCGGCTAACGCAACAGTTTCGTTAGAATTTGGTAATGCAGCGGACGGCGAGCGAGGTATTGTTTTACCTTGGGTAACTGCAGCAGCAAATGTGACATCGGCAGTTCCGGGAACAATAATTTTTGACAGTGCGGATCAGAAAGTTAAATTCGGAACTGCAGCTACAGCTAATGCAACTGCTGTGACTAGTTGGGGAGATTTGTCGGCAGGTGCCTATGCACCAACAACAGCCAACGTTCCAGATACTAATACTGAAAATTCAACAGCGAAAACCTTGATTGGTGGAACGCCTGCTACAGATACAACTTCTGGGATTTTGGTCTTAGGGGATACGAATAAAGCAATGATCTTACCGAGAGTGAATTCACACACAGATATCGTCAATCCAACAGCTGGAATGATGGTCTATGTAACCGGAACACAGCAATTGGCTTTGTACAACGGCAGAGAATGGACTTTCTGGACTAAGCCTTAAGAATTTAAATCTAAATATTTCTAAACCACTTCTTTGTGAAGTGGTTTTTTATTGTGTATGAAATAAAAATATTGTAAATTTGCAGTTCTTTTGGCGCTAATAATTATTAATACATCAATAAAATATTGAATATCAACTCTTTCAGTTTTGAAAGAGGTTTCGTGTTTTATGGATGTTGATTCTCGTTATCGTCAAAATAAATAAAAATATTTTGCATTACGCCGTGAAAAGATATACCGGCGTTGCAGTTAGAAATTAGATCAAGAATCAAGAATCAAGAACCAAGACTAATTCTGATAGCGCCAAACATCATAGTCTTTCTTTTTTCTCTTTCTCTTTCTTCTTTCTGATATTTTTTTAATCAAAATATTTTTTAACCCATTTTTCTTATAATTTTATGAGTAAAACACAGGCCGCTCCTAAACTTCAGGGCAATGAAAGAATCAACTTTTCTTCAGCGAAAGGTAGAATCGAGACACCTGACTTTTTGGACATCCAAATCCAGTCCTTCAAGGATTTTTTCCAGTTGGACACGCTTCCTGAGCAACGCTTGAATGAGTCTCTTTACAAGACTTTTCAGGAAAATTTCCCAATTACAGATTCCAGAAACCAGTTTGTACTGGAGTTTTTGGATTATCTGGTAGATTCTCCACGGTATTCTATCGATGAATGTGTGGAAAGAGGTTTGACTTATTCAGTTCCTCTAAAAGCCAGACTTAAGCTGTATTGTACAGATCCTGAGCACGAGGATTTCCAAACTGTTGTGCAGGATGTATATCTGGGTCCGGTACCTTACATGACACCAAGTGGATCTTTTATCATCAATGGTGCTGAGAGGGTTATCGTTACGCAGTTGCACCGTTCACCTGGTGTATTCTTCGGACAGACTTACCACGCCAACGGTACCAAGCTTTATTATTCAAGAATTATCCCTTTCAAAGGATCTTGGATGGAGTTTACTACGGATATCAATAACGTAATGTACGCGTATATCGACCGTAAGAAAAAATTACCATTAACAACTTTATTAAGAGCTATTGGTTATGAGTCTGATAAAGAGATTCTTCAGATCTTTGACCTTGCAGAGGAAGTAAAAGTTTCCAAAGCTGCGCTTAAAAAAGTAGAAGGCAGAACTTTAGCTGCAAGGGTGCTGAACACCTGGTTCGAGGACTTTGTAGACGAAGATACGGGTGAAGTAGTTTCTATCGAGAGAAACGAGATTATTCTAGACAGAGAAACAGTTCTTGAGAAAGAACATCTTGATATTATTCTGGAATCTGGTGTTAAATCAATCCTGATTCACAAAGAAAATTCTAACGAGTTCTCTATCATCCAGAATACATTACAAAAAGACCCTACCAACTCAGAAAAAGAAGCGGTAGAGTACATCTATCGTCAGTTAAGAAATGCTGACGCACCGGATGAGGAAACTGCAAGAGGGATTATAGAAAAATTATTCTTCTCTGAGCAGCGTTATTCATTAGGCGAAGTTGGTCGTTACAGATTAAATAAAAAATTAGGTCTTAACATTCCGGAAACGACGGAAGTACTGACCAAGGAAGATATCATCGCAATTGTAAAACACCTGATCGAGTTGGTTAATTCCAAAGCGGAGGTAGATGATATTGACCACCTTTCTAACAGACGTATCAAAACTGTGGGCGAGCAATTGTCTGGTCAGTTTGGTGTCGGTCTTTCCAGGATTGCGAGAACTATCAAGGAAAGAATGAACGTAAGAGATAACGAGATCTTTACACCGGTAGACTTGGTTAATGCCAAGACTTTGACGTCTGTTATTAACTCGTTCTTCGGAACTAACCAGCTTTCTCAGTTTATGGATCAGACCAATCCACTGTCAGAGATCACGCACAAGCGTAGATTATCTGCACTAGGGCCTGGTGGTTTATCAAGAGAAAGAGCAGGTTTTGAGGTTCGTGACGTTCACCATACCCACTACGGTAGAATTTGTCCAATCGAAACTCCGGAAGGACCAAACATTGGTTTGATCTCTTCTTTGGGTATGTATGCAAAAATCAACAATCTTGGTTTCATCGAGACGCCTTACAGAAAAGTTGAAGACGGTAAAGTAGATCTTAAAGCAGCTCCAATTTATCTGAATGCAGAAGATGAAGAAGATAAAGTAATTGCTCAGGCTAACGTTGCATTGAGTGATGATGGTAACTTTGAGACAGACAGGATTATCGCACGTCTTGACGGTGATTATCCGGTTGTTGAGCCTCAACAGGTAGATTTGATAGATGTGGCACCAAACCAGATTTCTGGTATTTCTGCATCATTGATTCCGTTCCTGGAGCATGATGATGCGAACCGTGCCTTGATGGGATCTAACATGATGCGTCAGGCCGTTCCGTTGTTGAAGCCTCAGGCACCAATTGTTGGTACAGGTTTAGAAAAACAGGTAGCAAGAGACTCCCGAGTATTGATTAATGCAGAGGGTAATGGTGTTGTAGAATATGTAGATGCTGAGAGAATCACTATTAAGTACGAGAGAAGCGAAGAAGACGATTTAGTTAACTTTGATTCTGCGACCAAAACTTATAAACTGACTAAATTCAGAAAAACCAACCAAAGTACAACGATTACTTTGAGACCAAACGTAAGAGTTGGTGATAAAATCGAGAAAGGACAGGTTCTTTGTGACGGTTATGCAACCGAAAACGGAGAATTGGCATTGGGTAGAAACCTTGTGGTAGCCTTCATGCCTTGGAAAGGTTATAACTTTGAGGATGCGATCGTAATCAACGAGAAAGTAGTAAGAAACGACTGGTTTACTTCTATCCACGTAGATGAATACTCATTGGAAGTTCGTGATACCAAATTAGGTATGGAGGAATTGACAGCTGATATCCCTAACGTGTCCGAAGAAGCGACCAAAGATCTTGATGAGAATGGTATGATCCGTATTGGAGCAGAAGTAAAACCTGGTGATATCCTTATCGGGAAAATCACACCAAAAGGTGAATCTGACCCAACACCGGAAGAGAAATTACTTCGTGCGATTTTTGGTGACAAAGCCGGAGATGTAAAAGATGCTTCTCTTAAAGCTGATTCTTCATTAAGAGGTGTTGTAATCAACAAAAAGTTGTTCTCAAGAAACATCAAGGACAAAAAGAAAAGAAGTGAAGAAAAAATCAAACTGGAAGAAATCGAAAATACTTACAAAGCTAAGTTTGACGATTTGAGAAACACTTTGATTGAGAAACTTAATACTTTGGTTTCCGGTAAAACTTCTCAGGGCGTGAAAAACGATCTGGAAGAAGAAGTTATTGGTAAAGGTACCAAGTTTACGCTGCGACTTCTTCAGTCTGTAGAAGATTATAACAACATCAGTGGTGCCGACTGGACTGTGGATGCTGACAAAAATGATCTGATCAAGCAATTGATCCATAATTATAAAATCAAATACAACGATCTTTCCGGTGTCAAAAACCGTGAGAAATTTGCATTGTCTATCGGTGATGAGCTACCTGCAGGTATCATCAAACTGGCTAAGGTTTATATTGCTAAAAAACGTAAACTGAATGTTGGGGATAAAATGGCGGGTCGTCACGGTAACAAAGGTATCGTTTCAAGAATCGTTCGTGAAGAAGATATGCCATTCCTAGAAGACGGGACACCGGTAGATATCGTTCTTAACCCACTTGGGGTACCTTCCCGTATGAACATTGGTCAGATCTACGAGACCGTTCTTGGTTGGGCTGGTAAGCAGTTGGGACTTAAGTTCGCTACACCAATCTTTGATGGCGCAAGTCTTGAGCAAATCACCGAGTATACAGATCAGGCAGCACTTCCTAAATTTGGAAATACGCACCTTTATGATGGTGGTACTGGTGAGAGATTTACACAGCCGGCTACGGTAGGTGTGATCTATATGCTGAAACTGGGACACATGGTAGATGATAAGATGCACGCACGTTCTATCGGACCTTACTCATTGATTACGCAACAGCCGTTAGGAGGTAAAGCGCAATTTGGAGGACAGCGTTTCGGAGAGATGGAAGTTTGGGCTCTAGAAGCTTTTGGAGCATCCAATATCTTGAGAGAAATCCTGACTGTGAAGTCGGATGACGTGATAGGTAGAGCGAAAACTTATGAAGCAATTGCAAAAGGAGAAGCAATGCCAGAACCTGGTATTCCGGAATCCTTCAACGTATTACTTCACGAGTTACAAGGTCTTGGACTTGATGTAAGATTGGAAGAGTAATTTAATTTTGAAGGCTTCGACAGGCTCAGCCTGACACGGCCGATGAAATTAAAAAAATAGTATTAGAGTTGTCGTCCTAAGCTTGTCGAAGGACTTCTAATACAGTGAAAATTACTTTAAATAATAAAAATTTCATTTGAATAATATGTCAAATAAAAATAAAACAAGTCGATTTAACAAAATCACTATTGGTTTAGCTTCACCAGAATCTATTCTTCAGGAATCGAGAGGAGAAGTTCTTAAACCAGAAACGATCAACTATCGTACACACAAACCGGAAAGAGACGGGTTGTTTTGCGAAAAGATCTTCGGTCCTGTAAAAGACTACGAATGTGCTTGTGGAAAATACAAAAGAATCCGTTACAAAGGGATTGTTTGTGATAGATGTGGGGTAGAAGTTACAGAGAAAAAAGTACGTAGAGAGAGAATAGGACACATCAATTTGGTAGTGCCTGTAGCTCACATCTGGTATTTCCGTTCTTTACCAAACAAAATTGGTTACCTATTAGGTATTCCGTCCAAGAAATTGGATATGATTATCTATTATGAGAGATATGTTGTAATCCAGCAAGGTATTGCCAAGAAGGCAGACGGTTCCGATTTCGATGATAAAGAGTTCCTTACAGAAGAAGAATATCTGGATGTTTTGGAAACACTTCCTATCGAGAACCAATATCTTGATGACTCTGACCCTAACAAATTTGTTGCTAAAATGGGTGCAGAAGCCGTGGAAGAATTGTTGAAGAGAATCGACCTGGATTCTTTATCATTCGATTTAAGACACAAAGCACACAACGAGTCGTCTAAACAAAGAAGAACAGAAGCCCTTAAGCGTTTGAACGTGGTAGAAGCATTGAGAGGTGCTAATACAAGAATGATCAATAAGCCGGAATGGATGATTATGAGAGTTCTTCCTATTATACCACCAGAACTAAGACCATTGGTTCCTTTGGATGGTGGACGTTTCGCAACATCTGACCTTAATGACCTTTACAGAAGGGTAATTATCAGAAATAACCGTCTTAAGAGACTTTTGGAGATCAAAGCGCCGGAAGTAATCTTGAGGAATGAGAAGCGTATGCTTCAGGAATCTGTAGATTCATTGTTTGATAATACCAGAAAATCTTCTGCGGTTAAGTCAGAATCTAACAGACCATTGAAATCCCTTTCGGATTCATTGAAAGGTAAACAAGGTCGTTTCCGTCAGAACTTATTAGGAAAAAGGGTAGACTACTCAGCTCGTTCGGTTATTGTTGTAGGTCCTAGCTTGCAATTGCACGAGTGTGGTCTTCCAAAAGATATGGCTGCAGAGCTTTACAAACCGTTTATCATTAGAAAACTGATCGAAAGAGGGATTGTAAAAACTGTTAAGTCAGCGAAGAGAATCATCGACAGAAAAGAACCTGTAGTTTATGATATCCTGGAAAATGTGATGAAAGGTCACCCGGTTCTTTTGAACAGAGCACCTACGCTTCACAGATTGGGTATCCAGGCATTCCAACCGAAGATGATCGAAGGTAAGGCAATCCAGCTTCACCCATTGGTAACAACGGCTTTCAACGCCGATTTCGATGGTGACCAGATGGCGGTACACTTACCATTAGGGCCAGAAGCTATTCTTGAAGCACAGCTATTGATGTTGGGTTCTCAGAATATCCTAAACCCGGCTAACGGTTCTCCAATCACCGTACCTTCTCAGGACATGGTTTTGGGTCTTTATTTCATGACCAAAGAAGCCTCCTCTACAGAAGATCATAAGGTGAAAGGCGAAGGATTGGCATTCTATTCTCCTGAAGAGGTAGAGATTGCTTATTCAGAAGGTCAGGCTTCCCTTAACGCAAAAGTAAGATGCCGTCTTCCTATCAAAGAAAATGGGGTGATTACAACCAAATTGACTAATACAACCGTTGGTAGAATCCTGTTTAATCAGATTGTACCAAAAGAAGTTGGTTATATCGATGAACTGTTGACTAAGAAATCACTTAGGAATGTTATCGGAAAAATCCTTGCAGATACAGATTTCCCAACAACAGTTAAGTTCCTGGATGATATGAAGAATCTTGGATATGCTAACGCATTCAAAGGTGGTCTGTCATTTAGTCTTGGTGATATTGTAATCCCTGCAGAGAAAAAAGCAATGATTGCAACCGCGGTAGAATCTGTGGATGAGATCAAAGCAAATTATAACATGGGTCTTATTACCGATACAGAGCGTTATAATCAGGTAATTGACGTTTGGACTAATACCAACGCCAGCCTTACCGAGATGATTATGAGCAGGATGAAGTCTGACCAGGGCGGATTCAACTCTGTATTTATGATGCTTGATTCCGGTGCGAGGGGTTCCAAGGAACAGATCCGTCAGCTATCCGGTATGAGAGGATTGATGGCAAAACCACAAAAAGCAGGTTCTGTAGGTGCAGAGATTATTGAGAACCCGATTGTTGCAAACTTTAAAGAAGGTTTATCAATCTTAGAGTACTTTATCTCTACCCACGGTGCCCGTAAAGGTCTTGCGGATACCGCTCTTAAAACTGCCGATGCTGGTTACTTGACCAGAAGATTGGTAGACGTTGCACAGGATGTTATCATTACAGAACAGGATTGTGGAACGCTGAGAGGTACAGAAATTACTGCACTTAAGAAAAATGATGATATCGTAGAAAGAATCTCTGACAGAATCCTGGGTAGAGTTTCCCTACACAATATCTACCACCCGGAAACTGATGAATTGATTGCCAATGCTGACGAACTTATTGTAGAAGCGGTAGCAAAAAAAATCGAGGAAGCAGGAATCGAGGCTGTAGAAGTACGTTCACCATTAACTTGTGAGGCCAAAAAAGGTATCTGTGCAAAATGTTACGGTCGTAACCTTGCAACAGGTAAAGGCATCCATATGGGAGAAGCGGTAGGTGTAATTGCTGCACAATCTATCGGTGAACCAGGTACTCAGCTGACATTGAGAACCTTCCACCAGGGTGGTACTGCTGGTAACATCTCAGAAAATCCAAGCATCGTTGCAAAACGTGACGGTATTGTTGAGATGGACGAAGTTAGAACCATTAAGTCAGAAGGAGAAGATGGTAAAACTGCAGATATCGTCGTTTCCCGTACTACAGAATTCCGTTTGGTTGCAGATAACGATGCAAGAACGCCAATCATGGTAGCTAACGTACCTTACGGTTCCGAATTGTCTGTAAAACCAGGTGATAAAGTTAAAAAAGGAGATCTGATTGCTAAATGGGATCCGTATAATGCGGTTATCATTGCAGAGACTTCCGGTAAGGTAGAGTACGAGGACATCATCCAAGGGGTTTCATTCCAACTGGAAATTGATGAACAGACCGGTTTCGAAGAAAAAGTAATCTCCGAGTCCAGAAATAAAAAAGCGGTACCTACGCTGAAAGTGGTAGACTCCAAAGGTGTTGAGCAAAAAGCATACAACTTACCGGTAGGAGCCCACCTTATGGTAAACGACGGTGAGAAAATCAAGGCTGGTAAAGTCCTTATCAAAATCCCAAGAAAATCTGCAAAAGCAGGGGATATCACCGGTGGTCTTCCTAGAGTTACCGAATTGTTTGAAGCTCGTAACCCATCTAACCCAGCTGTTGTAACGGAGATTGATGGTGTAGTTTCTTATGGTAAAATCAAAAGAGGTAACCGTGAGCTGATCGTAGAGGCAAAAACTGGCGAGATCAAGAAATATCTTGTTAAATTATCCAACCAGATCCTTGTTCAGGAAAATGACTTCGTGTATGCTGGTGATCCGCTTTCTGACGGTTCTGTAACGCCAGATGATATTTTGAAAATCAAAGGTCCAACTGCCGTTCAGGAATATTTGGTTAATGAGATTCAAGAAGTTTACCGTTTACAAGGGGTAAAAATTGATGATAAACACTTTGAGATTATTGTTCGTCAGATGATGACAAAAGTTGAGATTGTTGATGGTGGAGATACCCAATTCTTGGAAGGTGCTTTGGAACACAAATACGACTTCCTGGAAGAGAACAACAGAGTTTTCGGACTTAAAGTTGTAACCGAACCGGGAGATTCTAAAGAATTCAAGGCCGGACAGATGATCACTGCAAGAGAGCTTAGAGACGAAAACTCTAAACTTAAGAGAGAAGATCAGGCTCTTGTAGAAGTAAGAGAAGCATTGCCTGCAACTGCAACACCTGTATTACAAGGTATTACAAGAGCAGCGTTACAGACTAAATCATTTATGTCTGCAGCATCATTCCAGGAAACGACTAAGGTTCTTAACGAAGCAGCAGTTTCCGGAAAAATCGACTTCTTAAACGGTCTTAAAGAAAATGTTATCGTAGGACACAGAATCCCTGCCGGTACAGGTCTTAAAGATTATCAGAATATCATCGTTGGTTCCAGAAAAGAATTCGAAGATATTAACTAATTTAAAATTCAATGTTCAAGGTTCAAAGTTTTAAGTTACTTTTGAATCTTGAACTTTAAACATTTAACTTTAAACAAAAAATTAAAAATGGACAATAATCAAAATCAAGATCCAAACAACATCAATATCGAACTTAATGAAGTAGTTGCTGCTGGTGTTTATGCTAATCTAGCTTTAGTTAACCATTCACCATCAGAGTTTGTGGTAGACTTTATCCAACTAATGCCAGGTGTACAACAGGCAAAAGTGAGATCAAGAATTATTTTGGCACCTCTTCATGCTAAAAGAGTTTTGGCTGCACTACAGCAAAATGTTGCTAATTATGAGCAGCAGTTTGGTGAGATCAAAGAAGTAGAACCTTTTGTATTGGGAGGAAATAACGTACAAGCTTAAGATTTTTCTCAACATAAAAAAGAGCCTCAGTTTTTTAGCTGAGGCTCTCTTGTTATGGTAATAAAACCTATTTTAAAATCTTAGAAAATCCTGAATAACTTTTTGAAATTCAGGAACACTGAATCCACGGCTTGAAGGATGATGCAAACCCATAGCTTTGCAAGTTCCTCCAACATAGTCTAGCGCTCTTACATTCCATCGGTCATTGATTTTTCCCAGATGATTTCCCCAACCAGATTTGTTGAAAAAATGCTCCCAAAGTCGGCTGGAAAATACAATTACTTTTTCGGGCTTTACAATTTCCAAATATTCTTTGAAAGCACGTTCAGCAATATCTTTCTCTACATTTGTAGGAACTTGGTCCGCATTGGTAAAAGCACTCTGAACGGCATTGGCAAAAGCAATCTTATCCCAAAATTCCTTATGGGTATGATGATTGAAAATCTTCAGGATAGTCTTGTGAAAATTACTCGAAATATCGTCTAACTCGGCAATCTGAGCTTTTGTGAAATTTTCCAGATTATTCGGAAGTCCATTATTAAAATAGTGAGAATCTCCGATTATCAGAAGTTTGCCATATTCAGATTTTCCGTAATTTTTACCAATCCAAGGGGAGAAAGTGAGATTTTGCATTCTTTTTAGTTTTTAAACAAACCAAACGGGTTTTTAAACCCGTTTGGTTTAGTGAAAAGTTTTTAAAACCTGTAAGGTTAATTTATATTATTTACTGTTTTACAATATCAAAATTAAAAAGGCTTAATCCATTTACTGCGATTTTCTCACCATATTTTTTGTTGATGGCTTCAATCACTTCTTTTTGTGTAGGAGGTCTGCTGGCGTTTCTTATTATAATTTCTACAAACATTCCTTTGGCGAGTTTGCCGTATTGTTTTTTTGCAGTTGCGATGTAGAGGTGGGTGGACATTGGTAATTATTACTTTATTGGAATCAGCTTCAATATACCATTTGACTGAGCTACAATTGGAAGTAAATTATCTTGAATGAGTTCAAGCGCTGATTTTATTTTTTTATGATCAACTTCCTTTTTTCTCTCCTCAATTATTTTTTCCCAACGTACTGTTGGTTCTAAAATAGGTAAATTATTAATATATAGCTGATATTTATATCCAACGTGGACTCTATGGTATATATCATTAACTAAGAATCCGTCATTTCCATCTTTATATTCTTCATAATACGGAGTAACATTCAGAAAAAACTCGCTTTTTGCCGCTTTGTATCCATCCATATATCTCTCTTGTTTAACTTCGGACATTTCTGTTTTTAATCTTATAATTTCTTGGTTTAAGAAATCAACACTTTGGTTTCCTCTTACAATTATTTCTTTATCAATGTTTTGACTCAAATTATTATGGGTGTTTTTTAATTTGTCAAGCTTCGTTTTAAGAAAATGGACACATATTAGCCATAAGAAACTGGTACCAACGAATGTTGCAATAACATAAATGATTGCCTGATTTTGCATTTTTAAAAATTATTTAAATAAATTGTATATAGTTACTCCTAACAAAGCAATTAGAAGAACTAAAATTCCTCCTAAAAGCCATAATGCCCATTTAAACATTCCAATTATTGTAGCTAAAGTTTTGTTTGTATCTTTAACAAATGCTTGTGCTAAATTTAATAACGAGCCTCCCATGATGACTAAATCATCAGTCCAACCTACAACCGGTATTACATCTGGAACTACATCAATTGGACTTATTCCATACAAGACTCCTAATATTGCTATAATTATAGGAGCTACTTTACTAGACTTCTCAGTAATGTTATAATTATTATTTTCCATAGATTCATTTTTTTTGATACACATATAATCCTTTTTCATCTGTGTAAACACCTTCAATTCGTCCAGCTATATCAGCTTTACCTTGGCTTCTGAAATGTGTAACTGCACCTCTAATATAATTATAAATATTTCTTCCACTATTTACTATTCCTAGTTTATTTCCAAGTTCGTTTACTGTTATTGGCTGTTTTGCATTTATTGCAATATTTCCGATTTGTTCATAAATTGTTTGACTCATGTTTATTTTCTTTTCTTTTCTACAAATCTACTCACTCACCAAGACAAACCATGTCCGTGTGAAAAAAACTACTAAACTAGCATAAAAAAGTTATGGATAATTACGGTTTTCCGTAATCGGATTTTGCTACCTTTTTATACATTTAGCGTAGTTATAACTCTCAAAAATAATTCAAGAATTTCTGTTATGTTGTGTACAATTTTGTACAATTTTAAGGATGATTGGTTATTTTTGTTTTATCTCATTGTCTTAAAAATTTAATAACCATTATTTTAATGAACAAAAACTCTACACTGTATATTGATGCAATCCGGCATTTGAAAAAAGTTATTATTCAAAACTTTGGAAAGCAGATTTCAACGGCGACAGACTGTGCTTTGCTTTCGGATCGAATTGCCAAAGAGACAGGTTTCAGCATCAGTGCACAGACCATCAGGCGTTTTTTTGGTCTTATAAAATCAGATTCTCAGACCAGTGATTATGTGGTTAATAAATTGGCTAAGTTTTGTGGTTACAGAGATTTTTCTGGGTTTTTAGACTCTTTTTCTAATACAGATTTGAAAGAATTTTTCAAAGAAGATGACACTTCTAAAGATTATTGGCGTAAAAGCGAAGAACTTTGTTTGAATATTTCTGAAAGCCCGGAATTGCTGGCAAATGTACACCAGTATTTACTGTCTTATCCGATGGCTAGAAAGTTTTTTCTTGAACATCATCCAATGCGCGATCTTTTAGGAACAGTTTACGATCAGTATTTTCTACATTATCTGAAATATAATAATGGCAATGAAGGAAAAATTTTTGCGTATGGATTTTTATTTTTAAGTGCGTTTTTGCAGCAGAATCATGAATTGATGAAGATGTATTTCCAACAGATTAAAAATACAGAAATTCAGAAAAATATTCATGTAATTCCGGCAGGACTAAAATTTGGCGTGGAATTATTATACGCAGATTGTATAGGTGATGAAAAAGGATTCAAAAAAACATTTTTGGAAATGAAGAAATGGAGGATTCATTACATTTCTGCTTCTGAAAAATCGGTTTGCAGTTTTGAATATTCTGTTTTAGAATTGCTCATTTTTACAAACAGAATTAAAGAAATAGAATTCCTCATCAAAAATCAGACTTTTCAACAATATCAAGACCAGTTTTATGTTCCGGAAGACCGCAAAATTACCCATGATGAAGTCTGGAAAATTCTCTGTGCCGTTGCCTATGAAAAAATGGAAAAATATAGAATAAGTTCAGATTATCTTCAGTCTGTAAATCTTGAAAATATTGGAGTAGGCTGGAAAAATTACTACTCATTATTATATTATCAAACACTTCTTAAACTTACAGAAAATAAAGAAACCATTGAAACGCAGACTAAGTTTGAAAATTTAGCAAATAAAACCAACTTTTGTTATTTTAAAGATTGTTTTGAAAAAGAGATTAGTAATTTTGCAGTCTAAAGATGAGTAAATCTCTTAAACATCATCATCAATGCGATACTTTCTTATAGTTTTCAGTCTGTTTATTTGTCAATTATTTTCTGCACAGAATATTCCTTCAGATACCGCTCAAATTATTGTTCCGAACCGCTACAATAGTGCTGAAGCAATGCAAAAACCTTATGTGATTATGATTTCCACAGACGGGTTTCGATACGATTACGCAAAGAAATACAATGCTCAAAATCTTATAAAATATGCAAACGCAGGAGTTCAGGCAAACGCGATGATTCCAAGTTATCCGAGTATTACTTTCCCAAACCACTGGAGTTTGATTACCGGATTATATCCTTCTCATCACGGTTTGATAGATAATTTTTTCTACGATTATAAAAGAAAAGAGCCATACGCAATGAGCAACCGCAAAAATGCAGAAGACGGAACTTGGTACGGCGGAGTTCCTTTATGGAGTTTGGCAGAAAAACAAAATATGGTTAGTGCTTCTTTGCAATGGGTAGGTTCTGCTAGTGATGCAGGCGGCATTAGACCGACATACTATTATCCTTATCACGAAAAATTTTCGCCTTCAGAAAAAGTCAATAAAGTGATTAATTGGTTGAAGCTTCCGGAAGAGATACGTCCGCATTTTATCTCTCTATATTTTCCTGAAGTGGATGGTGCCGGACATCATTACGGTCCAGAAGCGAAAGAAACTGAAGCGGCTGTTCATTTGATTGATAATGCTATCGGAGAATTAGTTCAAAAAGTCAATGATTTAGGATTGAAGAATGTCAACTTTGTTTTTGTTTCAGACCACGGAATGATACAAGTTGATGGTGGAAATCCACTCGAGATTCCTGCTATTTTGTTAGATAAGAATAGATTTGATTATTATAATTCTCAGACTTTGTTACGAGTTTATGTTAAAAATCCTAATGAGGTAAAAGTTTTTTACAAGGAATTGAAAGCCAATAAAACCGACGATTATGAAGTTTATCTGGATAAGAAGTTACCGAATTACCTTCATTTCGCTACAAGAGATGATAAGTATAATAGAATAGGGCAGATTATATTAATTCCAAAAGCTCCTAAAATATTTTTAGAAAAAGGAAGAAAAACATCAGTTGGGAAACACGGATACGACCCACGAGCTGTCCCAGAAATGAAAGCGACTTTCCTCGCTTGGGGACCAGCGTTCAAGAATGATTTGATAATTGATGAGTTTGACAATATTAATGTTTATCCTTTGGTTGCTGAGATTCTAGGATTGAAAATCGATGAGAAGATTGATGGGAAATTGAAAGTTTTGAAATCAACGCTAAAAAGGTAAAATAGTCTTAACAAAAAAGAGAGAACACCAACCGATGTTCTCTCTTTTTTATTATTTGTATTGAAATTAATTCTTCAAACTTTTCATATCGATGACGAATCTGTATTTCACATCACTTTTCAACATTCTTTCGTAAGCATCATTGATATCTTGGATGTTGATAATTTCGATGTCAGAAACGATATTCTTCTCGCCACAGAAATCCAACATCTCCTGAGTTTCTTTGATGCCTCCAATCAATGAACCTGCCACAGAACGTCTTTTGGAGATCATCGGCCTTGTACTAACAGCATTATTTTCAAATTCTCCAATAAGACCTACCAGGACTAATGTTCCGTCTAGGGTCAAAGTATTCATATAAGGATTGATATCGTGCTCATAAGGAACTGTATCGATAATCAAATCAAACTTATTGGCCACTTCTTTCATCGCGTCGTCGTCTGTGGAAATAATAACATGATCTGCACCCAATGCTATCGCATCCTGCGTTTTACCTGGCGTCCTGGAAAATAATGAAACTTCCGCTCCAAGGCCTTTTGCCAATTTGATAGCCATATGCCCTAATCCACCAAGGCCAACTACTGCGACTTTGGAGTTTTCGGTTATATTCCAATGTTTCAGTGGAGACCAGGTGGTGATACCAGCACACAATAATGGTGCCGCCGCCGCCATGTCTAGGTTTTCCGGAAGTTTCAACACAAAGTGCTCATCCACAATGATAGATTCGGAATAGCCACCATAGGTTCTTTGCCCGCTAATATATTTATCCTTACCGTTATATGTTCCTGTAAATCCAGTTTCACAAAACTGTTCCAGATCCTGCTCACAACTGTGACATGCCCTGCAGGAATCAACCATACAACCTACAGCAACCAAGTCCCCAACTTTATGCCTCTTAACCTCAGCGCCCACGTTTTTTACCTTGCCAACGATCTCATGGCCCGGCACTACAGGATAGATGCTACCTCCCCAGTCATTTCTGGCCGTATGTAAGTCCGAGTGGCAAACACCACAATAGTAGATGTCGATCTCGATATCTTTGGGCTGGATTTCTCTTCTTTCGATAGTTAGTGGTTCTAAGTCTTTCTCTGCTGCTTGCGTCCCGAACGCTTTTATTGTATGTGTTGTCATTTTTATTTAATATTTTTACGTGTTAATAAATTATTTTTTCTGCCAATGGTTTCGATGATTAGGAAGTATTACCCTGTTTTCATTAATATTTACAGCATTTGGATGCTATATATGTTGTTTTTTGCATCATTTCGTGATGCCAACACTGCAATATTTCAGATTAAAGATATTCCCTTTCAAACCATTGATGCCTATTCTTTGTATGTTATTAAGTATGATAAGTTAGAATTTTTTACTAATATTTTTGGTAACGTTATTTTATTTATTCCATATGGTTTTCTAGGAATTCTTTATCCGCCACTCAATCGTTTTTTTTATCTTATTATAACATTCTTTATTACAATTAATGTGATAGAATTTTCACAATATTATTTTAGAAGGGGGTTTGCTGATATAGACGATGTTATACTTAATACTACCGGTGTTATCTTTGGTTTCATTATTTACAAAATAATACTCAGGACTTATTACCGAAAATTAAATGTTATACAATACAAATAAAAATGCCGGTATTACCGGCATTATATATTTGTGAATTCAAATCTACTGTTTGATGATTTGCGTGATTTTTTGGGTATTGTCATCCAAGGTGTAACGCATCAAGTATTTTCCCGGGCGCAACTTATCCAATCTTAATTCTGCATTATTGTTATTGATAACATATTCCGCTACCTGTGCTCCCAAAATAGAGAAGAAGGTTACAGTTTTAATTTTTATACTGTTATCTTTTGATTTTAAAACCAAAATATCTCTTGTCGGGTTGGGATATGCAACCAAAACACCATCATCAGTTTTATGGTTATCAAGGGTACGTGCAGCCTGAGCTTTCACCTCTGATGAGAATCCAACTGACATTACCGAAAATATAATAAAGAATAAAAATTTTTTCATTCGCTTTAGGCTGTTTTTAAACAATTAGGACAAATTTATTTTAAATAAATCAGATATGCAATAGCCTATCCGTAAAAGTATAAGTAAATTTGCATAAACAATTTTATTAAGATGATTTCAAGAAACAGAAGACTAAGAACCAATGATTCTATCAGAAGTCTAGTTCGTGAAACTAACCTTACAACAAACGATTTGGTCTTACCGATGTTTGTTATGGAGGGTAATAACAAAAAAGAAGCCATTTCTTCTATGCCGGGCGTATTTCGCCAAAGTTTGGATTTGACGGTACAAACGGTCAAAGAAAATTACAAACTGGGCATCAAGGCGGTCAATCTTTATATGAAGGTGTCCGACAACCTGAAAGATAATACAGGTAAAGAAGCCTGGAATCCCAATGGATTGATGCAGAATACCATCAGAGCTATTAAAGATGCCGTACCGGGAGTTATTATTATGCCGGATGTCGCATTAGACCCATACTCAATTTACGGTCATGACGGTATTATCAAAAACGGGAAAATTGACAACGATTCTACCGTTGAAGCTTTGGTCAAAATGGGGGTTTCACATGCCGAGGCCGGTGCTGACATTTTGGCACCCAGCGATATGATGGACGGCCGCGTCCTGGCAATGAGAGAAGGCTTGGAAGAGAGCGGTTTTACAGATGTTGGGATTTTGTCATACGCTGCCAAATATGCCAGCGCTTTTTACGGGCCGTTCCGCAACGCTTTGGACAGCGCACCAGTCGATGCACAGGAGATTCCTGCAGATAAGAAAACCTATCAGATGGATTTTCATAACTCCCGCGAAGCGATTGATGAAGCTCTGAAAGATGTAGATGAGGGCGCAGATATTATCATGATAAAACCCGGCATGCCTTATCTGGATATCGTTTCCAAAATCCGTGAGCTCATTACACAACCAATTGCCGTATATCAGGTGAGTGGCGAATATGCGATGCTGAAAGCAGCTGCACAAAACGGCTGGCTGGATAATGACAAAGTATTGATAGAGAGTTTAACCAGCATCAAAAGGGCAGGCGCCGATATGATTTTCACTTATGCCGCTCCCGAAGTTGCCAGACTTTTGAATCAATAATTTTTTTAGGAGCTTAATCCCGCTGTCCACTATATCTTTTGTTTTGCCGCTCGGTTGGCTACGCTTCGCTTCGCCACCTCGCGCCAAAACAAAAGGATGCCGTTCCCATCGGGGCTAGGGCATTCGACATCCAAAGAAAATTACAAAAAATTACAAATCTTCCTCACCCAAACCCTGAGGGAGATTTTTTTTATTCTTGATCCCCAGATTTTTCAGTTTTTGGGTTTGGATCATTAGGTTATCATTGCCGGAACTTAGCTGTTTGAAAGCATCATTGTAGGAATTTTTCGCCTGGTCAATGTTTTTTCCAATCCGTTCAAGGTTCTCTACAAAACCAACAAATTTATCATAGAGTTTGGCACCTCTTTCCGCAATTTCCATCGCATTCCTATTCTGATATTCCCGTTTCCAGAGATCCTGAACCAATTTGAGAGAAGTAATCAAATTGGTAGGACTTAATAACAAAATTCTTTTGTCATAAGCAAAATTCCAAAGCTGTGGGTCGGTCTGCAAAGCGGTCATGTAAGCGGCTTCGCTAGGGACAAACATCATTACAAAATCCAGTGATTTATCAAAATCATCATAAGCTTTCTGGCTTAGCTGCATAATGTGGTTTTTCACCGATTGCAGATGCTGATTCTGTTTGATCGCGAAAATGTCAGGATCGGTTTCGTCGGTCATTTCTACAAAAGCCGTTAGGGAAACCTTGCTGTCGATAATCACATTTCTGTTGTCTGGATATTTCACCACCGCATCCGGGCGCATTTTTTTACCCGAAAATTCGGAGAAGATCGCTTTGTTGTTCTCATCACGCAGCTCGTGCTCCATAAAATATTCCTGATTTTTCCTAAGCCCTGATTTTTCCAGGATACTTTCCAGGATCATTTCGCCCCAGTTTCCCTGGGTTTTGCTTTCGCCTTTCAACGCTCTGGTGAGTTGTCGGGCATCTTCGGAGATTTGCTGGTTGAGGTCTTTCAGTTCACGGACTTTCTCTCCGAGAGAGAAACGTTCTTTGGCTTCTTTGTCATACGTTTCGTTTACCGTATTTTTCAGTTCATTAATTTTTTCCTGGAAAGGTTCCAAAATAGTTTTGAGCTGATTCTGGTTGAGTTGCGTAAATTTTTCTGATTTTTCTTCCAAAATCTGGTTGGCAGTTTTCTCGAAATGCAGGCGTGTAGTCTCCTGAAGTTTCAGGAATTCTGATTTTTGATTTTCAAGATTTTCCTGAAGATTTTTGTAATGGGCATTCAGTTCTGCATTGGTAAAAAGTAGTTCTTCCTTACTTCTTTGGATTAGATTGATGTCATCTTTTAACTGATTATTGGATAATTTTAATTCTTCAATCTTCTGTAGAGAATAATTTTCATTTTCCTGGGAACGGATGAGTTTTTCATTCAGAGCTTCAACCGATTTTTTGCTGACATATAAAGATTTCATCAACAGGAAAACTAAAATTCCTCCAATAACGATTCCTAAAATAATATATAATTCAACCATTATTTAATTTGAGATTTATTTTTAAAAACCCTTTCAGAGTTTTAAACTCTGAAAGGGTTGAAAGGTGCTGTAGGTAATTAAATTTAAAAATAATTTAGAGGACATAAGATATCTTCATATCACCAAATATTCTTTCTTGAAAAGATTTCTGATTATTTCTAATTCTCGCAGATTATTCCGATTGCGCAGATGCTTAAATTTGAATCTGTAAAATCTGCCTCATTAGCGAGAATATTATATTTTCCAATATGTAATTAAGTTATGACCTCTAAATAATTATTTCTCACTTTCCAGTTTATGTTTAGAATCTTTTAGTGCGTCTTTGTCTTTGCCGGAAAGTTCCGGGAATTTCAGATTCATACTTTCAAGAGCATCAATAATAATTTGGATGGCTGCTACTCTTGTAAACCATTTTTGGTCTGCAGGGATGGCAAACCAGGGTGCGTAATCTGTCGATGTTTCTTGGATGGCTTTTTCGTACGCTTTCATATAGTCATTCCAAAAACCACGTTCTGTCACATCGCCGGAAGAGAATTTCCAGTTCTTGTCATCTTTCTCTATCCTCTCCAGAAATCGTTGTTTCTGCTCTTCTTTGGATACATTCAGGAAGATTTTGATGATTTTTGTACCATTATTGGCAAGGTGCTTTTCAAAATTACGGATGCTTTCGTAGCGGTTTTCCCAGAATTTTTCATCAAATTGCTTCACATCGCTCCATACTTTTTCGCTGAGGTTATATTCCGGATGCACTTTGCAGACCAAAACACTTTCGTAATGTGACCGGTTAAAAATCCCGATTTTACCTTTTGCCGGGAGTGCTAAGTAATGCCTCCATAGAAAATCGTGGGAATATTCTTTTGTACTTGGTGTTTTAAAACTTGTGACTTCGCAACCCTGAGGATTCACACCATTGAAAACGTGCTCTACAAGACTGTCTTTTCCTGCTGCGTCCATCCCCTGAAGAATGATTAACAGAGACTGGCTGCCGTCGGCGTAGAGCTTTTCCTGCAAGAGGTAAAGTTTTTCTTTCTCTATATTCAGCAGTTGTTTGGCTTCATCTTTATTGATTTTGCCTTTGTATTTGGTGTTCTGCGCCTTAATATCGAATTTAGAATTTTCTTTTATCAGAAAATCGTCTGAGAAGTTGTAATCCATCGTATCTGTTATTAGGTTAAAAAAAAACCGCTCCGGAAAGGAACGGTTCTAAAATTACAAATTTTAGTCTTATTTAGCAAGTTCTGCTTTTTGAGCAGCCACTTGTTTTCTTGCAGCGCTTTTAGCTTTTAACATCTTAGCTTCTGCTGGTGCTACGGTTAGTTTTGCTTCCTGATTAACGCCTGCAGTATCTTCTACATTACCTTTGATGTACAATACAGATCTGCTGTTGGCAGCGTCGTTAGAAAATACCTCGATTACTTTGTTAAAAGAACCTTTGATTCCGGTATCGTAACCAACTTTGATTTGAGCAGTTTTTCCTGGTAAAATAGGATCTTTGCTCCATTCCGGAGTTGTACATCCACAAGACGCTTTTACTTCATTAAGAATCAATGGTTTGTCACCAGTATTTTTAACAGTGAAAAAACGGTGGCCGTCAGATCCTGCTTTAATATTTCCGTAGTCAAATGTAGTTTTGTCAAAAGAGATTGTTTGTGCAGATGCAAAAGCAAAAGCTCCTGTCATAAAAAAGCCTGCAAGAATCTTTTTCATATCAATATTGTTTTAAATTTTAAAATTATAGTTCAAAGTTATAAATAATTTAAATAATTACTGCTAAATTTTTTACATTATGTTATTTTTGCAGATTACAAGCTAAAAAATATCTTAAGATGCAGATTGCAGACAAATATAATCCTCAGGAAACGGAGCAAAAATGGTATAACTTCTGGTTAGAGAACAAGTTTTTCCATTCTACACCAGATGACAGGCCGCCTTATACGATCGTGATACCACCGCCTAATGTAACCGGCATTCTTCATATGGGGCATATGTTGAATAATACAATACAGGATGTACTGGTCAGAAGAGCAAGAATGCAGGGCTTCAATGCTTGTTGGGTGCCGGGAACAGACCATGCTTCTATTGCGACGGAAGCGAAAGTGGTGGCTAAACTGAAATCCGAAGGCATTAATAAAAAAGATATTACCCGAGAAGAATTCCTGAAACACGCTTGGGAATGGACTGATAAATACGGCGGAACGATCCTCGAACAGCTGAAAAAACTGGGATGCTCTTGTGATTGGGACAGAACGAGATTCACGATGGAGGAGAATCTGTCCAAATCTGTGATCAAGGTTTTTGTTGATCTGTATAACAAAGGTTTGATTTACCGTGGATACAAAGTGATAAACTGGGATCCGGAAGCGAAAACCAATATCTCTGACGAAGAAGTCATCTTCAAGGAACAAAACGGGAAACTTTATTTCCTTAAATATAAGATAGAAGGAACAGAGGGTTTCTTAACGGTTGCAACAACGCGCCCGGAAACGATTTTTGGCGATGTTGCCGTTTGTGTTAATCCAAATGATGAGAGATACCAGAGCCTGAAAGGCAAAAATGTGATTGTACCAATTGTGGGCAGAGTGATTCCTATCATCGAGGACGATTATGTGGATATCGAATTCGGAACAGGAGCTTTGAAAATTACACCCGCTCACGATATAAATGACTATGAGATCGGGCAAAAGCATAATCTGCCAATCATCGATTCTATGGATGATGATGCGGTTCTTAATGAGCACGGTTTGCATTACGCAGGGAAGGACAGATTCACCGTAAGAAAAGAAATTGCCAAAGAACTTCAGGAAAAAGACCTGCTTCTGAAAGCGGAAGACTACGTAAACAAAGTCGGAACTTCTGAAAGAACCGGCGCGGTGATAGAACCAAAAATCTCTGTTCAGTGGTTCCTGAAAATGTCAGAATTGGCAAAACCGGCTTTGGATGTGGTGATGGATGACACCATCAAATTCCATCCGGAGAAATTCAAAAATACCTACCGTCATTGGATGGAGAATGTCCACGACTGGAACATTTCCCGTCAGCTTTGGTGGGGACAGCAGATTCCGGCTTTCTATTACGGATCTGGCGAAAATGAATTTGTAGTGGCAGAAAATATTAACGATGCTTTGGAGCTTGCGAAGCAAAAAGCTTCCAACTTCCAACTTCAGGCATCCGACTTAAAACAGGACGAAGACGCGCTTGATACCTGGTTCTCTTCTTGGTTATGGCCAATGTCTGTTTTTGAAGGGATTTTGGAGCCGGAAAACAAAGACATCAATTATTATTATCCGACTTCGGATTTGGTAACAGGTCCGGATATTATTTTCTTCTGGGTTGCCAGGATGATTATGGCAGGGTTGGAGTACAGGAAAGATGTTCCTTTCAAAAATGTTTATTTTACAGGGATTGTAAGGGATAAACAAAGACGCAAAATGTCAAAATCCCTTGGAAATTCGCCTGATCCTATTGAATTGATCGAAAAATATGGCGCGGATGGTGTAAGAGTCGGGATTTTACTAAGTTCTGCGGCCGGAAATGACTTGCTGTTCGATGAAGATCTGATGTTGCAGGGACGAAATTTTGCTACAAAAATATGGAATGCTTACAAACTGATCCAGGGCTGGAAGCGAGATGAAACTATCAAAGCAAAAGAATCCGACAATCAAACGATAAACTGGTTTGGAGAACAACTGAATAAAACCATCATCGATATCGAGGATCAGTTCTCAAAATTCAGGATTTCTGATGGATTGCATTTGGTGTATAAACTGATTTGGGACGATTTCTGCTCATGGTATCTGGAAGCGGTTAAACCGAATTTCGGAGAAGCTATTAGTGAAGAAGTTTACCAGAAAACGATTGCTTATTTTGAGGAACTGATGAAATTGCTGCATCCTTTTGCGCCTTTCTTGTCAGAAGAATTGTGGCAGTCTATCTCGGAAAGGCAAATTGACGAAGCACTGATTATTGCGCAACAGAAAAAAGCGGATTCCTATAATGAAGAAGTTATCAAAAGTTTTGATTTCGCCAAAGAAGTGATTTCGGGTGTTAGAAATTACCGTCAGTCCAAAGGGATTTCGCCGAGAGAAGCGGTTGAGGTTTTTACTAATATTACTGAGATTAACAATGCTGATGTCGTTAAAAAATTAGCCAATATTTCGGGAATTCATTATAACCAAAAGACGGATAAGCCAAGTTTCACATTCCTGGTTGGTGCTAACGAATTTTCGATCCCATTAAGTGAAAATCTTGATTTGGGCGAAGAAAAAGCAAAAACTGAGGAAGAAATCAAATATCTGAAAGGTTTCCTGATCTCTGTTGATAAAAAACTGTCCAACGAAAAATTTGTGGCCAACGCAAAACCGGAGGTGGTAGAAAATGAGCGTAAAAAACAAAAAGACGCTCAGGATAAAATCGCTTTGCTGGAAGAGAAATTAAAAACATTGTAGAGTGGTGGAAGTTAGGTGCAGCGTGTTTTAAGTTTTATGCTAAACACCCATCTTCCATCACCAAACATCCATCAGATAATGAATCACATCGATAACATCAAAAAATTATTCTCCAAAAATTTCGTAGAAAATCCTCTTTTGGAAACCTACGAAGTGGGGAAAATCCATATTTCGTCCGGGAAAATTGTTGCCAGCGATCCTTTGATTTCTCCGGATCATCCGGCTTTTACACAGGAGTTTCCAAATGGTGATTTTCCTGTTTTGGTTCATAAAGAGAGAGATTCCAACTGCATTGCTTATGCAGAAATTGTGTTTGATAAAGAGAAATTGGCAGAGAATTGGGCGCTGGCTTTGTGCGATAATCAGGACATAAAAGATCTGAAAGATGGCGAAATCTATGGTTATCCCGTGGAATCCGGGATGGGAAGTTTTATGGATAAAGATTCTCAGGTTTCGCTTAATAATCTCGAGCAGGCACTTTTCCAGAAAAAAGGTTCAGGTTTTAAAGGTATTTATGAAGAGTTTTTCCATGCGTATTTTTTTGACGAAAAAGGAGCGATTGATCAGTTTGCAGTTCTGAAACCTTATGCTGAAAAAACTGAAAATATCATAGCTTTTGAAACAGGCTATGGCGAAGGTTTTTATGCGACATACATTGGTTATTCCGAAGATAATCAGCCGGTTAAATTAATTTCGGAATTTATAGAAATCGGATCAGATTAATTGATTACTTTAGTCGGAATGAAACTCAGTCGTATCAAACCTCAGATCGTTGTTGTAGGAAGTTCATCTATAGACCTTGTGCTTAGGACTTCCAAAATCCCAACCGCCAATGAAACGGTTCTTGCAACCAGTCTCCAGAGCTTTTTGGGAGGCAAAGGTGCCAATCAGGCTATTGCAACGTCGCGCCTCGGTGCACATACATCGCTGGTAAGCCGTGTGGGCATGGATCCTTATGGGCAACAGGTGCTTAGAAATCTGTTTGATGAAGAAGTTAATGTTGCTTTTGTTATAGAAGACGAAGAAGAATCTACCGGAACAGCCTATGTTACCGCTTCGGAGGAAGGTAATGCCATCACTGTAGTGCCGGCTGCAAATTATAATCTGTCTTCTAACGATATAGATGAGGCAGAGAAATTCCTGATGCAGGCCGATCTGATTCTCACCCAGTTGGAGATTCCTGCAGAAACGGTAGAATATCTTTTCAAAAAGGCTAAAAAACTGAATAAGAAAATCGGGATTTATGCGGCGCCGGGAAGAAAAATATCAGACGATATCATCAGTTATGCCAGCTTTATAGTGGCAAAAAGTACAGACCTGGAAACCGTTTTTGGCAACAAAGACCACAAGGAGATTATCAAACAAAATCCTAATAAGTTATTCGTAAGAGACGGCGCCAACAGCACCAGCTATTTTGATGGCACAGAGATGAAATATTTCCGCAAAGACCCGAAAACCGAAGCACACAGCATGGGATTAGGCGATGCTTTCACATCAGGATTTTCAATCGCGCTCCTGCACGGTAACCCTATAGAAGAATGTGTGAAGTTTGGGAATGATGTGGCACTAAAAGCTGCTGATTACAGAGGCTCTCAAAAAGGATTGCCTTATCTGGACGATTTCAAAAGATAGTATTGTCTGCATACAGAATCTGAGGGCAAGAAGATGAATATTTTTTATTTTTAATCATAATAATTTGCAGTGTCATTGCAGATAAAAACATTAAAATGAAAAGTATCAGCATTTTGACAAAAGACAATTACAGTTTGTCGGCCCATCTTTTCGAACCCGAGATTTCAAATAACAAAGTTTTGCTCATTAATTCTGCAACCGGTGTCAGGCAGCAGGTTTATTTTTCTTTTGCTAAGTATTTTGCGGAACATGGATATACTGTGATAACCTACGATTACAGAGGGATAGGTTTATCAAAGCCTAAAAAGATGAAAAATTTCTGCAGCAGTATGACCATCTGGGGAAGTGTCGATTATAATGCTTTGACGGATTATATTCAGGAAAGATATATTGATTATCAAAAATTCTGCTTGGGGCATTCTGTAGGCGCCTTGATTTTAGGAATGAACGAAGGCTCAAGCATCTTTGAAAAATTTATTTTTGCGGCTACTCAAAAATCATATTTAGGCAATCTCAATCTTAGGACAAAAATCCAGGGTTATCTTGGTTTTGGTCTCGTTCTTCCTGTTTCTACATGGTTTTTTGGGTATTTTCCGGCTCACCGTTTCGGTTTGGGAGAGAGTTTGCCCAAAGGCAATGCATTCGACTGGCGTACGCTGCTTCTGGATGAAAAATCGACCAACAAGGTTCTTGAAAAATCCAAAGATATTTCGAAAGAGTTGACGCAGGGCGTTTTTGTATTTTGGGCTGATGACGACCCGTGGCTTAACAAAACTGGCGTTACCGCTTTGCTGGATGAGACTTATCCTAATATGAAGCCAATTTACAGATTGATAAAATCTGAAGAATCTCCTAAGAAAGAAGTAGGGCACATCAATTTTTTCAGATCTTATAATCAGCCACTTTGGAATATTGTTTTGAAGGAATTATAAATTGAAAATTATTGATCATAAATCTTAAAGCGCTTTGCGCTCAAAATTGAATTTAAAAATGGATTTAATACAAAATACGATACAATTAGTAAAACAAAAATTAGAAGGAACCGAATCCGGACATGACTGGTTTCATATCGAACGGGTTTGGAAACTCAGTACCTATATTCAGGAACGGGAAGGCGGAGACCAACAGGTGATTGAGCTGGCTGCTTTGTTACACGATATTGCCGATCCAAAATTCCATAACGGGGATGAAACCCTTGCTGCTAAAATCGTCAATGAATTTTTAACCGAGCAAAAACTGGATAACGAAACAATTGGGAAAGTAATTTTCATTATAGAAAATATGTCGTTCAAAAACAGAAATGATGCGCCGCAAAACCTGCCTCTGGAGCTGAAAATTGTTCAGGATGCCGACCGGCTGGATGCCATTGGTGCGATTGGTATTGCAAGGACTTTCAATTTTGGCGGTTACAAAAACAATCTGATGTATCACCCGGATATTTCTCCAAAAATTAATCAGACAAAGGAAGAATACAAAAAATCAAACGGGACAACCATCAATCATTTTTACGAGAAACTGTTACTTCTTAAAGATATGATGAATACCAATACAGCAAAAGATCTGGCCACAGAACGCCATCAACTGATGCTTAACTTTCTGGATGAGTTTTACAAAGAGTGGAATGTCTCACTCTAATTAAGGAGAAACTGCTATCTTTGTGTAATGATCATCATTCTACTGCTTCTTTTGCTCATTGCAGCCTTGTTTCTGTACGGTTTCCGATCAGGAAAATGGAGTGTATGGAACAAAATTATCCGTACCGTTATTACCATTTCTGCTGCGGCCTATTTTACGTTTTGGTTTGTAGAAAAAAGCCTTTCGCAATTTCTGGAAAATTCTTTGGCGGTGCAGGTTATCAATTATCTGCCTCAGCCTATAGATTTTTACATTATTCGCATTCAGGATGGTGGTGATGGTACAAAGTATAGCTCCAAACATGTGGGCCAGATTCGTCCGGATTATTTCCGGATAGAATATCTTAATATGCAGAAATCCAGCGAGTTTTGGGTTGTAGGTTACATCGGTAAAGATAAGCTGGTCTATTTTTCTCAGGTGGCTGTTCCCAACAAAAATGAGGACAAGATTATAGAAGTCCGTAACTATATCAATCACAGCCTGAAACTCTCCGCAATTGCCACCGAAAAAGTCGCAGAACTGAAATACGATAATATCAAGCTCAGCATATGGGTAACATTAGATCTGCTTCTGATATTTCTTAACGCCGTATTACTTTTCAGAGGTAGTAAAAAGATCAAGGATTAAAGATTATTTTTAAGGCTACTTTCGATTATCGTTTTTACTCAGCAAAACGAAGGCTTCCCGGTTGTATCTCTGACTTTAAAAAATTCCACGCTAAATTCACTTTATAGTAATATCTTACAAAATCATTTTTTCATTATTTATAAAATTTAATATTAAAATTTATAAATAATATAAAGATTAAATATACTATTTACATCCGATTCTGTACCTTTAATACCAGCAAATTGGTATAATTACTGCAACTAAAATTCAAAAATTATTTTAAAATGAATCTTTCAAAAAATATTAATTCTGCTCATCAAACTTTTTTGGACTGGAAAAAAGTGCCATTCGGGGAACGACAAAAATTACTTCTAAAACTGGCAGATGTTTTGGACAAAAATAAAGAGGATTATGCAAAAATCATTACCACAGAAATGCATAAGCCGATTACACAATCGGTAGCAGAAATTGAAAAAAGTGCCGGGATGATCAGGTATTATGCGAAGGCAGACAATGTCCTGAAACCCGAAAAAATCAAAACCGAATTTGATGTCAGCGAAGTGCATTATGATGCATTAGGGATTATTTTGGGTGTGATGCCTTGGAACTTCCCTTTCTGGCAGGTTTTACGCTTTGCCATTCCTGCCATTCTTGCCGGTAATGTGGTTTTGCTCAAACATGCTTCGATCTGTTTTGGAAGTGGTGATGCTATTGAAAAAGCCTTTTCTGACGCCGGTTTCCCCAAATTTATTTTTCAGAATCTTAGAATTGGGCATGATGATATCAAGACTATTTTAGAAAATCCATATGTAAGAGGTGTAAGCCTCACCGGTAGTGAAAAAGCCGGAGCCAGCGTGGCGGCACTCGCAGGTAAAAGTATCAAAAAATCTGTTTTGGAATTAGGTGGCAGCGACGCCTTCATCGTCCTGGAAGATGCTGATCTTGAGAAAGCAGCCAAAGATGGTGCTGCCGCGAAACTGCAGAATACGGGACAGGTTTGTAATGCTGCTAAACGGTTTATTGTGCACCAAAGTATTGAGAAAGCATTTGTGCCTCAATTCATAGAAGTTTATAATTCTTATCAGCCTGCAGACCCATTAAAAAAGGACACCAAGCTAGGAAAAATGGCAAGGCCTGATTTGGCGGATGAACTGGAAGCTCAGTACAAAAAAGCCCAAAGGCATGGGGCAGAAGTGGTGTTGGCACTGGAACGTATTGATGATAGCACGTTTCGCCCTGGTATTATAAAAGTTGAGGAAGGCAACCCTATTCTGAAAGAAGAATTGTTCGGTCCGCTGGCTATTCTGATGATTGGCAAAAATGATGAGGACATTCTCAAACTCGCCAATGATATACCATTTGGATTAGGCAATGCGGTGTGGACAAAAGATAAGAAAAGAGCCCAGTTCTTTATTGAAAATCTGGAGTCAGGAACCGTATCTGTGAACAAATCAACCAGTTCGGATATCAGGCTGCCTTTTGGCGGTGCTAAGGCTTCAGGTTATGGCGTTGAGTTATCTTTACATGCTATCAAAGAATTTACCCAAATCAAAACGGTGGTTGGAAATATTTAATTAGTCGTTCCTTAACAAAACCCACTATTTAATTTATTTTTAAAAACAGGATTAGAAAACAGCATAATTTGTATCTTACAAAATAAGAAAATAATTTTCTGTTTCAGTAGTTCCATCATTTTCTTCATGTTCCAAGCGGTTGCAGCTAGTAATGCATTGATTTGTGGTCCCGTTTCTCCCATGAAGTAATTTTTTGCCATCCTAAAATCGGTTTTTAAATGTCCGATGATAGGTTCTATTGCCGCTCTGGTTCTAAATTTTTTACGCTTTGTCTGCTTTTGATAAGCAGTGTCTTTTTTTCTTGGAGTGCTTGGGATGGAGATTTTCACGCCCTTTA
>NZ_FTPU01000090.1 GCF_900108115.1 Epilithonimonas bovis DSM 19482
ATAAAAAACAAGCTATTTTAAACCCAAAATACTAATAATCAGTAAATTATAGGTGGTTTAAGGAGGGACTAATTATAACCTCAAAATTAGAGGCACAAAAAAGTCGGGGAACAGTAACTTTCTCCGACTTTTTTATGTTGTAATGGATTAATTAAGATTCGCTGACAGCTGGTTTTTAACGGATGATAAAGAATCTGCTTTCGCTTTTTTCTCCTGCTCGATCTGCTGTATTACAGCGTCACGGTTGTCCTGTTCTTTCATGATTTGTGCCAATTGAGGTTCAATGATTTTGTTCATGGCATCTTCAGACATATTGTTGGCATCCGGCGAGTCCAGCAGTTTTTTCCATGGTCTTCTTTGGCCCCAAGGATAATCGCCATAGACAATAACCGGTGTTCCTTTAGCCCTTGTAGATTGGCCGCCTTTGTTGAGAACCCACGTATCGACCCAGCCGTACATCCATTTGGCATCTTCTTCCAGCATCCTGAGGCAGGAATGTGATGCGGGATATCCCGGCATCGAATATTGGTGCCAGCCGATTCCGTCAAAATTGGCGATATTCACATTCCACCGCAGTTTCCATTCGTCACTTACGGTGGAGATGGCTACTTCTTTTTTCCAGTTGGCGAACATCAGTCCTTTTTTGGTTGGCGTGGCTTTTTTACCCATACTTGTAGGTCCCCATTTGATAAGGTTACCATATTCATAAACGCCAAACGCCTGAATAGGATAGGAGAAAAAAACAAATTTTTTAACGTTTTCCAGACTGGTTACGTGGCCTGGAAATGGCGAATATCTTAAAAAGTCATCCTCAATTTTTGCGGGGACAACCAAGGTGTCTGCTCTGCCAATATTGGCTTTATCCAAACGGTTAAGTGCCAAAATAGTGTATAATGCTTTTCCGGTAAATTCTTTTTTGTTTTTTTGAGAAACCGAATCGTTGTTTTTATAAACCCAGGGATAGTAGCCAAAATCTTTTCTAGGGATGACAACATCGGGTACATTTGGTTTTTCTTCAGCGTCTTCTTTTTTATCATCCTCTTTTTTCTCATCCGAAACCAAAATATCTGAAATGGGATTATTATTTTTCTCTGATGAAGGTACAGATTCGTTCTTTTTACATTGAATCAAGACTAAGGAAAGTACGATAAATAAAGTAAATGTTTTTTTAATTTTTAGAATGTTCATAGTTTTTCTTTCTCCGACTTTAAGTTACAAAAAGAATACCAATCAAATAGTAAAAACATTGGATAAAAACTTTTATGAATATCCGTAATTACACATAATTTCGTATATTTACTTATAATTTAATTAGTTAGATGAATATATTTAGTTTTACAACGCATTTTGGGA
>NZ_FTPU01000057.1 GCF_900108115.1 Epilithonimonas bovis DSM 19482
TTGAGTGCCACAAGTTCCAAATCAGACATTTTTGGAAGCCTAATTTGCTTACTTGTAGTAATATATTTACAGGTGTTTGTCAATTCTTTTAAAATAATTTTGTAGTTTTGAATAAGATTGTTCATGTATTTAATGACTTGGTAATCAATTAAATATACGATTTTTTAATCAAATGGACAATCTTTTTTCTTTTTTAATTCCTAAATGCACAACAGGTAAAACAATATATTGTAAACCCCGATTCTTTATATTGATTTTACAAAAATTTTAGTCAAAAACATATCTTTGTGGTATCAAATCGCCTTGATTGGGGAACGCAAACATCAATAAAGATGAAGGCGATTGCATGTAACCTTTGGAAAAAAATTAATCTCTTCATATGAAAACAGTTATTATCGGCTCCGGCAACGTTGCTTATCATCTTGCAAAAGCCTTTAAGCAAAGCCAGTTAGGTGTTTCACAACTTTTTGCCCGTAATGCAAAGGAACTTTCCAAGATTTCTGTTGAGCTTGGAATTCCCTACTCAACAGATTTTTTGGAAGATGCAGATCTTTACCTGATTGCTGTTTCGGATTCAGCAGTGGCAGATGTATCATCATTAATAAAAAAAGAAAATGCCCTGGTGGCACATACTTCTGGCTCGCTCCCGATAGAAGTTTTAAACGGGCGTTACAGGAAAGCCAGCTTCTATCCCTTGCAGACTTTCTCGAAAACTAAGGAACTCGATTATTCTAAAATTCCGTTTTTTATAGAAGCCGAAAACCAAATTGATGAAAAATATTTATCAGAATTAGCATCAATCATTTCGGAAAATGTAGAAACATCTGATTACGAAAAGAGAAAATATATCCACCTTACAGCAGTTTTCGCCTGCAATTTTACCAACCACTTATTTGCCAAAGCTAAAGAAATAGCGGATGCGCAGGGTTTGCCATTCAGATACTTCATTCCTCTAATTGATGAGACGGTAGAAAAAATCCATTACCTGGAGCCTAAAGCAGCACAAACAGGACCGGCTGTAAGAGGCGATGAAAGAATTCTGAAACTACATGAAGCGTTGATTACCGATGAAGAGCAGTTGAAAATTTATAAACTGATGAATGAATCCATCAAAAAAATGTATCATCTGTAGTGTAACAATTCTACAATTCATCAACTAATTGTATATCAATAAAAAATTAAGGTAATGAAAACGCTCAAAAAATTAATCATCCTACCGGTTCTGCTATTCGCGGTAATGGCATCCGCGCAGGAAACCGCCAATCGTTTTTTCTATGAACTAAGCTTCAAACCAAAAAAAGATTCTGCAAAAATCGATAAAGTAATGACTGCTCTTGATATTGCAAAGGATAAGTCAATTTATCAGGACTTTACAATGGCAGCGCAAGATTCTATCATAAAGACAGCTGTGGAAGAAATGCAAAAAACCAAAGCCTGGAAAGACCTGTCTAAAACGATAAGAATGCCGAAATTTTCTTTCAAAATTTACAAAATTTATCCTGATATGACAGAGCAGTATGTAGACAGGATCAGCCGTAATCTTTTTGCCTACGAAGAAAAAATTAAATTTGACTGGAAAATCCTTTCTGACAAAGAAAAAATCGGAGAATATAATACCCAAAAAGCCACTACGGAATTTGGCGGAAGAACCTGGACGGCTTGGTTTACAACAGACATCCCATTCCAGGACGGGCCTTATAAATTTTACGGTTTACCAGGCCTTATTGTAAAGATCGAGGATCAGGACAAAAACTATTCCTGGCTGTTATCGGGTAATAAAACCATTAAAGACTGGAAGGAATTTTCTTATGCAGAGGAGGCTAACACAAAATATGGCATGAGCAATGAGAAAAAATTGATTGCAAAAGACAAGTTTGAAAAATCCTATATCGCCTTTAAGCAGGATCCAATGGCAGAAGCCCGAACACAGATTCCTCAAAACATGTTATCAATGAAGATGCCTGGCAGCGACCTCACTATTGGAGAAATGCTGAAGAATCAGGAAAAACAACTTAAAGATTTTTTTAAATCTACAGATAATCCAATAGAAAAAGATAAAAAACTAAACGTGGGCAAGGTTGAAAACCTCGGAAAAGTCAAAGAATAACAATTTACAATATCCCGGATTAACAGTCCGGGATTTTTATATGATTAATGTCTTATTTAGATTTGTTTGAAATAAGCTATCTTTGTCATTCTAAAAATACTAAGTTTTGCAAAAAAAGCATATTGATAAACTCTGCTGCTTCCCGAAAAACAAGTCCGGAAAAATCATTGGTTATGATAATGAAAACCTTGTGATGCCCACAAAAATTATAGAAATGGGACTGCTCCCGGAAACCGTTTTCCGCGTGCTTTACCAAGCGCCGTTTGGTGGCCCGCTTTATATAGAATACGGTGCGGAAAAAACCAGAATCGCCCTGAGGGAAGCGGAAGCAAAATTCATCAAGGTAGAACATCAAAAATAAGCCTTCGCAGAACGTGATCTAATAGAGAGCAACCTAAAAAGGTGAGTGACTATGCAGGACAAAAAACAAATCTTATTAGTAGGCAATCCCAATGTTGGGAAATCCACACTTTTCAATATTCTTTGCAACAGAAAGCAAAAAACGGGTAACTACGCCGGCGTAACGGTCGCCAGCCTTTCTGGTAAATACATTTATAAGAATGAAGAAGTGGAAGTTATCGATCTGCCTGGTTCCTACAGCATCTACCCTACTTCTGAAGACGAAGCTATTTTTTCCCGATTCCTGATCCAGGAGAACTACAGCGGCGTGGTCTACATCGCAGATGCCATTAATATGAGAAGGAGCCTTCTGCTTTTTCAGCAGATTCAGGATCTTGGCATTCCCGCGATATTGGTTGTTAACCAGATTGATGAAGCAGAAAAACGCGGCATCAGGATCGATATTTCAAAACTATCCGAGATTCTCAATATTCCTGTTTTGGAAACCAATGCCAAAAATAATGTTGGCATAGACAAGGTAAGAGAAGCTGTATATGACAATCAATTCAGAATTTCTGAAACCAATTCTTTTGAAATCCCCTTGGAGCAGAAATCGTTGGTCTATAAAATAGCAGCCAATACCTCTGAGAAAAATCTTTACAAAATATGGACGCTGTTGGCTGCAGACACCTATCTGGGAAAAATAGAAAATATCCACCAGATCATCAGCCAGGAAGACTCCAAATGCAGCGTCCCAAAACGGCTGCAGATTACCGAAACTGTTAGACGGTATCAAAACATTGATAAAATAACGTCGGCAATTACAGAGAAACAACCTCAACTGAAAGAACTGTTGACCGAAAATTTAGACAAGGTTTTGGTTCACAAATTTTGGGGATATGTTGTATTCTTTCTGATTTTATTACTGATTTTCCAGAGTGTTTTCTTCCTTGCAGAATATCCAATGACCTGGATTGAGGATTTTTTCACCTGGTTATCAGATTTTTCGTCCACGCATCTACCTCAGGGCCCAATCAATTCTTTGGTTTCCAGCGGGATTATCCCGGGAATTGGCGGGATTATGGTTTTTGCACCACAGATCGGGATTTTACTTTATTTCCTTTACCTGCTAGAAGATTCGGGTTATATGGCGAGAGTCGTTTTCCTGATGGACAGGCTTCTGAGGCCTTTTGGGCTCAACGGTAAAAGTATCGTGCCGTTGGTTTCAGGTACAGCCTGTGCTATCCCGGCAATTATGTCTACAAGGAATATCGAAAATGTCAAAGAAAGATTGATTACCATTCTCGTCACACCTTTTATGACTTGTTCGGCAAGGCTGCCTATTTACAGTATAATTATTGGGCTGATAATTCCTGATGAGAGTTTTTACGGGATTAAATACCGTGCTCTGGCTCTGATGGCCATGTATCTTCTGGGATTTGTAATGGCATTAATATCATCATTAATCCTGAAAAACGTTATCAAAACCAAAATGAAAAGCTTTCTGGTAATGGATCTTCCAACCTACAAAATGCCCTTGTTCGGATACGATTTCAAGCTGGTTTTAGGTAAAGTCTGGGATTTCATAACCGGAGCCGGGAAAGTGATATTCACGGTCAGCATTATTCTTTGGGCTTTGAGTTATTTTGGTCCGCCACAACATAAAAATGAAATTTTAGCAACGGATTCTTCTCTCGATCACTCTTATCTGGGAAGGATTGGTAGAACCATGGAACCTGCAATCGCACCATTGGGCTACGACTGGAAAATGGGAATCGGGATCCTGACAAGTTTTGCAGCGAGAGAAGTTTTTGTAGGAACATTATCTACACTTTATAGTCTGGATGATGAAGCCCCCGAAGGAAAACTTATCGAAAAAATGAGATTGGATGTAAAACCGAATGGTGACAAAGTATTCAGCTTTGCAACCGGAGTTTCGATTTTGATTTTCTATGCGTTTGCGATGCAATGTATCTCTACAATTGCCGTTGTTTACAAAGAAACCAGAAGCCTGAAATGGACATTGCTGCAAACCGTCTCGATGACGTTTTTGGCATACTTTTCGGCATTGATTGCTTACCAGCTTTTAAAATAATCTAGATTAATTTTTTCTAAAATGGACAATTCTTTAATCATACAATACGTTATTGTCGGGTTTCTTGTCTTGGCTGCATTGTATGCCATTGGGAGAAAACTTTCAAAAACATTTTCCAAAAAAAACAAAGGGAAAAACTGTGGCCCGGATTGTGGCTGTTCTTAAAATTACAAGTGTTCATTTCGGACACTTTTATTTTTTTATTAAAACTGAGATTATCGTACTTTTGCTCAACCTTAAAATTAAAAAATGTCATTAATAAAATCCATCTCCGGGATACGCGGCACTATTGGCGGAAAAGTCAACGAAAACCTTACACCGCTGGATGTTGTGAAATTCACCTCAGCATTCGGAACCTGGCTTCAGAACAATAAAAATAAAAAGGATTTAACCTTAGTTATCGGAAGAGATGCAAGAATCTCGGGCCCAATGGTTTCATCATTAGTAACAGCGACTTTACAAGGCCTTGGCATCAACGTTGTGGATCTGGGGCTTTCTACAACACCAACAGTTGAAATAATGGTTCCTGAATTGAAAGCTGACGGCGGAATTATCTTAACAGCTTCTCACAACCCGAAACAATGGAATGCGCTGAAACTACTGAATGACAAAGGCGAATTCATCAGCGGAGACAACGGCACAGAAGTTTTAGCCCTAGCAGAATCAGAAGATTTCAATTATGCTGATGTTGATGATCTGGGGAAATACGAAACCAGAGATGATGCTTTCGATATTCACATTAAGCAAATTTTGGATTTGCCGGCAGTGGACGCAGAAGCCATAAAAGCTAAGAAATTCAAGGTCGTTGTAGATGCTGTTAACTCAACAGGCGGGATTGCGATCCCAATGCTGTTGGAGAAGCTAGGTGTGGAAGTTATCAAATTATATTGTGAACCAAACGGGCAATTCCCTCACAATCCGGAACCTCTGAAGGAACATTTGGGAGACATCTGCCAATTGGTCAAAAAAGAAAAAGCTGATTTGGGAATTGTGGTTGACCCGGATGTTGACAGACTCGCTTTGATCGATGAAAAAGGCGAGATGTTTGGCGAAGAATACACCTTAGTTGCCGTTGCAGATTATCTTTTGAGTCTTAAAAATGGCGTTGCTGTTTCCAACCTCTCATCAAGCCGCGCTTTGAGAGATATCGCAAAAACTCACAATTCCGAATATTTTGCAAGCGCAGTTGGAGAAGTGAATGTCGTAACACTTATGAAAGAAAAAAATGCCGTAATCGGCGGAGAAGGAAACGGCGGGATCATCTATCCGGAACTGCATTATGGCCGAGATTCTTTGGTTGGTGTTGCATTATTCCTCACTTATCTTGCCAAAGGCAACAAGACAGTTTCCGAACTGCGGGCAGGTTATCCGGCTTACTATATGGGTAAAAAGAAAATAGAACTAACACCGGAAATTGATGTTGATGCTTTGCTTGTAAAAGTTCAGAACGAATACAAAAACGAGGATATCTCAACGGTTGACGGCGTGAAAATCGATTTTGAAAACAACTGGGTACATCTCAGAAAATCCAATACAGAACCCATCATCCGGATCTATACAGAAGCTTTTTCTCAGGAGGAAGCAAACCAACTGGGAGACGAAATGATTGCAAAAATCAAAAGCCTGATCTAAAATATTTTTATTAATTTTAGTAAAAATTACGCAATGACAATTACTATAAATCCAAAAAATAAAAAAGAATTGGCTAAAATAAAGACCATTCTAAAAGCAATAGAAGTAGATTTCATTGAGAGTGGAGAGCCATACAACAAAGATTTTATCAAAAAGATTGAAAAATCAAGGAAAGAAATCTCAAATGGTGAGACAAAAAAGATCGCTCTCAAAGATTTATGGAAATAGAATTCACCAAACAGGCCGAGAAGGATTTGGAATTTTGGAAGAAATCGGGAAATAAATTAATCCAGAAGAAAATTTCCGAAATATTAAAAAGCATTCAAGAAAATCCATATGAAGGAATTGGTAAACCAGAAGCTTTAAAATATAGTCTGACAGGTTCTTGGAGTAGAAGAATCAATTTGGAACACAGAATTGTCTATGAAGTTATTGATGATATTATTTTTATAGAGTCACTGAAAGGTCATTATTAGTTTCATCCTCAGATCTATAAAGCCAACCAACTGGGAGACGAAATGATCGCAAAAATCAAAAGCCTGATCTAAAAATCATTTCTTAAGAAGAATAATTAATCCGTAATCTAATGCTGTTTTTTCCGGCATGGATTACGGATTCTCTTTTTGGGTCTTTCTATGTTAATAAGACACTGGCAGGCAGCAGGGTTATAAAACAATATCAGGCGGTAAACTAGCCGTTCTTTCGCTTATTTTCACTAAATTCGCATTCTTAATTGATAAAAAACACTTTTTTATACATTGAAAATGAATAAGTTCGCAGAATATAAAACACTCAATCTTACTCAAACCGCAGATCAGATCGCAGAATTCTGGAAAACCAATGACACCTTCAAAAAATCGGTACAGATCCGCGAAGGGCAGCCAGAATATGTTTTTTACGAAGGTCCGCCGTCCGCCAACGGAATGCCGGGCATCCACCATGTGATGGCCAGATCTATAAAGGATATTTTCTGCCGCTTCCAGACCCAAAACGGCAAACAGGTTTTCCGTAAAGCCGGCTGGGACACGCATGGCCTTCCTGTGGAGCTGGGTGTAGAAAAAGAACTTGGCATTACCAAAGAAGATATCGGCAAAAAAATTACGATAGAAGAATATAACGAAGCTTGCAAAAACGCTGTGATGCGCTATACCGATGTATGGAACAACCTTACCAAAAAAATCGGATATTGGGTAGATTTGGAACATCCTTATATTACCTATCAGCCAAAATATATGGAAACGGTCTGGTGGCTGCTGAAGCAGTTGTACACCAAGGATCTGCTTTACAAAGGCTACACTATCCAGCCATATTCACCAAAGGCCGGTACAGGGCTTTCTTCACATGAGCTTAACCAACCCGGGACTTACCGTGATGTATCGGATACGACTGTAGTGGCTCAGTTTGAGATCGAAAAAGCACCGGAAAACGCCAGCCAAACCTGGAAAGAAATTTCCCAAATCGCATATCCGGATTCAGGAATCAACACAGAAGAAATTGCAGGCGCGTCTTGTGGTGGTGCTTTGCATTGGGCAGAATTTGATGAGGTAAAACCTCAGCCAAAAGTTTACTTTTTGGCATGGACGACTACACCATGGACGCTGCCTTCCAACACGGCCCTAACTGTTGGGAAAGACATTGATTATGTTTTGGTAAAAACCTTTAACCAATATACTTTTGAACCGATATATGTGGTTTTAGGAAAACCTTTGGTAGCAAAACAGTTCGGGAAAAAATTTGTGGAAGGAACTGATGAGGATTTTAAAAATTATACGGCTGAAAGCAAAACCATCCCTTATCAGATTCTCAAAGAATTCAAAGGTGCTGACTTGGTTGGAATTAGATACAAACAACTCGTTCCTTGGTTTTTACCCGCAGAAAACCCGGAAGAAGCCTTCCGTGTGATACCTGGTGATTTTGTAACCACAGAAGACGGAACCGGGATTGTTCACACGGCGCCAACTTTTGGTGCTGATGATGCGCGCGTAGCCAAAGAAGCAGGCGTTCCGCCAATGTTGATAAAAGACGAAAATGACAACCTGGTTCCCTTGGTTGATCTGCAGGGAAAATTTATCCGTGGCGAAAATGTGCCGGACGTTTTCTCTGGCAAATACATCAAAAATGAATATTATGACGATGGAACTGCTCCGGAAAAATCATGGGATGTTCATTTGGCCATTCAGTTAAAAGAAGAGAACAAAGCCTTCAAGGTTGAGAAATACGTCCACAGTTATCCGCATTGCTGGAGAACCGACAAACCAGTTTTATATTATCCGCTAGACTCATGGTTTGTAAAAATGACGGCTGTAAAAGACCGTTTGGTAGAACTTAATAAAAGTATCAACTGGAAACCAAAAGCTACCGGCGAAGGCCGTTTTGCCAACTGGCTGGAAAACGTAAACGACTGGAATCTTTCCCGATCCCGATATTGGGGAATCCCTTTACCAATATGGCGAACCGAAGACCTTAAAGAAGAAAAAATCATCGGTTCTGTTGAAGAATTATATAATGAGATAGAGAAATCAATCGCAGCCGGTCTTATGAAAGAAAATCCTTTCAAAGGATTTGTACCCGGCAATATGGCTGAAGACAATTATTCGCTGATTGACCTTCATAAAAATGTAGTGGATAAAATCATTCTGGTTTCGGATTCAGGGAAAGAAATGAAGCGCGAGAGCGACCTTATAGATGTTTGGTTTGATTCGGGATCGATGCCGTACGCGCAGTTGCATTATCCTTTTGAAAATAAAGAACTGATTGATGACAGAAAAGCTTTCCCGGCAGATTTTATTGCAGAAGGTGTAGACCAGACCCGTGGTTGGTTTTATACATTGCACGCCATCGGAACAGCAGTTTTTGACTCTGTAGCCTACAAAAATGTGGTATCTAACGGTTTGGTACTGGATAAAAACGGACAAAAAATGTCCAAACGCCTCGGTAATGCTGTAGATCCGTTTGAGACTCTGGCTGTTTATGGCCCGGACGCTACCCGCTGGTATATGATTTCCAACGCTAATCCCTGGGAAAATCTGAAATTTGACATCGAAGGGATAGATGAAGTCCGCCGAAAATTCTTCGGAACACTTTATAACACTTATTCTTTCTTTGCATTGTACGCCAATGTGGATGGTTTCAAGTACCTCGAAAGTAATGTGGAACACAGGCCCGAAATAGACCGTTGGATTTTGTCTGAACTGAATCTTTTGATTAAAGAAGTAAAATCGTTCTACGAAGATTACGAACCTACGAAAGCCGCCAGAGCGATTAATACCTTTGTGAATGATAACCTGTCCAACTGGTATGTAAGGCTTTGCAGAAGACGCTTCTGGAAAGGCGATTACAGCGAAGACAAAATATCTGCTTATCAGACTTTGTACACTTGCCTGGAAACGGTTGCCAAGCTTTCTGCACCGATTGCGCCTTTCTTTATGGATCAGCTGTTTCAGGATCTGAATGCCGTCACAGGGAAAGAACTGGTCAACTCTGTCCACTTAACTGATTTTCCGGTGGCTGATGAAAGTAAAATAGACAAAGATCTGGTAGAGAAAACACATCTGGCTCAGCAAATCACGTCTATGGTTTTTTCATTAAGGAAAAAAGAAAACATAAAAGTCCGCCAGCCATTGCAAAAAGTGATGATCCCTGTCCTGGATAAAAAAACGGAACAGCAGATCCTGGCTGTTGCAAACCTGATTAAACAGGAAGTGAATGTTAAGGAATTGCAATTGATCAATGCGGAAGAAGCATCACATCTTATTGTGAAACAAATCAAACCTAATTTCAAAGCATTAGGCGCACGCCTTGGGAAAGATATGAAAACCGTGGCCGCCGAGATTTCAAACTTCAGTACAGAGCAGATTGCAGCGCTGGAAAAAGTGGGGAATGCAACAGTTGGCGGATACGAGATTACGACAGATGATGTAGAAATTTCTACCAAAGATATCCCCGGATGGACTGTTGCCAGCGAAGGAAAAATAACTGTGGCATTAGATTTGACGCTCACCGAGGAATTAAAAGCGGAAGGCGTTGCCCGGGAATTCATCAACCGTATCCAAAATCTTAGAAAAGACAAAGATTTTGAATTAACGGACAGAATATCAATCCAGCTGGAGGAATCCTGCCCTTTTAAACAGGAATTTATCAACAATGAAGCATATATTTCTGCGGAAGTATTGTCGGATGAAATAGAATTTGTAAATTCACTCTCAAATTTTGATGAAATAGAGATAGATGAAGAAAAATTCAGAGTGAAAGTTGAGAAAAATTAAGTATGATTTCTTTTCTGTTAAGAATTTGTGAATAGAATATTTTAGCTGAATTATTTCAAATTTTATCTTTATTCTTGTTGATTGAAAAAATGCGTGAGCGATGGAAGCGGATATCCTTTTTGTTTTTTAGCAAAAAACAAAAAGATAGCAGCGGACGTAGCGACCCTGGCGGCTGGACAGCAAGGCGAGGGACACGCCCAAAATTAAAATAAAAGTTGAACCATAATAATACGCTGAAAATGGCAGATGAAAAACTAAGATATACCGACGCAGAATTACAGGAATTTAAAAAACTGATTCAGGATAAAATATCTAAAGCAGAAAATGATCTTGGCCTGATAAAAGAAAGTTTTATCAACAACCAGAATAATGGTACGGATGATACCTCACCTACCTTCAAGGCTTTTGAGGAAGGCGCAGAAACGCTAAGCAAAGAGCAAAATGCCATATTGGCATCCAGACAGGAAAAGTTTGTGAGAGACCTAAAGCATGCGCTGATCCGCATCGAGAACAAGACGTACGGCGTCTGCAGGGTAACCGGGAAATTGATCCCAAAAGAAAGGTTGCAGGCTGTGCCTCATGCGACGCTAAGCATAGAAGCTAAAAACATGAAACGGTAAACGATTTTTGCCGCATCTCGCAGGTACAAAAACTATAATGTAAAACCCTAATTACAAAGCATGAAGTATCATTCCGTTACTTCTGCTTTGTAATTTTTTTTTAAAATGATAGAAGTTATTATATTAATTCTGTTGGTTATCACTGGTTTTATAGCCATAAAAAACAGGTCGGTAAAACGCATCTTCTTCCCTCAAAAAAAGTATTACTCTATAGATGATGCTTACAATGCCCGGCGCAAAGGCAAGAATGACGAGATTGATCATCTCCTGAGTAAAATGGGAAAAAACGGATTGTCTGACCTTACAGAAAAAGAGCGCAAAAGACTGGACGAATTATCCCGGAAATAAGTAATTTGAATTACATTTGCAAAACTATTTTTGAAAAACATTATCATAATGGAATCCATCATCGTACATACCAAAAACCCTATGGAACTGGCCGCACTGAAAAGTGTGCTGAAAGATATGAATATAGAGTTTGAAAAATTTCATACGCGCAATCATTTCCACAACCAGAAAACTGTGCAGAAAATAAACGACAGGAAAGATAAAAAGTTCCCAAAACCACCTAAATCAAAAGGCTTGTAATGAAGAAGATCATTGCCATTACAGTATTGATCTTACTTTTGGATCAATTTTCAAAAATTTATGTCAAAACGCATTTTTATCTTGGCGAGAGCGTAAATGTTTTTGGCCTCAGCTGGTTTAAGTTAACATTTGTCGAAAATCCAGGCATGGCTTATGGCCTGCACTTTGGCGGACTATGGGGAAAATATACATTAATCATCCTTAGAATTGTTCTGGCTATAGGTATGGTGATGCTTTTCAAAAAGTGGCTGAGAGAAGGGGCCTCCAACTATCTTATCATTCCCATGGCGATGATTTTTGCCGGGGCTATCGGTAATGTATTTGATGGGATCTTCTATGGAGTTATTTTTGACAGCGGCACCTTTTATGATACAGCTTCCGGCAGATGGATAGATTACAGTGGCATATCCAAGCTTACGGCATTTGGCCATGGTTATTCTGACCTGATGAAGGGTTGCGTTGTAGATATGCTGCATTTCCCATTGGTTGATACAACCTGGCCGGATTGGGTTCCTATTTTTGGAGGAAACCGAGTAGAGTTTTTTAAATATATCTTTAACATCGCAGACAGTTCTATCACACTGGGAGCGTTGTTTCTTTATTTCTTCCGAAGAAAAGCATTTCCTAACGGATTGGATTTCTAATGGTAGACCTCATAATTTAAAAGCTGATTTCTTAGGATTTCAGCTTTTTTAATTTTCTTTCGCAACTGACCAATTACCGGTTTGCCCATTTCTTTTCCAGTTGCCCTTCAATTCTTTCATACTGCCATAAAATGTAAACCCGGAGCCATTAACCGTGGTTACAGATTGCAACGCTCCTGCATCCAAAACAGCACCTGACAAAATATCGGAGTTACCATCATAATTGATATTCCCAGAGACATAGCCGCTTTTACTTACTTTTATCGTCATTTGCCCTAGAGAAAAACCGTCAATTTTACCGCTGTAAGTCCCCACAAATGGTGAAGTATAATTAGTCCCTCCTTAAACCACCTATAATTTACTGATTATTAGTATTTTGGGTTTAAAATAGCTTGTTTTTTATTGCAAGAATTTGTATCTTAGAGCTTTAAAACCTTGCAAATATGTTGGGGAAAAATCCAGAAAAGAAGCCAGAATTATTCCGCCCAATGTTGGTGGATTTTATTGACCACGAGCATGAACTTGTTCTACTTTCAGAAAAAATAGATTGGAATTATTTTGAGAAAGAATTTTCGCCCTTGTATTCCAAAGTGGGCAATCCGAGCCATCCGATTCGGTTTATGGTGGGTTGTTTGCTACTGAAACATTTGTATAATTTGGGCGATGAGACG
>NZ_FTPU01000030.1 GCF_900108115.1 Epilithonimonas bovis DSM 19482
TAAACATTTCCTTGAGCAAAAGCATTCCTGCTATTTTGCGAACCGCAATAGAGGGTCTTCCTTCTTTTGAAAATAAACCCTCGAACTCAGCTTCTATTTTATCCCAAGAAATCTCATGCGCTAATTTTACAAGTGGATGATCCATATTAATAAGCTCGGCAAGTCTGGTCTTGAATAAATTTTGCTGTAAATCCTGTTTTATTTTTCCTAACATTTTGCCACTTTTTATACCCTAAAAATACGATTTTCTGCAATTTTATACAACATTTTTAAGCGAAATTTGATAATAAAATATTGAATATCAAATCGTTGTATTTATTTTAAGGAATGACTAACTAATTGTATGATTGTGTTGGTAGAGGTTAGTCCCATAGAAACCCAGTGTGGCGTTGGACTAAGTTTCCAATAATAATACCCAGGTGTAACATCACCAAGAGTTTGAGTGTTGAAAACCATAATACCTTCTTTTGGGTTGCTTACCGGGGCAGAGTCTGTGGTAGATGACAAAGCAACGCGGGGTAGAATGGTTCCCTGATTGGTTGCGTCCAGTTGCAAGTCTGCGGAAGTTTCCCCATTGCCCGGTTGAACATTGATTTGAACTTGCGCGCCGATGGTTACAAATAGAAACAGACTAAGGAAAAGAGTTATATTTTTCATGAAAAACCGGATTAATTGTTATGAAATTCTATGATTAAAAAATCAAAATTGGCCGTTGTGCTGCAATTGTCCTTATACCATTGTCTGTTGCTGTTTGTAGTGCTGTTTGCTATTTTAATACAACCTGGTGTTGTAGGCACAACGTTCCCGCTAGAGTCATAAGCGGCGGGCTGATTCGTTGCAAAATTGGTTTCACTGGAAGATGTTGACCAGTTAACCATAGATTTTTCAGCAGTAATCCAGGTGTACGCACCAGCATTGCCTTTGTAAGGAACGTAATTAAAGCCAATCCAGCTGTCATGATTACTGTTACCGGTACCATCCAGTAGATTAGTTTTTATAAAATTCCATTCATCATTTGTGGTAATTACCGGCAGATAGCCACCATAGGATTTGCCAATGTTAAAAGCCTGTTCCCATGTCACGCCATTATTAAGGTTGAAAGAACAGTATGTATGCCCACTGTATTCCACACATTTAGATTTGGTAGAAATGACTCCGGAAACATTGAGCGAAGCAGGTATTTCTGCCGTAGAGGATAGTATCCGCGGTGCATAACCCAGCGTCGAGGCACTTATTCCAAGTGCTGTTGCGTTATTGTAGGTCTCGTTTCCATTTCCAAAAGGTATCCAGCTCGTGCCGTATTTATAATAATATTTTGCAGGAAAAGAGGTACTTCCTGTTTTGTTGTATACCAGTAATCCGTCGGCAGGATTTGTAATGGGATTAAAGGGGTTTTCGGACGTTGGGCTTAATACAACCCTTGGTGTAAAAAACCACGTTTGCTGTCGGACATATCCAATGCTGCCGACGGATGTGGCGGATTGGTATTGATCCCTACCTGCGCACTGTAATTGACAGATAAAGCCACTAAAAAAATTGATAATAAATTTATTTTCATCGTTTATAAATATTCTGTTCTAACATTTAAGATTCAAATGATTTGCAATTATAGGCTGTAATGCATCTTCATTCAGTTCAAAATAGTGCCTTAAATCATAATCTTTAAATAAAAAAAAGACACAAATATACATATTAATCTGAAGATTATGAAACATCGTATTATTTTTTTTTAAAAAAAACTTGGGTGTGCATAAAAAAAACGCTTTACTAAGGTAAGCGCTTTTTAAAAGTTCTGATTGATTGCAGTCTGTTAATGGTATTTCAACTTCATGGTTGGTTCTATTTTCAACAGGCTTTCGTAGATTAATTGGATTACATTGGATACATCTTCTTTTGCAACCATTTCTACAGTCGTGTGCATATAGCGCAAGGGCAAAGAGATCAGTGCGCTGGGAACACCGCCGTTTGAATGGGCAAAGGCATCTGTATCGGTTCCTGTCGCACGGCTGGCAGCAGCTCTCTGGAAAGGGATTTTCTTATTTTTTGCGGTGTCAATAATCAGTTCTCTGATGGTGTGGTGTACACTTGGCGCAAAGAATATCACAGGGCCAGCGCCGCATTTTTGGTCACCTTCTTTCTTTTTTTCTATCATTGGGGTCGTGGTATCATGTGTTACATCGGTTACGATGGCAATATTCGGTTTGATGGTATCGGCAATCATATCAGCACCGTATAATCCCACTTCTTCCTGAACAGAATTGGTAATATAAAGACCAAATGGCAGCTTTTTTTTGTTCTCTTTGAGTAACCTTGCAACCTCGGCAATCATAAAACCGCCAATCCTGTTGTCTAAAGCACGGCAAACAAAATACCGGTCATTCAGTTCAAAAAACTCGTCAGGATAAGTAATCATACAACCAACAAAAATGCCCAGCTCTTCAACTTCTTTTTTGGATGTGGCACCACAGTCAATAAAAATGTTTTCGATTTTCGGAGTTGGTTCGTTTTGGTTAGCACTTCTGGTGTGGATAGCGGGCCACCCAAAAACGCCTTTTACAATCCCTTTTTCCCCGTGGATATTCACAACTTTGGATGGTGCGATGGCCTGATCAGATCCTCCGTTTCTGATGACGTAGATCAGCCCGTCATCTGTAATATAATTTACATACCAGCTGATCTCGTCAGCATGCGCTTCGATAACGACTTTGAAGTCTGCTTCCGGATTGATGATGCCATAAGCAGTACCATAATGGTCAACCTCGATTTTATCTACAAAAGGTTTGATATAATCCATCCATACTTTTTGTCCGTTATGTTCGTATCCTGTGGGGGATGCTGTGTTAAGATATTCTTCTAAAAACTTAATTGATTTCTTTTCAAATTTCATGAGGGAAAGGAATGATTTTTGATATTAGACTGTGTTAATTTTTATGATAGTAAAAGTAATGATTTTTGATAAACTGATTCCGATTCTTCTCCTGTTTCTTTGTACATTTTGTTTTGCACAGCAAGACACGCTGAAGGTCAGATCATTTGATGATATTCCTAAAAGCAAATTGCAAAAGGATGCAGAAGGTAACGAATATTACTACGACGAGGCTCAAAAAGCCAAAATTTATAAAATCAACGGAGAACAGGTTATCGTGATGGATGAGCTGACGCTGAGAGCTAATCCGCATTTTAATAACCAATTGGACCGTAACTACTATTTTTTCCTTAATAAAAAACTGAACCGCGTTTACCCGCTTTTTCTTAATGCTCTTGAGCAGTATAATAATATTAAGATAGAAAGTGCCAATATGACAGGCTCTGATAGAAGCCGGTATATAAAACAAAGACAGAACGAACTGGCAAATAATTACGAGAAACAGCTCCGTGACCTTACCACTACAGAAGGACAGATTTTTGCCAAACTGATGAACCGTGCCACAGGCAAAACGGTGTACGAAATTATCAAAGAATTACGTGGCGGATGGAGCGCATTCTGGTGGAATGTAAAAGGTAATATTGCCGACGTTAGTCTCAAAACACCTTACGATCCTCATAAAAACAGAGATGATCTTTTTATAGAATCCCTGTTGCAATCCAACTGGAACCTCGGTTACTTGCAACCATATCCCGGCTCCAGTAATTACAAAGTCAATAGTGGTAAGTAAAATTATTTGTGAATCTAGTTTACAGTTCCTCCAAATCATCCGCAGAACCCTGCCCTTCGTTCATCAGGTAAGCTTTTAGGAATGGTGTAAGATTGCCATTCATCACGCCGTCAACGTCAGAAGTCTCATAGCCTGAGCGGACATCTTTTACCAGTTTATATGGATGCATCACATAATTTCGGATTTGTGAACCCCATTCTATTTTCATCTTTCCGGCTTCGATTTCGTTTCGGGCCTTCATCCGTTCTTCAAGTTCGATTTCATAAAGTCTGGAACGTAAAAGTTGCATCGCCTTTTCTTTATTCTGAAGCTGAGAACGCGACTCCGAATTCTCGATGATAATACCCGTCGGTGCGTGGCGCAGCCTTACCGCAGTTTCTACCTTGTTGACGTTCTGCCCGCCAGCACCGGAACTCCGCATCGTTTCAAAACTAATATCTGCAGGATTGATATTGATTTCTATGGTATCATCAACCAACGGGTAAACATAAACCGAAACAAAACTGGTGTGTCTTTTGGCATTACTGTCAAAAGGCGAGATTCTCACGAGCCTGTGGACGCCATTTTCACCTTTCAGATAACCGAAAGCAAATTCGCCTTCAATCTCTAATGTGACGGTTTTAACGCCGGCAACATCACCTTCCTGAAAATTAAGTTCGCGGATTTTGTAACCTTGCTTATCAGCCCACATGGTGTACATGCGCATCAGCATACTTGCCCAGTCGCAGCTTTCTGTTCCGCCAGCACCGGCGGTGATTTGGAGAACTGCAGACAATTCATCGCCTTCGTTGGAAAGCATATTTTTGAATTCAAGGTTTTCAACTTTTTCTACCAGATTTGGAAAAGATTCGTCCAGTTCCTTTTCAGAATCCGGGTCTTCTTTTGCAAACTCCAGCAGAACCTGCAAGTCCTCAAACTCAGACTTGATCTCCTCGTAACTTTCCACCCATTTTTTCTTGGAGCGGAGCTGTTTTAGGAAAACTTCTGCTTCTTTAGGCTTTTCCCAGAACTCCGGAGCGGCAGTTTTCTCATCATCGTTAGCAATCTCAATTTTCTTTTTATCAATTCCTAAAAATTTGTGAAGTTCTTCTATCCTGGTTTGTATATCTTTTATTTGGTCTGTGTTTACCACGTTTGTTTTGATTTTTGCAAAAATACGAAGAAAGACTTTAAATTATAAGTTATAAATTTTAGATTTTAAATTGAATTTTATATTATTGATAATCAATTTGTTGTAAAATAAATTGAATTAATTTTAAAAATAGAGGCAACCATTTCCGATTTTTACCGTCTTATAGTCAGAAAGAGAAAATGCAAACAGATTTACAACATATTTTTTCGAATGCAAAAAAACAGGACCGGCTGGCTCAGAAGAGTCTGTTTGAGGTGTTTTCCGGGAAAATGTTGGCTGTTGCCAATTCCTACATCAATAACAGGGATGATGCTGAAGATGTCCTGATGAATGCTTTCTACAAAGCGTTTACAAAGATAGAGGATTGTAAGAATTACGAATCCTTTCCGTTTTGGCTTAGAAAAATTGTGGTGAATGACGCCATCAGTTTTATCCGAAAAAACAAGCATATCCTGTATGCCGAAACCGAATTTACAGAGGGTATGGCAGAAAATCCAGAAGATGAACCTCAGTGGTCTCAGGATATTGATCTGGACATTATTTTTAAAGAAATGCCAATTGGTTATAAACTGGTTTTTAACCTCGCTGTTTTTGAAGAAAAAAAACATCAGGAGATTGCAGACATTCTTAATATCTCCGCAGGAACCAGCAAAAGCCAGCTGAACAAAGCCAAAAACTGGCTAAAAGATTATTTTAACAGGCAAAATGACACGCAAAATGCAGAATCTGAAATCTAAATATGAACAGCAGGAAACGAAAGTTTCTGACCGACTTTGGGAAAAGCTGGAACAGAAACTGGATCAGAACCCTGCCAATGTACAAAAGCCTAAAAGGGTTTGGTTGCGTTATGCAGCAGCCATTATTCTAATGATTGGTTTGGGAGGCAGCTTATTGATGATCAACACTGGATCTGAAATTAATGACAATCAGCAATTTGCAAAACATGCCAGAGATCAAAGTTTAGAACAAGATGTAAACCAGGAAAATAAGAACAGTCCGGAATTAGCTACGGAAAACAATTCACAAACTGCCGGTCAAAATCTGTTAGTTGACAAAGGGGATTCATCAGCGAAGTCTTCAATCACTAAAGACGAAATGGCGAAGCCAGCTAAGGAAGAACGTCCGGTTTCCCGCCAGTACACTGAACAGAAAGGCATAATAAAAAAAGAAATGCCACAAGTTACTGCTCAGCCGGAAGAAAAACTGGCTCAGAATGATACTTCAGCTTCGCTCAGTACAAAACCAAAAGTGAAATATGTATCTTCTTCAGACTTGCTTTTCGGGGTAGAAATAGATAAAGCTAAAGCAGAGAAACCAAAATCTGCAATGGGAATCAATAGTTCCAGGTCCAAAAATGAGCCGGACATCCTTAATCCTAAGCGGATCAAAATATTGGGCATTACGCTCTATGACAAAGATTCTATAACAAATAAATAAACTATCATGAACATCAAAATTTTACTTTTGGCAATGCTTTCCGGCTTTGCTACAGCACAAACTACGCTTGACAGCCAAATGAAGTCCTACACAGAAAAGGTGAATACTATCGTATCTGAGGAAAAAGAGAATATGAAAACTGAGACCGACAAAATAGACCAGGCGTTTGCGGCAGGCAAGATTACAAAGGCAGAACAGATTTCGCAAAAAGAAGATATTTCAAAAAAATATGAAACTTTAATCAATGATAAAATAGAAAACGAACGCCAGCAACTGGAAGATATTACCAAAACTGCGGTGACGAACTCCGTTTATAATTCCAGACTGGACACCATCAGGAACAAAAATGTTCTGATTCTTGGCACAAATGGTTTTTCTGTCAGAATTAAAAATAAAGAAAAATCCCCGGCAGATTATGCCAACAGCAGCACGCTGAGTGTGGGTTATGCTTTTGCTAATCTTACAAAGGATAAAGGCAGCTTCAATCCTTTTGAAAATGACTCAGAGATGAGAATAGGGAATTCGCATAGCGTAGAAGTGCAATTCCGCAAAGACAATCAGTTGGGGTCGTTGACCAGCCCGTGGTTTATCCGCTACGGTCTGGCTTACAGGACCGACACTTATATGCCAAAAAGGCCGCAGGTTTTTATCCAAAATAATTCCGAATTATACCTTGATGATTTTGCTGATGGACGGCTAAAAAGATCAAAACTGAGAAATGTTTACCTGACTTTACCAGTTGAGTTCCAATTTTATCTTAATCCAAAATATACAGAGTACGACGGCAAACAGTATCTGGATGTGAGAAAAAAAATGTGGAAAGTTGGGTTGGGAGCTTATGCCGGCATCAACACCAGAAGTATTGTAAAAGTTAAGTATCACGATACTAATGATAAATTTCAGAAGTATGATTATACTTTAGATGATGGGGTGAATGCTTTTCTATTTGGTGGCAAATTCAGTATAGGTTACGGCGGCGTTAATCTGTTTATCAAAAAAGATTTGACACCTATCTTTAATGATAAAGCGTTGTTGCCAAACAAAAACGGTATCCAGATTGGGATAGAGCTTGCCAATATCGATTTTTAGACTGACTCTATAACCGCACCTCGTTGATGCTGAGCTGGTCAATTAGTTTTTGGAGATTTTTCAGGTCCTTTATAACTTTCTGGTAAGACGAGCGTGCGTAGTCAGACAGCGATGATTTAGACGCGGGCATTATTTCGCTTCCAAAAGCAGTATTGATCTGTGGTCGCTCTACAATATCAGCACGGTAATCCGCAAGACAGCTGGCTATTACAGATTTCTTTTTTTTGCATTTGATCTGTTTCTTAAGTTTTTGCGGAGAGCTGATCATATAGGGATTATCATTATAAGGATTTACAAAACCGGCATTATCCTGCTCTTCCTGGTAGACAAAATAAGAATTGTCATTATTCGGCGTAAGGTAGTTTTTATCAAAGATCATAGGAGACAAAGGAATTAGATTTTAAACAAATTGACTTTAATATTTTAAAAGCCATATCAATTTTAAGACCACAAATTTTTTGCTCTGATAATATTTTTGATTAAAATAACTTAGATCAATGCTTTATTAGTTATAAAGTCAATAAATTTGGCACACAAAAAAATTGACTTAAATGAAAATATTGGCCTTTGCAGGAAGTAATTCCAGAGATTCTATTAATAAGAAATTGGTGACATATGTTGCCAGCCAGTTTGATAATGCGGAAGTGGAAATTTTGGATCTTAACGATTACGAGATGCCTATCTTCAGCGTAGACAGGGAAAAGCATGATGGCATCCCGCCATTGGCACTTAAGTTTGCTGAGAAAATAGACAACGCAGACCTGTTAATCATCTCTTTGGCAGAGCATAACAGCAGTTATTCAGTCGCTTTTAAAAATATTTTTGACTGGATTTCCCGGATTAAAGACAGGAAGCATTTTGGGGAAAAACCGGTTTTTCTGTTAGCAACTGCAACAGGCCCAGGCGGAGGGAAACACGTTTTAGCAGCATTTGAGGCACGCTCGCCATTCAGTGGTGTACAAGTGTTGCAATCGTTCTCATTACCGAAGTTTAATGAAAATTTTGATCCAGAGAAAGGTGTTGTGAATGAGGATAAAAAAGCAGAATTCAGTGAAAAACTGTCTGCTGTTAAAAACTTTTTTAGCTAAGATTTTTGGAACTTATAATCAAAGTTGCTTACTTTTGTATCAAAGTAAAAAAAGGTGAAGTATAAGCAGATTCCTTCGATGCATTATTTTAATTCTTTCCAGAAGAATTGCATGATCGCCTCTGAATTTGCGCGCTAATATAACGGCCGGTAATCTCTAAGATTATCGGCTTTTTTATTGAAGTATTTTTGAAAGTAAAGTTTGAAATAAATCTAATGAGTTCTGAGATTCTTTTGGGCCGTTAAAAGCCCAAAAGGATTGAAGAATGGGTGAGTCTGGAAATCACCCTTTAAAATCCTGGGATATGGATCAAAATTTGATGTCCTGATAAGTAAAAGTAAAAATGAGCAATACCTATAAATCCGCCGGTGTAGACAAAGAAGAAGGCTACAAAACCGTAGACAAGATCAAATCTGCTGTTGCAGAAACGCATAATAAAAATGTTCTTAATAATCTTGGCAGCTTTGGCGCATTCTACGAGATTGCAGGCTACAAAAACCCGGTTCTGGTTTCGGGAACTGATGGGGTAGGTACCAAGTTAAAAGTGGCATTAGACTCCAAAAAGTATGATTCTATTGGTGTGGACTGCTTCGCCATGTGTGCCAACGACATCCTTTGCCACGGTGCAAAACCACTGTTTTTCCTTGATTATTTAGCTTGTGGTAAACTGGATAGTGATATTGCTGCGGAGATTGTACTTGGAATGGTAGAAGCCTGCAAAGACAACAATTGTGCGTTGATTGGCGGTGAAACAGCCGAGATGCCAGGGATGTATCAGCCTGGCGATTATGATGTGGCGGGATTTTGCGTTGGTATTGTAGAAAAAGATGAGATTATAGACGGTTCCCGGATCAGAAAAGGCAATAAGATTATTGCCATCCCAAGTTCAGGCTTTCATTCCAACGGTTTTTCACTGGTAAGAAAAATCTTCCCGGATTTTAATGAAACATTTGAAGGTCAGCCATTGTACGAAACATTGCTTGTGCCAACAAGGTTATATTATAAAGACATCCACAAAGTTTTGGAAGAAGCGCCGCTTTATGGTATCGCACATATTACAGGTGGCGGGCTTTATGAGAACGTACCTAGAATTATTCCAGAAGGGCTTTGTGCAACAATAGATGCTTCTAAAATCAAAGTGCCGGCCGTGATGCAGGAATTGGAAAAACGAGGCAATATAGATCACACCGAGATGTTCGGAACCTTCAATATGGGGGTAGGGATGGTTTTGGTGACCGATGAAAACCATGTGGATAAAATCCTTGATCTCTTGGAGGATGCGTATGAAATCGGCGAAATCACAGAAGGAAGTGAGAAAATCGATTTGCAGTTTTAGGATTAAAAATATTAATGTTTACACATTTTTGCGGACGTTGCGTTTAAAAGCATAACATTAGAATGAAAAATTTAGTTATACTCGTCTCTGGCAGCGGAACCAATCTTCAACGCATAATAGACTGTATAGATTCCGGCGAAATACGGAATGCTAAAATTAATCTGGTCATTGCCGACAGGGCATGTTTTGGTTTGGAAAGGGCTGAAAAACATCAGATTCCTACCCTGTTAATCAAACGCGGAAAAGACTTTTCCGAGAATCTTGAAAAAGCAATTCCGGAGAATACAGACCTGATTGTTATGGCTGGTTTTCTGTCGATTCTTCAGCCGGAATTCTGTGACCAATGGCAGGGCAAAATCATTAATATTCATCCTTCGTTATTACCAAAATTCGGTGGTAAAGGGATGTGGGGGCACCATGTTCATCATGCGGTGATAGAAGCAGGCGAAAAACAAAGTGGCGCAACCGTCCATTTTGTAACATCCGGCATAGATGAGGGCGAGATTATCCTGCAGGGTCAATTTGATATTGACGTAACCGATACACCCAATACACTGGCACAAAAAGTACATCATATAGAGTATGATATTTTTCCAAAAGCCATAGATAAAATTTTAAACTAAATGCAATGAGCTGGACTACAACTGACCTCTGTGATGATTACATTTCCGAACTTCGCGTTGCAGTACCAATCGGGCTGCGGGATTTTGGAGGGAAACTCTCATTTTGCGGCGAGATTGTTACTATAGAGGCATTAGAAAATAATCCTTTGGTAAGAAAAACACTTTCCGAAGATGGCACGGGGAAAGTGCTTGTTGTAGATGGCAGTGGTTCTCTCCGGCGTGCCATGATGGGCGATAATATCGCAGAACTTGCTGTCAATAATGGCTGGGAAGGCGTGATCATCAATGCTGCCATTAGGGATTCTGTGGCTATCTCAAAACTGAATTTGGGCGTAAAAGCGCTGGATGTTTTTCCTGTAAAAAGTGGGAAAAATGATATTGGTGAACTGAATGTAACGGTACATTTTGCAGGGATTGATTTTGTTCCCGGAGAATATGTATATGCAGATGAGGATGGTATTCTGGTCTCCAAAAACAAATATTATTAATGAAGGAATCAGATCGCAAACCGGTTTGGTAATATATCTAATAAAAAGTAAAAAGGAAAGAAAAAAATGAGTAAAAAAAGAGCATTAATCAGTGTATCGGACAAAAATGGATTGGCAGATTTTGCCAGGTTTTTAGAAGATAACAATTATGAACTGATCTCTACAGGTGGCACTTTCAAATATCTGAAAGATGCTGGGCTTAACCCCATCCAGATCGATGAGGTAACAGATTTCCCCGAGATGCTGGATGGCAGAGTGAAAACCCTGCACCCAAAAGTTCATGGCGGATTGTTGGCAGTACGGTCTAATGAAGAACATATGAAGACTGTTCAGGATTATGGTATTGGCCTGATTGATATGGTAATTGTTAATCTTTACCCATTTTTCGAAAATGTAAATAAGGCTATTTCCCTTGACGAAAAAGTTGAATTCATCGATATTGGCGGGCCTTCTATGCTGCGTTCTGCAGCCAAGAATTTCAATTCGGTAGTGGTTTTAACAGATGTCAATGATTATGAATTGATCAGGACAGAAATGTCAGATAATGGCGAAACCAATTGGGAAACCAGAAAAAAACTAGCAGGCAAAGTATTCAATTTGACGTCTGCTTACGATGCTGCCATTGCCAGTATGCTGCTGGATGAAGAATATCCAACTTACTTAAATGCTTCGTATAAAAAGGTATCAGACCTCAGATATGGTGAAAATCCTCATCAGTCCGCGGCTTACTATACATCAACTTTCGAAAACGGCGCAATGAAAGATTTCGAAATTTTAGGAGGTAAAGAATTATCTTTCAATAACCTTCGGGATATGGATCTGTGCTGGAAGGTGGTGAACGAGTTCAAAGAAGAGATGGCTTGCTGTGCCGTAAAACATTCAACACCGTGTGGTGTGGCTGTGGGAACTTCGGCTTTGGAAACCTATACCAAAACTTTTGAATGTGATCCGGTTTCGATCTTCGGCGGAATCATCGGGATGAATTATAAAGTAGATGCCGCAACGGCAGAAGAACTTAATAAAACCTTTCTAGAAATTGTAATGGCAACTGATTTTGATGAAGAGGCCTTGGAAATTTTGAGGAAGAAGAAAAACCTAAGAATCATCAAAATCAAAAATGAAGTCACTGATAAACAAGTTTGGGTTAAGATTGATGGTGGAATGCTGGTCCAAAATGCTGATGACCAATTCTCAGAAGATATCAAATTGATGACAGAATCTGCTCCTACAGATAAACAGAGAAAAGCACTGTTGTTTTCTCAAAGGGTTGTTAAATATGTAAAATCCAACGCAATTGTGGTCTCCAACGGTGTTCAGGCTATTGGAATCGGTGGTGGACAAGTGAACAGGATCTGGGCAACGCAGCAGGCGATAGAAAGAGCCAAAGAGAAATTCGATGGTGACTTGGTTCTGGCTTCGGATGCGTTTTTCCCTTTTCGTGATGTGGTGGATTTTTGCGCGCAGGAAGGCATCAAAGCCATTATTCAGCCGGGAGGAAGTATGAGGGATAACGAATCGATAGAAGCAGCTAATGAGTATCATATCCCAATGCTGTTCACAGGAATGAGACATTTTCTGCATTGATTTTTGACTAAATCCTAAAGGCACAAAAGTTTACAGTTATAAAAGCTCAAATTGATTTCAATAGAGATTTTTTTGAGACTCTTGTTGTTCAAAAATATACAACCCTTTCAAAGTTCACTTTGGAAGGGTTTTCTTTGTAATCATTAATAAAAATTAATCATAGAAATTATTGTTAATTATATGGATTTAAGCTTAATTTGTGAGATTAATTTTTTGGTCAATTAATTTTATATTTCTGATAAAATTCTGCCTTAAAATTCATTCAAAAAATCTAAATAATACTTACATTTGAGACCAAATTCTAACGATGAGTATTTTCAATGATACGAAGCTTGCATTTGCTGATAAAACGGATGCTCAGCTCAAAAAAGCGTATTGGATGTTCAAGGCTATAGAGCAGCCTGCGATAACCAATATTGGTGTTTCTGTTCTCAATTTTACAGTTCATAATGATTTCCCTTTTGTCAAAGGCATTGTCAAAAAAACACTTTTTGAACAGTTTTGTGGCGGCGAAACCCGGGAAGAAAGCATGAATGTCGTTAAACAGATGTTCAAACGAGGTGTGGGAAGCATTTTCGATTATTCGATTGAGGGCAAAGAAGAAGAGGAAACCTTTGATGCGGTTTGTAAAGAGATCAAAGATATTGTAAGATTTTCAGTCGGTAATCCGGCTATTCCGTTCATCGTTTTCAAACCGACCGCCTTTGGCAGAATCGATATTTATGAAGAAGTGGGAAAAGGCGCTGAGCTGACGACCAGCCAAAAAGAAGAGTGGGAGAGGATTGTACAGCGTTTTGATGAAGTCTGCAAACTATGTTGGGAGAATGATAAAAAAGTGATGGTAGATGCAGAAGAAACCTGGATGCAGGGCGCTGCAGATCATCTTTGCGAAGAGATGATGGAGAAATACAACAAGGATAAAGCCATTGTGTGGAACACCATCCAAATGTACAGAACCGGCCGTCTTGAGTATATGAACGCGCATTTGGAAAGAGCCAGGGAAAAGGGTTACTTTATTGGTTACAAAATTGTGCGTGGCGCTTATATGGAAAAAGAAAGAAAGAGAGCTGCCGAGTTAAACTATCCGGATCCTATCCAGCCTAATAAACAGGCGACGGATGATAATTATAATGCCGGAATCGATTTTGTAATGGCTCATCTGGATAAAGTTTCTGCATTCTTTGGGACTCACAATGAGAAATCCTCCGAACTCATCATGGATAAAATGAAAAATAATGGTTTGTCTCATGACAATCCGCATGTCTATTTTGGGCAATTGTATGGTATGAGCGATAACATCACTTATTATTTGGCAGATCAGCATTACAACGTTGCCAAATATCTGCCTTACGGACCCGTGAAAGATGTAGTGCCATATCTTACGAGACGTGCGCAGGAAAATACGTCTGTTGCAGGACAAACCGGCAGAGAACTTGGTCTGATCCAGAAAGAACTGAAAAGAAGGAATTAAAGAAGAAACCGCGGAATTGGATTTAATTAAGTTCAATTTATCCGGCGTTTCTTTTGTTTAAAAAAGGTGAATGATTCTTAATATATTATTTCACTAAAAATGGCCGTCCTAAAGACGACCATTTTTTTTCCACCATCCATCGGTTAAAAAAGATAGTTTGCGGATGAATGTTTTATTAAATCGTCTTGAAATAGAGCTCCTGTAGTTCGTCAGCTGTAAAAGCCTTCGAGGGAAGGTTCTGGACCAGCTGGCCTTGTTTCATAATTCCAATATTAGTTGCGACACTTACTGCATTGAAGATGTCGTGCGTGGCCATCAGCACTGTACGCCCCTGCTGTCCAAGTTGCCTCACAATTTCAGTGAATTCGGCTGTGGCAATAGGATCCAGGCCGCTGGTTGGCTCATCAAGTAACAGGACTTTGGCATCTTTGGCCAACGCAATTGCAATACCAACCTTCTGGCGCATCCCTTTGGAATAACCTCCTAAAGCTTTGTCATGGGCAGAGGCCTGAAGACCTGTACGCATCAGGAAATCGTGTAACGCATCTTTTGAATAACTGAATCCTGCAATTTTTGAGAAAAAATCAAGGTTTTCAAGACCGGTTAGGTTAGGGTAAAGCAAAACGGTTTCCGGGATGTAAGCTAGATTTTTTTTGATTTCCTGTGGCTGATCCGTCACCGAAATATGATTGATGTATGCGTCCCCGGAGCTGGCCTTTATAAGTCCGAGAAGAATATTGATCGTGGTGCTTTTACCGGCGCCATTCTGCCCAAGCAGCGCATAGATTTCGCCCGAACCTATTTCCAGATTCAGCGACTGAAGCGCAGTAAAATTGCCGTATTTTTTATGAAGATTAACTGTTTTAATCATAATTTTCTGATGTTGTTTTGTGATAAGAGGATAAATAATATGATGATAAAGACATAAGGTAAAAAGAGTGCAACACTGTTGATTTTTGTTGGTTGGCGAAATACCTCGCGGATTTGTAGTTTCCAGTTGACGGAATCAGCATCTTTGCCGGAAAATATAAGCGGATAAAAGAACAGGCGTTTCTTTTCATGAAATTTCTTCAGGGCACTGCCAAAGGCGAGGTGATTCTCCATACCGCTTTGTGCAAGATCATTTTCTGTAAGTTGCGTATGGATATTTGGGAAAAAATAACCCAATACAACCGCTGCCTGATTCCTTTTCTGCATTTTGGCAATATATTGCTCAGATGAGGCTGCAGCTTCCAGGTCGCCCATGTGCTGCATAGCATAATACCAGGTCCAGCTGAATGAATCACTCTCATTGATTTTAAATTGTTTAAACTGAGGGTAAGCCTTGTAAAATTTTTCCATCGTCGGTAATTTGGCTTCGTACCATTTGTTATGGTAACCTTCCCTTTGTTCCATTACTGCTTTTAACCCTTCTTTAACTGGGAATATTTTTTGAATGGCCATATTGCTGCCCATCGGAATAATGAAGTTGAGGCCAATCCAAACCGTAAGCAGGATTAAGGCATTATAGGCTGAAGATTTTCTAAATGAGATGACAAAGCGGCATAACGCAAACCAAAACAGTAAGTATAGCCATCCGGACAGTATAAAGTACAGAAAGTTTTTATCCATTGGGATATCAATCCAAATTGTCGCAATTGCGATGAGCAGTAGATAAATGATGCTGATAGCCAAAACACGAACCAAAAATTTGCAATCGATAAAACGCGCCAAGCTTCTGCACTGCACAGACAGCAATTTCCAGCGGCCGCTTTCCTCTTCTTCGGAAATTAGGTTATAACAAAACGCAACGATGATCAGCGGAAAGATAAATACCAGCACAAAACTGAAATCAAAATTACCGGCGGCAGCATTAGCAGGATTGTAAAAATCAGAATTATAACGTTGCTCCTCAAGATTCCTGATCGTCACACCCTGGATTGACGGATTCAGATCACGCATCCCGATACTGAGCGCAGCAAGCTGGGGCGTTTCATTAATCCAATTGAATTTTACATAATATAGGATCAGGCCCAGATCGTCTTTATGGTATGTCACATTCTTATCGATGCTTTCCTGCTGGAACAATCTGCTTTTTTCTATAATATCCTGATTGCGGTCCAGAAAATTTTTCCCGGTGTAGATGGCCATTATCCCCGCAATTAGCAAAAATACCAAAGCAGAAAGATAGCCTCTGTTGCGGAAGAATTGTTTAAAAATATAGCTTGTCATGATTTAGATTAACTTTAATTTTCGAGACGTGAGTTCGGCCATGGCAATGCATAATAAAAACCAGAATATCAGCGCTGCTGCCGGTAAGTATTGTGCTGCGAGACTCTTACCGAATGAGGTATACTGATAGTTGAAATCCGGGAACTTTCGCCAGTTTTCACTGTTAATAATGGCTGGTGGCCCACCTTTTTCGGTTTTGATATTGCTGATTTGCTCAATCTGAAGCCGGTTTAGGTGCTGTGCCATCTTATAACGGTATTCTTCTGCCTGTTCCTGAAACTGCCTGTAAGAAAAATAGTCAGTCCCCGAGGCCGTCATTGATAGATTTTTAATGGCCATAGCCGGATCTGCAAATCCGCTGAGTTCAGAGATTTTCTGCTGTCTGCCGTATACTGTTTCCAGCTGTTTATGGTGCTTTATGTAGATTGCAGAGCTTATTTTTTCACCCTCTTGCATTACAAAACCGCTATAGTTGAAAGGAAGCTCCTGCGTAGTCTTTACTTTGTAATGTGCCAGCAGAGAATCTTTGATATGTTTAAAATGAGGATCATCCGGATTGTGGCTATTGCCGGCTTTCAGGATATCTTTTTCGAGCTCGGTCTCAAAGGCAATTCTGGATGATGCGGGATAAAGATTTTGTGCAGCAAACTGAATTCCTTTTGGTAAAAAAATAACCATGAACAGCCAGCTTCCAATCAGTGTTACCAACGAAGATGATGCTTTTTTACTAATGGCAGACACAACCACCGTCATGGTACAGATGACAAAATAATACAGCATATAAGACAACAGCAATACGCATATCCTCACCGCTACTTCTTCAAAAGCAACAGAACGGTCCCATAGCATGACCAAAGCTATCAACACAAAGACAGGAAACAGGAATAACAGCGAAAACTGCCAGAAACCGAGGATCTTGCCCCAGATGATTGCCCTGTTAGAAGCACCCTGAATGCTCAGGATCTTGAGTGTCGCATCTTCCCGTTCTTTGGCTATCAAACCAAATCCTAAAAATATCAGAATCAGCGGAACAATATACTGAAGCAAAAAAGCACTTGTAAATGCTCCAAAACGAACCAATGTACCCGAACTTCCTGCTTCGGAGAGATTGGCGGAGTTCTGTTTGTACGCTTCCAGAAAAATGACATTACCAAGGTAGTCATCCAGTCCATTATCAAAAATACTTAGCGGATGCGCCATCCGGAAAACCAGATAGCCGTAGTGCGCCATCCGATGAGGGTGTTTCGCTGGCCTGTCTTCCCAATGCTCGCGGATTTCAGCCCGGTAATGGGTAATTTCGGCAGCACTGTCGGTATATTGGAAAAATGTAAAGGCGATGCTCAGCAAAGAAAAGATTGAAACTACTACTACAATTAGCAGATTTGGTTTTGTAGTGATGAGATCCTGCCTGGTTTTCAGGATCACACGTTTTAAGCTTTGTAAAGCCATTGGATCAGAATTTATACATTACTGTTATCAGGTAATTTCTCGGGGCGCCGGGGAACAACCGGAGATAGGACTGGGCACCAAGCCAGTAGTTGGTATTGGTAATATTGTTTACGTTGGCAGAAAGCTGAATTTTTGAGTGGAAAAATGTATAGTATAAGGCTGCGTCCAGCGTTGTGTAACCCGGAATTTCAAAATCTCTGGTAAACCATGGGATTTTTGAACTCTGATAAAGCATTCCCATCCCAACACCGAAGTTTTTGAGAACCGTCCTGTTGCTGAAGTTATACCTGGTCCATATATTGGCAGCATTTTTTGATGTATTTTCTTTCCGCTGGCCTTCCAGCGCAGGATTGGCACTTTTCATAATCCGTGCGTCGATATAGCTGTAGCCACCATAAACACTCCATTGCGGGGTGATATATCCCGAAAACTCAGCTTCAAAACCGCGACTCCTGTCTGCGCCACGCTGTATCAGTTCATCTGGCTCAGCAGGATTATTGGCATTGATCAAGACGTTCTTCTGATTAATTTCATAAAACGCTGCGCTCACCATACTTCTGCCAAAAAGTTTAGCTTTCATCCCAATTTCTTTAAGATCAGAGATAAGCGGTTTGAACTTAGCCGCCGATTCTGCTCCGGTAAAACTTCCGGTATTAGGCATCAGCGTTACTGTATTGGATTGAGGCTGATATCCCGTGAGGTAGGTTCCGTAAATGTTGATATGGTCTGTAATGCTGTAGGTAACCCCGAGTCTGTGAAGTAATTTGGAATTTCGGAAAGATGTTTCATCAGGATTCTTGTAATTGGTAATATCCTGAAACCATTCCTGACGCAGGCCGGCAAGAATCTTTAAGCTTTTCCATGCCAGAAGGTGCTGTGCATAAACCGCGTGTGTGATGGTAAGCGCCGTTGGCAAAACGGTTTGCACGTTCAGTAGATGATAGTCCGTTCCCTGATAATTGGTTGCACCGGGCGTAAGGTCAAACGGCGTTACGTTAGGTTCGAGAATCAGTTGGCCGTTGTAGTCAAGCATTTCATATTTGTCAGCATGGGCAGGATTATAAGAAGAGGCTACGGTGCCGTCTTTCATAATAAATCCACGTGCCGCATTTTGATAACCACCTTCTCTCTTTTCCCATATATGGGCATCATAGCCCACAAGTGTCTGATGCTCTATGGAGCCGGTTTTATATTGGAAGTTAAAATACGCCGTCACATTGTCCACTGCCCACCTTTGTTTTCGCCGGATAAACTGCATCATAGCCAGGCTTGCCACAGGATTATTGTTGATATCCGGTACAAATGCGTTGGTGGTCCGGTGTTCCTGAAGATTTTCTTCCCAAAGTTGCTTCATATATGAGGCGTTGAAACTGATACTTTTGGTAAAATGATGAGCCAGAGTTCCCATTATGGTAATATCATTTGTTTTAAAGTAATCTTCCGGGGAACCCAGGTTTAGGCTTTTGGGCGTGCTGTTAAGATTGGTTTTACCGGCTATGGCTCCAAATATTGGTTGACCACGATCGAGATTGCCATAGAGATTATTAATAATTAATTCAGCGTTAACGGAGGTTTTTTCGTTGGGCGCATAGGTTATAGATGGTGATATTAATATGGCATTATTGTTCACATTATCCCGGAACGAGTTGGCTTTCTGATAAGCACCATTAAAACGGTAAAGCAGGGTTTTGGATTTATTCAGCGGGCCGGTTAAGGTCTGCGGCTACACGGTAGGTATTAAAACTTCCTGCAGAAAAACTGACTTCATCGCGTGGTGTAGCCAAAGGCTTTTTTGTTACCATATTAATGGTGCCGCCGGGATCTACACTGGACATAGTGATGCTGGCCGGCCCCTTGAAAACCTCCACACGTTCTATATTTGCCGTCATGGGTTGTAGAAAATAATATTGCCTGGTCCGCATACCGTTAATGATCTGGCCTTCTTCGTTCTGGCTGATGCCACGGATATTATATTGGTTGTAATAGCTGGAAGGCGAAACCCCGGTCACATTCTTCATCACATCACCCAGCAGGAAGGCCTGCCTGTCTGTAATCAATTCTTTGGTAATGGTATTAAGGGTCACGGGAATATCAATATTCTTCATGGCAATTTTGGTTGCTGCAAAGGAGTAATCGGAGATATAACCTTTTGATTTTCTTCCCACGAGCTCTACAGTCTGTATTTGGGTATGTACAGAATCGCTCGGATGGTTTTGCGCATGGATATAAACAGATAAAAAAAGTGCTGCTGTAGTGGAATATTGTAATTTTTTGAAGGGAGCAAATGTAATCGCGCCCTTTTCAATGATAAGGTTCATAAGTTGAAATACGGGATGTAGCAGAAGTTATAATGGTCTGCCAGTTTGAATGGAGGATTTAATAAAATCCATTGGAGATGCTTTTACAGATCAGTAATCTGCAAAATCGGGTAAGGAATAAGATGATATCCTAAGCGAAATCCGTATGTGGGGGAGCGCGGGAACTGAAATAGTCGAGTAGCTGGTAACAGGTTTTTTCTTCACTTAAGAAAAGCCTTTTTTCAGGCACAGTGCCTCTTACCAAAACCAAGTGGACGGTCTCTTCACAGAGAAGATTGTTCATTTGGAAATGCAGTGCACAGTGGCAGTCCTCATCTTTGGATACAGAATCATTTTCGGATTTATCTGCCTTTTGAGAAATGCTGCTTTTGTGCTTAGCGTGCTCTATGCAAGTGCCAATACCACTGACATTATACAGGAATAATGTGAGTAGGGAGAATAGAAAAAAATGTCTCAGGGTCTTTTGCATAAAGGAAATGCAAAAGTAGCATATAATTTCATTTGTGCAAAAACCTTGTTGTAATTAAGGCATTAGCTGCAATATTTCTTTTTGAAAGATCGGTTTAAAATCACGTATCGTTTTCATTTGCGATTCTGAAAATAATTGATTTATAATAGCACATTCTAAAAACAAAAATGCCCAGATTGATAAACCTGAGCATTTTTTTGTTGTGCTAATGTATTGATTAGATGGGGCTATTAATCTTCATCATCTTCCTCAAAAACGTCATTGTAGCCGCTTTCTTCTTCGTCATCGTTATAATCTTCGTCCTCATCATCAAAACTTGTTTCTTTGAACTCGGAGTCAAAATCACCAAACTCATCATCCATAAATGGCATTGCGGATGTTTTGCTTTTGCCGTTGCTGCTGTTGCCATTTTTACTTGGTGCTTTCAGTGGAACATTACCAAATCTGTAAACAGTAATCGGGTAGTTCACTGATGGTTTCTCATCATTAATTTCCAAAAGTTCACAGAAAAATTCCCACAGGTCTATAAAACCGTACTGAAATCTCATTTTGCTTCCTACGGCAGGGAAAGCCTCGTTGAGATAAACATCAGACATAATCTCACCATCGCCTTCCTCGCTCATGTCTTCCAGAGGAACGGCATTGCCTTCATTCCATTCATCATCAGAAAAATAGAAAGAAGATAATTCTTCACCTGGCAGGCTAAAAGCACTTTTGATACCCAGATGTAGATTCCAAAGTGTCTGTTTGTCCTTGATTTCTACATCCCGGAAGATCGTCTCTTTTGCATCCAGAATTACTCTTATCTTATAAACCATTTTTGTTTTTAAATTTATCTTTTATTAGCTGATTAGTGCTGCAAATATAAAACAAATGAAATTTGAGAAAAGTTATTGATGAATTTTTTTTCAAAAAAGTTTTTTATAAATTTTGCGCTTTATTTTTTGTTTTATGGCAGTGTGATGGGCTTCACTTTCCTGAGTCTGTCGGCCGATGATTTATCCAGTTTGAACTTGAATTTAGTCCCCGAAAGATAAACGCTCTCTACACTTATCGGCTGTTTATGAGCCTCCATAATATGCTTTACAATAGCAAGCCCCAGGCCGGATCCGCCTTCTTTTCTGCTACGGCTGCTCTCTACGCGGTAGAATCGTTCAAAAATCCTCGGAAGGTTTTCCGGTTTGATGCCCATCCCATTATCTTCTATAGAAATATGGATGCTTTGGGTGCCTTCTTTTGTAGAAACGATGATCTGAGCTTCTTCTCTGTTGGCATATTTTACCGCATTGGAGACCAGGTTAATAAGAACCTGTGATATCTTGTGCTTGTCCGCATATACAAAGAGCTGAGGTTGTGTGGTCTGCAACTGCATCGTCATCGTGTGGCGGTCGGCTTCCAGGTCCAAAAGGTCAAACACTTCCTGAATCAGCTGATTGATATCAAAAGTACTGTACTTAAGTGCAATCTGTCCCGACTCAAAACGGTTGATCATATCCAGGTCTTTGACGATGTTCAGCAGACGTTCTACAGAACTGTCTATCCTCTGCAGATACTTGTCGCGGATGCTGAGATCTTCTACACCACCATCACGAAGGGTTTCTATATAGCCCTGGATAGAAAACAGCGGTGTTTTGAGCTCATGAGAGACATTACCGATGTACTCTTTACGGTAGGTTTCCATCTCCTTCATCATATCAATCTCAGCATTCTTTTGGTTCATCTCCTGGAATTTTTCTTCCAGTTCTTTGAAGCCAATATCGTAGTCAGAATCGTGAATAATGTCCTCCGGCAGAATATTGGTGATTCTCCTGATCTGATTTTTGCTGTAAAAGCTGAACAGAAACTCCAGCACAAAATAATTGACAATAAAAACGAAGCAGAGCGTGAAAATCAAAAAATAATTAAAATCCCTAGTTTTGAAATAGACATCATTGGTATAAAACTGAAAAAGAAGCACAACACCACCCACCGCCATTACCAGCAGCAATGATGCGGTAAAAGAAAGCCAGTTGATTTTAACAGAATTTTTTATCCTCATATCAAAAAAAAGATTTTCTAAAAAGAAAATCTTATACTACCAGTTTATAACCAATTCCCTTAAGTGTCTGTATGGTATTAATGCCCAGCTTCTCGCGAAGGCGTCTGATGTGAACATCTATCGTTCTCTCACCAACGATGACATCATTACCCCATACTTTTTCCAGGATTTCTTCTCTTTTAAAGACTTTATCTGTATTAGAAGCCAAAAGGTAAAGGAGGTCAAACTCTTTTTTAGGAAGCAGGAATTCCTCTTTGCCTTTGGTTACTTTAAAATTATCTTTATCGATAATTAGGTCACCTATCTCGATGTAATTTGAGTTTTCCTGAGATTGTGCGCCCAATTGCAGCAGGGCCGCAACCTTAGAGATCAAAACCTTCGGTTTTATCAGTTTTACAATATAATCATTGGCGCCGGCCTGATAACCTGCCAACTGGGAAAACTCCTCGCTTCTGGCAGATAAAAATACAATCAGCGTCTTTTGTAACTCCTTTATTTTGCGCAGGTCCTGACATGTTTCTATACCGTCTTTCTCCGGCATCATCACATCCAGCAGGATAAGATCGGGCAAAATCTCTTTTGCTTTTTCTATCCCCTCGTTACCATTGCTGGCTGTAAAGACCTGGTAACCTTCTTTTTCAAGATTGTAAGAGATGATATCCAGGATGTCCTGTTCATCATCAATTAGAAGAATTTTCTTACGATTCATTTCGATTTAATAATTATTCCAAAATTAAAAAAAAATGAACTCTATATGACTAAATCTTTAAAGTTCACACAAATTTAACATTTATTAAAATAATAATCAGTGTTTTTGATATCATTTTTAACATCATTAATCTGCATCAGAATCGTTTTATAATTCGGGGAAATTAGATTAAATTTGCACCTCACGTTCAGATTATGGAAGAAGAAAAAAAATCACTCAATTTTATAGAACAGATCATAGAAGATGACTTAGAAAACGGCCTGGAGTCTTCTAAGCTGAGATTCCGTTTCCCGCCGGAGCCTAACGGCTATCTGCATATTGGCCATACAAAAGCCATCTGTATCAACTTTGGCCTTGGGCAGCGTTACAATGCGCCGGTCAATCTTCGTTTTGATGATACCAATCCTGAGAAAGAAGAACAGGAATTTGTGGATTCTATCAAGAAAGATGTAGAATGGCTGGGTTTCCAGTGGGATAAAGAATGCTACGCATCAGACTATTTTCAGCAACTTTATGACTGGGCAGTAGAATTGATAAAACAGGGCAAAGCTTACGTGGACGAGCAATCGTCTGAAAATATCACCGCGCAACGTAAAAACCCTTTTGAGCCGGGTGTGGATTCTCCATTCAGAGACCGCCCTGTTGAGGAAAGTCTTTCTCTTTTTGAAAAGATGAAGAATGGTGAGTTTGAAGAAGGTGCTATGAGCCTGCGGGCAAAAATTGATATGGCTTCTCCTAATATGAACATGCGTGACCCTGTGATGTACAGGATCCTGAAACGGCCGCACCACAGAACCGGTGACCAGTGGAAAATCTATCCAATGTATGATTGGGCACATGGCGAGAGTGATTATCTGGAGCAGGTTTCCCATTCTTTGTGTTCGCTTGAGTTTGAAAACCACCGCCCGTTATATGAGTGGTACCTGCATCAGGTTTATGAGAATGGTAAGGTGGCACCTAAACAACGAGAATTTGCAAGGATGAACGTGTCTTACATGGTAACATCCAAAAGAAAACTGCAGAGACTGGTAGCTGAAGGTGTTACCACGGGTTGGGATGATCCCCGGATGCCAACCATCTCCGGTCTTCGCAGAAAGGGTTATACAGCGACGGCAATTAAAAACTTTATCGAGCGCGTAGGTGTTGCTAAAAGAGAAAACCTGATTGATATCCAGCTGCTGGAATTCTCTGTAAGGGAAGATCTCAACAAGGTTGCTACTAGGGTAATGGCCGTTGTAAATCCGGTGAAACTGATTATAGAAAATTATCCAAAAGATAAGGAAGAATGGCTGGAGACAGAAAATAACCCAGAAGATGAAAATGCAGGAACAAGGCAAATCCCTTTTTCCGGGGAACTGTATATTGAAAGGGAAGATTTTAAAGAAGAAGCTGATAAAAAATTCTTCCGTCTCAAGTTAGGAGGCGAAGTGAGGCTCAAAGCTGGTTATATCATTAAGGCAGAGCGTGTGGATAAAGATGCCAGCGGCCAGATTACCACAATATATGCAACCTATGATGAAGATTCTAGGTCGGGTAGTGGTACCGAAGCCAGCCTTAGAAAAGTGAAAGGTACATTGCACTGGGTTTCTGCAAAACATGCGCTGCCAATAGAGATCAGAACTTATGAGAGGCTTTTCACCACAGAACAGCCGGATGCAGAGAAAGAGGTAGATTTTATGGAGTTTATAAATCCTCAGTCTTTGCATATTACCCATGGTTTTGGAGAACCAAGCCTTCGAGACGCCTCAACAGAGGATCATTTCCAGTTCCAGAGAATTGGTTATTACATCAAGGATCGGGATTCTGATGATGATAAACTGGTTTTCAACAGGACGGTTACATTGAAAGACAGTTACAAACCTTAATAAAAAAACGGAATCACTCGATTCCGTTTTTTTTCTTTACAGCACATCCTGTATTTCCTTATTTTTCTCAAAAGTCGCTTTTGCAAAAGGGCATAACGGGACAATCTTCAGGTGGTTCCCGCGGGCATATTCTACCGCTTTGTAGACCATTTCCCTGCCTACGCCCTGGCCTTTGTATGTAGGGTCTACTTCGGTATGGTCAATAATGAATTTTTGGTCTCCGGCCCAGGAGTAGGTCATTTTTCCGGCTTGCTGACCATCAATCATTGCGATAAATTCGCCTTTGCTTTCGCTGTTGTTTTGTTTGATTTCCATTGCATCATTGTTATTGGATAGAGTTTATATTATTTGCTTTACTTTTTTTAATAAATATCAAGCCAAAATAGACTTGAAAATTTTATTATAATAAAAAACCACTCAAAAGAGTGGTAAATATTATTTTTTAAGACATTTTTCCAGAAACTGATCCTGTTCCCAAAGCAGGTGCAGGATGTTTTCTTTGGCAGCATATCCGTGGGCTTCTTTGGGTAAAAGTACCATTTTTACAGGTGCACCCAGATTTTTAAGCGCCTGAAAATATCGCTCGGTCTGCAATGTGAATGTACCTGGGTTATTGTCAGCATCACCATGTACCAGCAGCATTGGTGTTTTCATTTTGTCAGCATTCATAAACGGTGACATCGTATTGTAAACATCCGGCACATCCCAGTAATTACGTTGCTCGGTCTGGAAACCAAATGGCGTGAGTGTACGGTTATAGGCGCCACTTCTGGCAATGCCACAGGCATAATCCTTGGAATGGGTCAGCAGGTTAGCAGTCATAAAAGCACCGTAAGAATGGCCTCCTACGGCGACTTTTTTCCGGTCGATATAACCAAGTTGATCCACAGCGTCTATAGCCGCTCTTCCATTGGCAACCAGTTGAGGGATAAAGGTGTCATTAGGCTCGCTTTTGCCTTCACCAATGATAGGGAACGAGGCATCATCCAGAACCGCGTAACCTTTTGTAGTCCAGTATACGAATGAACCATAGTACGGGAATGTAAAATCATTAGGGTTTTGGGTGTTTTGTCCGGCTGTGTTTTTATCCTTGTATTCGGTAGGGTAAGCCCAGATCAACAGTGGCAGTTTTTCTTTCTTTGCTTTCCTGTCGTAGTTTGCAGGCAGGTAAAGTGTTCCTGTGAGCGTAACACCGTCATTTCTTTTATAAGTGATGACTTCTTTATAAACATCTTTGATGCTTTCGAATGGGTTGGCGAAATTGGTGACAGCTTCTTCTTTGTTAGACCTGATGTTTTTCTTAAAATAGTTAGGGTAATCCTTTGGCGACTGTTGGATGGTGAGCACTTCACCTTTGGAAGGATTAATGATGTCAATGATATCTTCTTTTGCATTTTTAAGATTAGAAGTATACAGCCTTTTCTTTTTTAGGCTTTTCATATCCATCTCATCAATAAAGGGGTGTTGACCGTCTTTGGTAAAGCCGTCGCCAATTAGGTACGATTTTTCACCTTTTATATCAATCACAGATCTCCCATACTGGTTTTTGGTGGTGTTAAAGTGTCCGGGATCGCTGTATACATCCTGGTAATTGCGGTCTTCAATCACTTTGGATTCACCATTATTAAGATCTACCAAAAACGATTTGGTATTTCTGGTGTCATACCATCCTTCGGAAACAATGGCATAATGGTCATTGGTCCAATTCACATCCTGGTAACGCTGTTTGGTTTTAAAAAATGATTTAGGAGCGTTTGCGAAAGGTGCTTCCCAGGTAAAAATCTCATCTCTGTAATCCACCGTTTTCGCCTGGTCCCCACCATCCAGAGCTTCTGCATAAACCAGTGTTGCCGGCGCGTCGCTTCTCCAGCCCATATCTCTTTTTCCGGTCCTTACGGACGAGAAACCTTTTGGCATAATTTCCGTAAGCGGTGTCTCATTAACGACCTTTACTGCATTTCCTTTGCTGTCATAGACTGTTGTAGTCATTGGGAATCGGTTGAGTGGGACAATGTAGGAAAAAGGTCTCTTGATGGTCGTCAGCATGAGGTAATTGCCATCGGGTGAGTAGCTTGCCCCGGCATACATATCCTGATCTTTCATCTTTTTGAGATTACCATCAAGATCCACATTATAAATCTCCGATGCGGTGAGTACCTCAAAATTTTTCTCATCCTGAGGGTTTTTAAGCAGATCCTGATAGGTTCTGTTTTGCGAAACTTTGCCGTCAGCAGTTGAGACAATAGGACCGGTTGGCAGGTCCTTGCTGGAGTCAATTAAGTCGGGCCTGTTCTGCGGAAGCGTTTTTATCAGCAGGTTTCGGGAATCTTTATTCCATGTGTAAGGATTACCAAGATTGGCATTCAGGTTATCATTGGTGATCTTTTTGGCTGTCGCAGTTTCCAAATCGATTACCCAAAGTTCCACACCTTTGGAAGTGGTATTGGTAAAAGCCAGCTTTTTCTCATCCGGAGAGAACGATGTGTAAGTAATTTTTGCATTGGAAGGCATGTTTTTAACCTGAACTTCGGTTTTTTCATTCATCCTTCTCACCTTCAGATTGTTGGCGTAAGTGGCTGTGCTGGATATGTTGGTAATCGGGTTAATACGCAATCCGCCCAGCTTCATATCTTTTTGGTTGAGGTCTTCAAGTGTTTTGTATGTAGGGCGGTAAGTGAAAACAATCCAGTCTTTTTTACTGTTCATCAGGACACTTGGCGGGCGCTGGTAGTCGGCGAGTTTCAGGATCTCGGCACTTGGTTTCTGATAAGTGATGTTTTCCTGCGCCTCATAAAAATTAAGAAATGCAAGAAGGCAGATGCTTAGTTTGATCTTCATATAATACTGTTTCCAACAAAAATAATGATTTATCAGTGTGCTCCACCGAAAAAATAATATTAATGCAAAAAAGTTTCATTAATGACACTCCTACATCTGTCAGCCTAACGGCCGGACCCAGGCAGTCTTACTTGAGGTATTTTGTAATACTCTCGCTCATCGGGTTGGTCGTGCTGATAAAGCTGTCTACAACATGGCCTTGCTCATCCAGAAGAATCTTGGTGAAGTTCCAAAGGATTTTGGTATTCTTAACGCCATTTTCTTTTTTGTCGGTCAAGAATTTGTAGATGGGCGCAATATTGTCACCTTTTACGGATATTTTAGCAGCCATCGGGAACTGTACACCATAGTTTCTTTGGCAAAATGTAGAGATCTCATGATTGCTGCCCGGTTCCTGCCCGCCAAAATTATTAGCAGGGAAACCTACGACTACAAGTTTGTCTTTATACGTTTCGTACAGTTTTTCCAAATCAGCATACTGAGGCGTAAAACCACATTCCGAAGCGGTATTCACAACCAGTATTTTTTTGCCTTTGAATTTTGAAAAATCAATTGTTGAACCGTCTAATGCCTCAACTTTGAAACTGTGAATTGATTTGGCCTGAGCCTTAGTTTTTGTAAATCCGAAAAGTGATAACATAGCAATGAATAGGTATTTCATAATAATCCAATTAATGGTCCCGATTGCTGAACCTTTATTAATGACAAAGTAACAAAAAGAAAAGTGATTAAATAAAATTTTAATTGGCACATATGACACTTTAAGTGACTTATTTAAAATTAGCTGAGGTTCTTTAAGATTTCTCCGAACATGGGTTTGTATATTAGATTGTTATATAAACTTTCGGCAGGATTCACTTATATTACTTACATATCAACTGTATTGCTGTTGTCCTTTGTCAGATGGATACCTAACGCTGCGGATGAGGATTAAAAAAATATTCTCTTAACAAAATTTTATGATTTGTAAAATAAATGCCTTTTCTTTGCCGTTCCTTTCTTATGACAGAGATCTATGAGCGTTTACAGTCAGCTTGCTGAGAATTTACAATACATTTCGCCAGCCTTTTACAAAAGCAGATTTTTCAAAAAACTGAAAGGTCTGGATGCTGATAACCTGTTAGACAGAAAAGTGGAACCGGAGTTTCTCTGGATCAGACAAATCCTTGATAAAGACTCGGTTTTTATGGACGTGGGTGCTAATGTTGGCGCTTATATTTTTGTTTTGGAAAATCATCTGAAACCGGAGAATATCTTCGCCTTCGAACCTAATCTGCAATTATTCAGAAGACTGAAAAGGTTATTTCCAAAAGTCAATCTGTATCCTGTTGCTTTATCCGATATTTCTACCGTGGCAGAATTTAAGATCCCTGTCATTAACGGAGAAAAAATCCATACCAGAGGCACATTACAGACTTCTATCAAAGAAAAAAATGAGGAAAAAACCATCATTCAAAAAGTAGAAGTAAAACCTTTGGATGACATGGTCTTTGGAACGGCTCAGACTGACAGATCAATTCTTAAAAAGCTTGATTTTATCAAAATTGATGTAGAAGGGAATGAGATGCAAACCCTTCGTGGTGCAAAAAAAACAATCAAAACATTCAAGCCAATCCTGATGGTAGAGATGGAGCAGCGCCATCATCAGGAAGATCTTTGGACATTGATTTCGGAGATTGCGGGGTGGGGATACTCTGTGAATTACCTCGACCGGGAAACGCTGAAACCTAAAATTCTTACAAAAGAATTTCTGAATCGGCAAAAACCGGAAAATGTGAAAAATTATAAAGATTATATTAATAACATTATTTTCCTTCCCAAGACTCAATCTGCTTAGTCTCAAAAGAACAATTATTTAGCAATTATCAACTATCAATTATAAAGAATGAGCGTCGTAGCAAGGCAAGGTGTAAAATATTCGATCATAGGTTATCTCGGTTTCTTACTGGGGACACTGTCGTCTATTTTTATTTTCCCTTACGATATGGAGTTCTATGGGAAACTCCGCTATATTTTGCCGACTGCAGAGATGATCGTCCCAGTTATTGTATTTGGTTTGTCATTTTCTAATGTCAAGTTTTTTAGCAAGGTACGCGCCGATGGTAAACATCACAATATGCTGTCCTTGTCTCTACTGGCAGTTCTTTTTAATTTCGTGATTGTGGTAGCTGCCTATTTTTTATTGAATTGGCTTTTCCCGTCATTACAAAAACAGAGATTATGGGAGATGAAAAACCTGATCCTTCCCCTGGCATTGGTGTTGGCGCTTTCATCGGTTCTCAATAAGTTTTTAACGAACTATAAAAGGATTGTTGTTCCTAATATTTTTGAGAATTTTGTACCTAAGATTGCTAACCTTGGGGCTTTCTGCCTGTTTTTCTTTATGGGTTTTGCAGAGAAAACAGCTTACGGGTTTTTCTTTCTGATGTTCTTTATTTCTTTGGCCGGGTATGGGATTTATACCAACAGGTTGGAGAAAATCAAACCCGATTTCAGCCTGGGCTATTTTAGGAAAGACAATTTTTATCAGGAGATTTTAACCTACAGTTTATTTGGTTTTTTGGGCAACATAGGTAATTATATCGCGATCAATATCGATAATTACATGATTGGCGAGTTCATCAGCTTTGAGGAAAACGGGATCTACAGTAATATTTACTCCATTATTTCTTTGATAACAGTGCCGCAGATGGGCCTGTTCAATATTTCTGCGCCAATTATCAATAAGGTTTTGGCAACGGGAGATTTTGCCGAGTTAGACAGGTTTCACAAAAAAACCTCATTGAGCCTCTTTTTTCTTGGTTTGGTTTTGTTCTGCTGTATCGTGGTGGGTTTCCCATATCTGGCAGATTTTATGAAGAATGGTGAAGATCTGCGTGCATCAGAACCTGTTCTTTGGATCCTTGGCTTTACCATGCTGTTTGATTTGGCCACAGGCTTCAATGGGCATATTATTTCATTGTCCAGATATTACAAGTTTAATATCGTAGTGATGCTGATTTTGGCAATATTAACTATCACAACCAATATGATTTTCCTGGAGCATACCCACTTTGGTATTTTTGGGATTGCCATTGCCTATGCCATTTCATTATCACTGTTCAATATTATCAAGATCACATTCAACTACTTCAAATTCCGGGTGTTCCCGTTGGGTATAGAGATGATTTATGCTTTGATTTTGGGTTGCATTGCCATCAATATAGCGCTGCTGTTGCCTGATTTTAAGCTTAATCTTGTTAACCTTTTTTACAAGCCGGCTATCGTCTTGCTGATTTTGTTTGTAGGGAACTATTTCCTGAAGATATATCCGCTGGACAAATACCTCAACAGAGCATTCATCAAGAGCCTTTTCAGGTTCTAGAATAGCTTTTGGGCGTGTCCTCCTCCATGCGGGATTGGCGCTCGCTTCGCTCGCGCCATCCCGCATGGCTGCGGCCGGGCTGTACGCTGCTATCTTTTTCCCATGCTTTTCCCATCACAAAAAAGGATATCCGCTGCCATCCCTCACGCGCTGGCGCTTCTTGCACCTTTTGTTTTATAATTGTTCCACGCAGGCGTTATGTCAAGCTTGCCGAAAGTTTTAAATGTTAATTTTCATCAGGATAGTTTTCAGTACTTCGTGGCAAAATTACCGGAGAAGTAATTGACAATTACATAATTGCTAAAAAAAGAACCTATATTTTGTTGATAGTTTATTCATGGCAGAGCCATGGCCCCTTCATAGCAAAGCTTAGGATAGTTCATGGGAAACCGCTGTTTTTTAGATTGTAGAATCCATAATTATTTAGCCTTAAAAATAAAAAATTACTAAAAGGCCTAATTAGAAATATGAAATATATTGGGGTATCCAGCAACTTGAGTGAGGAATCAAAGATAAAAAAAGATTAATAATTATTAACAAAATCTTTTATTCACCGTTACAATTTATTTCAGTAATTTAGTAAAGGTGTAATATTTGATTATTCATAGCCAGTAATCATTTATTGATCATCATTTACCAATCATTAACTATATCCATGCAGGTTCAGCCTTATTCTCTCTTTTCAGATTTTGACATTTATCTTTTCCGCTCCGGGAAGCACACCAGGCTTTATGAGAAGTTCGGCTCTCACAAGATCACAGTAGACGGTGTCAGCGGTGTTTATTTTGCTGTCTGGGCACCTAACGCAACCGAGGTCTCTGTGATGGGAAATTTTAACCAGTGGAGTGCTTTTTCTCATCAGCTGTCCGGCCGCTGGGATCAGTCCGGCATTTGGGAGGGCTTTATTCCGCATCTGGATTTGGGAGAGGTTTACAAATATGGCATCCGAACTGGTACGGGCATTCTTCTGGAAAAAGCAGATCCGTATGCGCTCTGTTTTGAAAATGCTTTGCAGGCAGGTTCTGCCGTTTGCACTACTTTTTATGAGTGGCAGGACAAGGACTGGATGAAGAAACGCTGGCAGCACAACAGCCTCAGTGCTCCAATTTCTGTGTACGAGATGCATCTGGGATCGTGGATGCGCGATCCGGGAAATCCCGGTAGGTTCCTCAGTTATGGCGAAATTGCCGATAAACTCATTCCTTATATCAAAGCAATGAATTTTACCCATGTAGAATTCATGCCAGTCATGGAGTATCCTTATGACCCAAGCTGGGGCTATCAGATTACTGGTTTCTATGCCGCAACCTCGCGGTTCGGCGGGCCACAGGAATTGATGTACCTTATTTCTGAACTTCACAAAAATAATATCGGCGTTTTTCTGGATTGGGTTCCTTCGCATTTTCCCGGTGATGCCAATGGCCTGCATCGTTTTGACGGCTCCTTTTTATACGAGCACGAAGATCCAAGAAAAGGCTTTCACCCGGATTGGAAATCTTATATCTTCAATTACGGAAGGCCGGAAGTCAAATCATTCCTCATATCCAATGCGATCTTTTGGCTGGACCGTTACCACGCTGATGGATTACGCGTGGATGCGGTTACATCTATGCTGCATCTCGATTATTCCAGAAAAGATGGCGAATGGGAACCCAATATTTATGGCGGGAATGTTAATCTGGAAGCCAAACAGTTTTTACAGGATTTTAATACCGCTGTTTACAGAGAATTTCCTGATGTGCAGACTATCGCGGAAGAAAGTTCAGACTTTCCACGGCTTACAAAACCTGTGCATGATGATGATGGTGTTGGCTTTGGGATGAAGTGGATGATGGGCTGGATGCATGATACGCTGGATTACTTTAAGCAGGATCCTTTGTTGAGACGAGAATTTCAAAGTAAAATCACCTTCACCAGCACTTATATGTTTAATGAAAACTACATGATGCCGTTGTCGCATGATGAAGTGGTGCATGGCAAGAGTAGCCTGATCTACAAAATGCCCGGTGATGAATGGCAAAAATTTGCAAATCTACGCGCCATGTATGTCTATATGTTTACAAACCCGGGTGCTAAACTGCTTTTTATGGGGGATGAGTTTGCTCAAACTACAGAATGGAATTTTACCCAGTCGCTGGACTGGCATCTGTTGCAGTATCCTGTTCATAAAAATATGCAGGAGTTGGTACGGGATCTCAACCGTATCTACAGAACCCATCCCGCTTTGTACGAACAGCAGTTTGATCCGCAGGGCTTTGAGTGGGTAGATGGGGACGATAGGGATAATTCAATTTTTATTTATCTTAGGAAAAGTAAAAATAACAAAGAGGTACTAATGACAGTGCTTAACCTCACGCCCCGCAGTTTTGACTACCGCATTGGTGTGGATGAACAGACAGACTGGAAAGTTATTCTAAATTCTGATGAAGGCAAGTATAGCGGTAGCGGTGTAGAAGCTGTGATTTCCCAAAAGCTGGATGAAGGATGGAATAACCGGAAAAATTCAATCATCATCAGGTTGCCGCCATTATCCGGAGTGGTCCTGAAACAGAGCAAATTGATAAAAAAATCAAAAATCGCCGATTTTTTAAAACGAAAAAAATAATGAATTAAGAAAAGATATATGAAATCGCCATGATTTGCAATCTGATTGATAGATCATCATAATTTAGATTTAATATCAAATAATTGTGATAAAAGGCATTGATAATTAGGCGATTGCATACAACCTTTGAAAAAATAAATATTTACACATGAAAGTATTTCACCTCTCTATGGAGTGTTATCCTGTCGCAAAAGTCGGTGGTCTGGCTGATGTGGTTGGCGCTTTGCCCAAATATCAGAATAAAATGGGCCTGGATGCCAGTGTCATAATGCCGTGGTATAATAAACCATTCTTTTATAACAACGAGTTTCAGCTGGTATTTGACGGCTTTATCCATCAGTCTTTTAATATGTATCAGGTGCAGGTATACAAAGAGAAGCATCAGACATTGGGCTTTGATCTTTATCTTGTCAGGATTCCGGGACTGCTGGACCGGGAAAATGTCTATGGCTATTGGGATGAGAGCCAGCAGTTCCTGGCTTTTCAGCACGGTGTCCTACACTGGCTGAGCGCGATGCAGATGCGTCCGGATATCCTTCACTGCCATGATTACCACACAGGTCTCGTACCGTTTATGATAGAATATTGTTATGAATTCAGTTTTCTGAAAGGTGTTAAAACCATCGGAACCATTCATAACGGGGAATATCAGGGTAGTATGGACTGGCAAATGTCCAACTACTTTCCACATTTCGAAGGTTATAAATGGGGATTGCTGGACTGGAATGGCAGAATCAACCCAATGGCTGCGATGATCAAAAACTGCAATGCCTTCAATGCTGTTTCTGTTGGCTATTTGCAGGAATTGTTCTACAGTTTTCAGGGGCTTGAACCATTGATGAATCAGGAGAGGCAAAAAGCCTTCGGAATCATTAATGGCATTGATACCGAAGTCTGGGATCCTGAGACAGACGAGATGCTGAAGTTTAATTATAACAGGGATTATGCGGAAGAAGGGAAATGGGAAAACAAAAAAACAATCTGTGCAGAGTATGGCCTTAATCCTAATCTGCCTTTGTTTAGCTTTATAGGGCGCTTTGCAGGAGAAAAAGGGGCAGACCTTTTGCCGGAAATTGTGAGGAAGAGTATCCAGGAGACCAATGGATCTCTTAATATTATGATTCTTGGTTCGGGAAATCAGGATATTGAGAATCAGCTGAAAGCACTTCAGCATACTTTTAATGTCAATTTTGCTTTGGATTTAGGTTATAAAGAATATCTGTCGCATCAGATCTATGCATCGTCGGATTTTCTTCTCATGCCAAGCAGGGTAGAACCTTGTGGTCTCAATCAGATGTATGCCATGCGCTATGGCACTATCCCGATTGTAAGGTATACGGGGGGTCTTCGGGATACTGTGCAGGATATCTCTACAGGTGGCAGTGGACTCAATTTTACGCATGCCAGTTCGGATGATGCTGTACATGCGATAAAAAGAGCGCTGCATATCTACAGCCAAAACGATCTGATGTCCGGTCTCATAGCCAGCAATATGGCGTATGATTTCTCTTGGGAAAGGTCTGCACAACGCTATTTAGAATTGTATAATTATTAATCATCCTGTGGCGATTTGGCTTAATAATTGAAATTAAAAAAACGCTCTGGAATCGCCATGATTTGGAAATCAGAGATGAAGATTAAGGCGATCCTGTATGACTTTAAAAAAAATATTTCCATACGAAACAACTCAACAAATTATATGAATGCAAGCGTAATCTCCATTGTACTGGGAGGTGGGAGAGGTACAAGGCTGTTTCCTCTTACCTACACACGGTCAAAACCTGCCGTTCCTATTGCCGGCAAATACCGTCTGGTAGATATTCCTATTTCCAACTGTCTCAATTCTGGTCTTAATCGGATTTTAGTGCTGACCCAGTTTAATTCGGCTTCTCTTAATTCTCATATCAAAAATTCTTATCATTTTGATATTTTCAGTAAAGGCTTTGTGGATATTCTTGCAGCCGAGCAGAACGTGGAAAATGAAAACTGGTATCAGGGTACAGCCGACGCAGTACGCCAAACTATGAAACATCTGGAAAAGTATGAATATGAATATATACTAATCCTCTCCGGCGACCAGCTTTATCAGATGGATTTCAAGAAAATGATTGATTTCCATAAAAAAAACGGAGGCGACATTACCATTGCCACAATCCCGGTTAATGCTAAAGATGCTACAGGTTTTGGAATTATGAAGGCTGATGAAAACGGCAATATTACGGCGTTTACAGAAAAGCCAACAATGGATGTGCTGCAGGACTGGAAATCCGAAACAAGCGCTGCAAGCAAAGCTAATGGGAAAGAATACCTGGCGTCTATGGGAATCTATGTTTTTACAAAGAATGTTTTGCGAAGACTTTTTAAAGAGTACGAAGGAGATGATTTTGGTAAAGATTTTATCCCTGCATCTATTGGCGAATACAAGGTTTTGAGTTACCAGTATGATGGCTACTGGACTGATATTGGTACGATAGAATCATTTTATGAAGCCAATCTGGATCTTGCGCAGGATCTGCCACAGTTTAACCTCTTCAGTTCCAATCCCATCTATACAAGAGCCAGGATGCTTCCGCCGACCAAGATTAATGGTTCTTATGTGAGTAAAACCATATTTGGTGATGGCTGCATTATTCTGGCAGATAAGATAGAGAACTGTATCATTGGCAACAGGACCCGTATAGACAGAGGGTCAACCATTGTTAACTCCTATGTCATGGGAGCAGATTATTACCAAACCGCACAACAGGTTTCTGATAACGAGGAACATGGTGTCACCAGCATGGGGATTGGGAAATACTGCTACATTGATAAAGCCATACTGGATAAAAACTGTTACATAGGCAACAATGTGAGGATCATTGGTGGCAAACACCATCCTGATGGGGATTACGATACACACTCTATAAAAGACGGTATTGTGGTTGTTAAGAAAAATGCCGTTATACCAGACGGAACTAATATAATGTAGAAACTTACATAATCAATTATAATAAAAAACTCCCTGCAAAGGGAGTTTTTTGTTATGCCTGTTTTGGTAGTTTAAACTTCTTAGAGTAGATCATAATCAGTAGCCCGGCAATCATAAAAGGGATGCTGAGCACTTGTCCGGTATTTAGGCCGCCCAGCGTGATAAACTCATCGCCTTGTGGTTCTTTCAGGAATTCTACAAAGAAACGGATCGCCCATAGAATAATGAAAAATAAACCAAATAGCCAGCCTTGCTGGTATTTTTTATCAGTTTTGCGGTATAAGACCCAAAGCAGGATAAACAGGCATACATAGCCTGCAGCTTCAAACAACTGGCTCGGGTAGCGCGGGATGGTTACGCCGTATTCGGAGCTTTGTTGAGGGAAGAGAACTGCAAAAGGTGACGAAGGGTTTACCGGTTTCCCAATAATTTCAGAATTGAAAAAATTCCCCATTCTTACAAATGCTCCGCCCAATGCCACAACAATGCCTAAACGGTCATAGACCCAGAATGGATTCTTTTTGATAATTTTGAAACTATAATAGAGTGTTGTACAGATCAATGCGATGGTTGCGCCATGACTCGCCAGGCCAGAAAAACCAGTGAAATGCAGGCCGCCTTTGGTACTGATTGGCAGAAAAACACTCAGGAAGTCTTCTTTAAAGAGCTCTGGCTGGTAAAAAATAACATGGCCTAATCTTGCGCCGAGGATCGTTCCTACCAGTGTCCAGGTGAAGAGTGGTTCCAGGTATTTTTCTTCTACGCCGTCTATCCTGAACATTTTCAGCATCAGAAAATAGCCAAGGCCAAATGCGAATATGAACATAAGACTGTAGAAATGGAGCATAACCGGTCCAAGTTGGATGCCTTTAACAGGATCCCAAATCTTAAATGGCGTTTCCAGTTCTGTTTGATCAGCAGGTGTCAGGATTTTTTTAGAATGGAGCAGGTATTTAAAACCTTCTATATTTTTTTGATCCAGGCTTGCAGTAACGGGCTTAAAGTCCTTATCCAGAATCTGGAACTGACTGTTTTTAAAAGACTGCAGGATACTTTGGATGCTGGCAAGATGCTCCGCAGATTCTGCGTGGATGTTGTCTTCATTCAGGATGATTAGTTCGTTGGGAATATTGGCAAAAGCCTGGCGGTAAAGATCATTGCTGTTTTGCGTGGCAAAAATTTTGACTGGCAGGCTTTCCTTCCCGTTGATTCTCAAAGTACCGTCAGACAAATCATTGACGGTTGTTTGGGACGAAACAAGCTGGAAGATTCCTGCAAAAATAAGAAGATAAAATCTCAGAAAAATATTATTCATTGGATAATGGGTTTAATGATGTTTAGGCGGTACAGGGTCGTAACCGTGTCCACCCCAGGGATGGCAACTGGATATTCTTTTTAGCGCCAGCCAGCCGCCCTTTATTAGGCCATGCTTTTTAAGTGCCTCTACCGTATAATGCGAGCAGGTTGGTGTGTACCTGCAGTTTTTCCCCAGCCATGGTGAGATGCAGTATTGATAAAAACGAATCACTGCCACAAAGGGAAATATGAGGATTTTGTTCAGCATTATAATTTAAGTGCTACAAAAATAAAAGAAAAATCACAACTCCTGATAAAATTAACCAACAATAACATGCAGTTAAGTTTTTTTTCTTGCCAACACGGCTTTCTGTTTTATGTATATCCGTTTTTAATCATACTGCTGTAATATTAGCAATAATGAGCCTTTCGAATAGTTTGTCTCCGAAATATCTTCGATTTAGTTTGTAAATAAATTCGTTGAGATACAATTGAAGATATTTTCTTTTGATTTTATGATAATTTCCCAATAGATTTCTTTTAGCATTGCTGATGGTGATGTGAACCCATTTTAAGGTTTCGTTGGTAGTTTCTTTATCAGATTTTTCGGTGATATGAAGTTCAACAAAATCTGAAATATCAACGTATGATGTGCTTTTATCCGTGAAAACAATGCTTTGATTATCAATCGATTCTTTTAT
>NZ_FTPU01000081.1 GCF_900108115.1 Epilithonimonas bovis DSM 19482
CAAAATAAATTGATGAGCTTTAAAAAAAAACTGGCGGCGACCTACTCTCCCGCTTTCGCAGTACCATCGGCGCTAGAGGGCTTAACTTCTGTGTTCGGAATGGGAACAGGTGAGCCCCTCTGCTAAAACCACCCTAAAAAGGTATATGGTTGTTAGTTGTCGGTTGATGGTTGTCGGAGTTTTCCAACAACTGTCAACAATCAACTGTCAACTTTTTAATCGATAAAAACGTTCACAAAGAGAGAACCTTTGTTGCGCAAAAAGCACTTGTATATTGTAACCAATAGGCTATAAATCTACGGGTAATTAGTACTACTTGGCTATGACATTACTGTCTTTACACCTATAGCCTATCAACGTCGTCATCTCCAACGACCCTTAAAAGATGTCTCATCTTGAGGCGAGTTTCGCACTTATATGCTTTCAGTGCTTATCTCTTCCAAACATAGCTACTCAGCGGTGCACCTGGCGGTACAACTGATACACCAGAGGTTTGTTCAATTCGGTCCTCTCGTACTAGAATCAAGTCCTCTCAAACATCTAACGCCCGCAATAGATAGAGACCGAACTGTCTCACGACGTTCTGAACCCAGCTCGCGTGCCACTTTAATGGGCGAACAGCCCAACCCTTGGGACCTTCTCCAGCCCCAGGATGTGACGAGCCGACATCGAGGTGCCGAACCTCCCCGTCGATGTGAGCTCTTGGGGGAGACTAGCCTGTTATCCCCGGAGTACCTTTTATCCTATGAGCGATGGCCCTTCCATACGGAACCACCGGATCACTATGTCCTGCTTTCGCACCTGATCGACTTGTTGGTCTCACAGTCAAGCACCCTTATGCCATTACACTCTACGCACGGTTACCAAGCGTGCTGAGGGTACCTTTGAAAGCCTCCGTTACTCTTTTGGAGGCGACCACCCCAGTCAAACTACCCACCACGCAATGTCCTTCTTTAAGAAGTTAGGCTCCAAGTAAGTAAAGGGTGGTATTTCAACGTTGGCTCCACAAACACTAGCGTGCCTGCTTCAAAGCCTCCCACCTATCCTACACATTACTTACTCAAAGTCAATACGAAGTTATAGTAAAGGTTCACAGGGTCTTTTCGTCCCATTGCGGGTAATCGGCATCTTCACCGATACTACAATTTCACCGAGCTCGTGGCTGAGACAGTGCCCAGATCGTTACACCATTCGTGCAGGTCGGAACTTACCCGACAAGGAATTTCGCTACCTTAGGACCGTTATAGTTACGGCCGCCGTTTACTGGGGCTTCAGTCAATGCCTTCGAGTTACCTCTAAGCACCTTCCTTAACCTTCCAGCACCGGGCAGGTGTCAGACCCTATACAGCATCTTTCGATTTAGCAGAGTCCTGTGTTTTTGATAAACAGTCGCCTGGGCCTCTTCACTGCGGCCAACATTGCTGTTGGCGTCTCTTCTTCCGAAGTTACGAGACTATTTTGCCTAGTTCCTTAGCCACGACTCACTCGAGCACCTTAGGATTCTCTCCTCGACTACCTGTGTCGGTTTTGGTACGGGTTGCTTCACTTCGGCTTTTCTTGGAAGCACTTTCCCTGCAGCAGCTTCGCCCGAAGGCTAGGCCTTGACTATTCCGTCAGTCTCCAGCAAGTACGGCACTCCGTCCCCTTTTTAGTGTGAGCAAGTATGGGAATATTAACCCATTGTCCATCCACTACCCCTTTCGGGTTCGCGTTAGGTCCCGACTAACCCTCAGCTGATTAGCATGGCTGAGGAAACCTTAGTCTTTCGGTGAGGGGGTTTCTCGCCCCCTTTATCGTTACTTATGCCTACATTTTCTTTTCTATCCGCTCCACAATACCTCGCGATACTGCTTCGGCGCAAATAGAATGCTCCCCTACCAGATATAATTAATTATAAATCCATAGCTTCGGTAATATGCTTATGCCCGATTATTATCCATGCCGGACCGCTCGACTAGTGAGCTGTTACGCACTCTTTAAATGAATGGCTGCTTCCAAGCCAACATCCTAGCTGTCAATGCAGTCCAACCGCGTTGTTTCAACTTAGCATATATTTAGGGACCTTAGCTGTTGGTCTGGGTTCTTTCCCTCTCGGACATGGACCTTAGCACCCATGCCCTCACTGCCGACGAACATTTATTAGCATTCGGAGTTTGTCAGGAATTGGTAGGATTTGACTCCCCCGCATCCAATCAGTAGCTCTACCTCTAATAAACTTAACATCGACGCTGCACCTAAATGCATTTCGGGGAGTACGAGCTATCTCCCAGTTTGATTGGCCTTTCACCCCTACCCACAGGTCATCCGAAGACTTTTCAACGTCAACCGGTTCGGTCCTCCACTTTGTGTTACCAAAGCTTCAACCTGCCCATGGGTAGATCACAAGGTTTCGCGTCTAATCCTACTAACTAT
>NZ_FTPU01000047.1 GCF_900108115.1 Epilithonimonas bovis DSM 19482
CAATTAGACTTATTCAATGAGGTAAATATAGAGTTGGAAACCCCTAAAAGGAAAAATCAAAAAGACTACAAACCACAGTTCTATCAGTTCAAAAAATATCGCAAGAGAATAGAAACATTATTTTCTCAACTTTGTGACCAATTTATGATTAGAAGAAACTACGCCAAAACTTTTGAAGGTTTTAAAACAAGAATTTTGGCTAAAATTACAACCCTTACAACTATTCAGTTTTTGAATAGATTTATTTTTGATAGAAATATAAACAACCTAAAAATAAATCTCGTTTGATAATGCACTACGAGTTTCCAATAGTTATATTATCCGTGATTTTATAACTTAGATTTAATTTGGTATTAAATCGATTGAAACCACTTCCGGAATTTATTCCCTGGCCGGCCGCTAGATTTCCTTCGTCCTGAAGGTAGCCAACACTGCCATAATAATTGAGTTTACCCAAACTTCCTGCAGCCGAAAAATCATTTGAATTGATAATGCTTGTTCTTAAAATCTCTTTAAACCAATCCGTATAACCAGGATATTGAGCTTTTGTAATAAAAGCAGGATCTGTAGCTCTGTCATTCAGAAGCTTCTCATTATAAAGTTCTATATACTGATCTCCATTTACCATCTTTGGCACGTTGGTAACTGTCTTAATCCCTAAATAAGAATTAACATTAAAAACAGGTTTTCCCTTCCCTGATTTGGTTTTGATAATTACTGCACCATTGGCTGCTTTAGCACCAAAAATTGCCAAGCTGGACGGATCTTTTAATACACTCATCGACTCTATATCCTGAGGGTTCAAGAAAGAGATATCCTCTGTAATCATCCCGTCGACTATAAAGACCGTATTACCGGACAATGAACCAATCCCCCTGATATCTACTCTTGGCGATCCTCCTGGTGTTCCAGCATTAACAACACTGACTCCTGATAGCTTCCCTTGTACAGAACTCAATGGGTTTGCATTAGGCTTATCGGCTAAATCTTTGGCAGACACAATACCGATACTTCCCGTTACGTTTTCTTTTTTTTGTGTCCCATAACCAATCACCACAACTTCTTCAATCTTAGTTTCTTTACCGCTACTGTCCTTGACGGACTGAGCATGCAGATCACCGCCAAAATAGAGCGCAGCAATCAGCAATGGTAATTTGACATAATTTTTTTTCATAATATTCTCAAGTATTAATTCCTTATCGCTCGAATATAAATATTTTATTAATAAAATGTTAATTATGTTAAATAATAATATTATCAACTGAAAGTCAGCAATTTAAAAAACATTACCCCTGAATTAATTATAATCTTACTGAATTTTATTTCCTCAATTTATGGCGCAATATTTGTCTTAACGAGTTTTTGAAAGACTAATCACTCCAACTGGGTCATTGGAAAATCATATCTTACTAATCAAAATCTATCAATATTATGAATACAAACAGGCTATCATCCGCGATGCAGGATGCGTTAATCAAACAGATGACAAAAGAAGGTCACGCTTCACAAATATTCCTGTCTTATGGCTGCTGGGCAGACGTTAAAGGGTACGGCGGGATTGCCAATTTTCTTTACAGACACTCTCAGGAGGAGAGAAATCATATGATCAAGTTTATGCGCTATATCCTTGATAGAGGCGGAGAAGCAAGGGTTGAAGCAATACCGGCTCCTCCGGAAAACCCTCAAAATTTAACCGACTGTTTTAATAAGGTTTTCCAGCATGAGGTAGATAACACCACGTCGATCTACGCACTTGTGGACTTGTCTTTTCAGGAAAAGGACTGGGCCACCTGGAATTTTATGCAATGGTTTGTGAAAGAACAGATCGAAGAAGAAAAATTGGCCTTAGAACTCATCGATAAATTAAAAATAGCTGGCGGGGACAGGGCTTCAGACGAGTCGCTCTTCTCACTGGACAAAGCACTGGAAGCCGCTCCCGACGATGTACCGTTGCCCGAAACTGCTACAGCAGAAAACCCTTCGTAAAGAAAAAAATTATCATTATCTTTGATCTTCGTACTATTGCGAAGATCTTTTTTATACAATCTATATGGCAAATATCATAGAAAGCAATCATGCAAATCCTGAAGAATTTTACATCTCGCTAAAAGAAAAACTGGAACAACAGCATAATTTTCCGGAGGAATACCTTTTCAAATTCATTATCCCCAGCGATTCGGGGAAAATAACAGAGATCCTAAAAGTTTTTGACGGTTTCAAATACACTCTGTCTAACAGAGAAAGTTCTAATGGCAAATACACGTCTGTCTCAGTGAATTGCTTTGTTCTGGACGCAGATCAGGTGGTAGATATTTATCAGAAAGTGGGTAAGATAGAGGGCGTTATGATGCTGTAAGCTGTATTTAAAAATTACAAACGGCTTGATAATTGTAATTTTTGTAACCAAATTCATCAATATGAAAAAGGCTGTCTTCAGATTACTTAATAAAATAAATAAGGCTGTCTTACCCAAGTACAATAAGAAAGATTTTACCAAACTTTCAAAACTGCAGAAAGCGATCTTTGCATACCGTTATATCGTTCTTATTAATTCTCTGGATTAATAAAAATGAGACCAAAAAAAAAGCGTTCAGTATTTCTGAACGCTTTTCTGCTATCTACAAGTTGTATTATTTACTTACACTTGTGGCATTCGCCTTTCTTGATTGGAATTTTGCTTTTCTATCGGCCATTTTCTGAGCTTTGATATCCTGAAATTTTTTGTACTGCTCAGGCGTCAGAATTTTTTGCATCTCTGCATCATTTTCTCTCATCTTCTGCATTCTGCCATCTTTTTTAGTGGCCATTGCTTCTTTCCTTTCGGCAGCTTTTTTATCATGTAAAGCCGTGAGTTGTGCTACCTGTGCATCAGTAAGATTCAGTTCCTGTTTCATCTTTTGAAGATGTTCAGCTTTTTTCTGAGAATGGTCTGCTTTTGCTGTAGTTTGGGCAAATCCGAAAACTCCTAGTCCCAAAAATGCCATGCTTAATATTAACTTTTTCATTTTTTTAATTGATTTAGTATTAATTATTTTACTGACTCTTTGATCCTATGACTATTATAATGTTAAAGGTCAAAATGATAAATTTTTGTTAAACTCTGTTATCTGGATACCAATCTATTGCCTGAACTTCTATAACCACCAGAATTTCCCGAATTGTTGTTATTCCTGTTTTGTGATGATCTCTCAACACTTTGGTTTTGTCTTGTTCCGCTTTGGTTTCTAAATCCTTCAGATCTGGGAGCTGATGATGGCATTGTACGGTCCGCTTCTACACGATTATTTCTAAAACTACCATCGTTACCTGATCTTACACCACTATTGCCATTCGGCCTTATACCAGAATTTCCATTTGCGCCACTTCGTGGTAAACCATTGCGCACATCATCATTATTATAAGCTCTTGGGTTGATGTTATTATTCCTCATCGGTTCCCGGAAGTTTGCTCGGAAATTATTTCGGTCAACCCTGTAGTTAACAATATTTACATTTCTGTAAACCGGTCTTACCGGATAACGTCTTGCATAGAAGTTCACGCAACGGTTTCTGTAATACACAAACGGGCTTGCACCCCGGAAATAAACATTCTGATAGACTACAAAAATCCTTGGCCCTAAAATATTTTGAAGCGCGTAAAACCTGTCATAATACCATCTGTCCGGATTATATCTGTAATAAGAGTTCCAGGCGGCGTAAGATGCAAAACGGTTGTTCAGCAACATAATCTGATTGATTTGGAATGGGCTCAAACGATATTGTACAAAAAACTGATCCCAGTTTACAGAGAAAACAGCGTTTCTGTAATCGTTATAATAGCCTTGATAATATTGGTCGGGATAATAATCCGCAGGATAGTTGTAATAGTAATCGTCCGGGTAATCGTATGAGCTGTCATAATATTCGTATCCGTTATAGTCCTGTGGGTAAGTATCGTAATAATCCTGTGCAGAAACTAATCCGCCAAAAATTATAGCAAGTGTCAAAAATATCTTTTTACTCATTGTTAAGATATTTTTATTTTGGTATTCGTGAATCATTGATTTCATTTTCTTTTATTTTAAAATTAAATTCGAAAATCCATTTTTCTCCAATGGAACTTTCTGTCTTTTGGATATTGACGGATAATAAAAGTTAAACTAAAATTTAAATTTAGATTTGAAATCAATTCAAAAAACAAATTGACATCTGACAATCAGGCTAATAATTTTTATTAATCATAATAAAAAAAGAACCCTTTCAAAGCATGAAACTCTGAAAGGGTTCTATAAAAAGTTATTCAAATCAAAATTTTGAATAATGCAGATTTAGATATTAATATCGGTCGCTACTTTCTATCCAACCTGCAATTTTCTGATTGAATCTGTCTTTGGTTTTCAAATCTTCTAATTTAAGATGCATCCTGTATCTCCAATAATGTGGGAAAACTGCAGGATTGTTGATTCTCTCCTCATCCATATTCGGATTCATCAATTCTTGGTCAGTTGCCAAAAATTCCTGAATCGGGAAAATTGCTAACATCGCATTGGTGAAAAGGTGCTGTTTCATTATCATTTCCGACAATTCCGGAGCTAAATCCCACGGCGCAGTTCCATATTGCCCTAATTGTGTATTAAAATAACTCTGTGTGAGATTTCTGTCTTCGTGCCACCATTGTCTCAGTGTAGAACTATCGTGTGAAGAAGCTGTTACGACATTCAGGTAACTGGCGTCTTTTGGATTATACCAAGGTATATTATCAGAAGGCATTCTCTGAACTTTCAAAGCGGTAATCGCCAATTGATCCATCACAACAGGAACCGAATCCGGAACCAGTCCCAAATCTTCTCCACAAATCAACATCGTTGTAGAATTAAGCAAAGCCGGTAATTTCTCCATCGCTTTCTGATACCAAAGCCCGTCCTGACGCTTGAAGAAATAATCATTATAAAGATCTATAAGTTTTGCTTTTTCCCAATCCGGAAGATATTTGTAAGATGTCGTTTTCGCAATATTGAATCTTGGATGATAAACGATTCCGTTATCAGTTTCTTCAGTTAAGAATAGAACATTTCCGGCTAAAGAAATCAATTTTTCTTCTGCCCAATCCCAGGATTCCTTCTTGAAATAATCGGTTAATTTTCTCTGGGTGTCAAACTCCGGCTTGAAAGTGTAAGTCCCGTTATGATGATTATCGAAGAAATGATTCTGAATTTTTTCTTTGAATTCACCGAAGTTTTCCCAAAGAATCGGGTCATTCACAAATGGCTTCACATAACGGTCATAGCTGAACGGAATCTGTCTGTCCGCAAATTCTTTCTCAGTCACTGGAAGCGCCGGATAAAAATAACCCAGCAAACCTTGGGTCGCAGAAATCGGCATTCTCCAAATCCTGAAAAATCCAAGAATATGGTCAATCCGCATGGCATCAAAATACTGCTCCAGAACTTTGAAACGCTTTTTCCACCATTGGTAACCGTCGGCTTTCATCACTTCCCAATTATAAGTCGGGAATTCCCAGTTTTGTCCCAAATCTGAGAATTGATCAGGCGGTGCGCCAGCCTGGAAATCCATTCCGAATAATTCCGGCTCTGTCCAAGCTTCTACAGAATATCGGTAAATCCCAATCGGTAAATCTCCTTTCACGGAAATTCCCAATTTATGAAGATATTCTACAGCATCTTGAAGTTGCAAATGCAATTGATATTGCACCCAAGCGTGGAGCATCAATTGAGAATACTCTTTATGTTTTGGTGAATAAAGTGTCGCTACTTTTCCGGCAACATATTTTTTATGAGTCTTCCATTCATTGAAATTCGGCGTTTTGTATTTGTCTCTCAAAACACAAAATGCAGAATAAGGCATCAGCCATTCTTCGTTATCTTTAATGAACTTTTTGAAGTTTTTATCTTTAAGAATCGCTTCTTGATTTCCCTCGAAAACAGCCGTTGTATATTTCCATTTTCCGGAAATCATCTGCTCGTAGTCAATCAAACTCAAAGCATTCAGTTCTGCTTTTTTTGCCTGATAATCTTCAACCAAATCTTTTGGCAAAGCATATTCTAATTTCTCAATCGAAAGATATTGCGGATGAAGCGCATAAACCGAAATCGCAGCGTAAGGATAAGAATCTGTCCAGGTATAATTCGCAGTTGTATCGTTGATCGGCAAAATTTGGATGACAGAAAGCTTAGTTTCATTAGCCCAGTCTCCCAATTTTTTGATATCAGGAAATTCCCCAACGCCAAAACCATCATCCGTTCTTAAAGAAAAAACCGGAACGGCGACACCCGCAGAATGCCAAAGTGTATGATTATCAAATTTGAAATAATGGTCAGCTTTCACATACAGGATATCCTTGTTCGGATTACCAAAAACCCAACGGTTATCACCCGGTTCTATGTAGAACACCTTGCCTGTATTTTTATCTCTAATCGCGTATTTATAAAGTATCGTCTGATGGGTATTGATCTCAACACCGGTTTCCCAAACGCCGTAATCTGTTTCGCTCAGTTCAACAGCTTTTTCGTAATCCCAATTTCCCAAAGCATCCACATTCCCAACCAAAACCAATTGCCAATTTGGATGATAAAGTGGCGCTTCTATTCTGAAAAGATGCGTATGCTTCTTAACTACCGGTTGTTTTGCAGGCTGAAAACCTTGCAAACGATTATGCAGAATTTTGTTGGTTAAATAATTTTCAGGAAAGTTTTTGAGATTCCATTGGTCAAAGATTACAAATTCTTTAAAACTATTGGGGAGATTGAGTTTGTGAAAAGGAATCTCTTCCTCCAAAACTTCCCCATCTTCGTTCACCACAAGATATTTGTAGAGAATCGCTTTAGAAAAATAATCCAGTTCTGTGGTCCAGTTATTATTTTCGGAATAGGTCAAATCGTAGTCCCGATGCTCATTTTCGCCCTCAAACAGGCGTAAAACGAGCCGTTGGCCAACTTTTGTTCCGAAGTTAACACTAAAGTATAATTTCATTATTAAGGTCTGTTAATATGGACGCAATTTAATGATTTATTGGATATTTGGATAAAAAACTAAATTTTATGAATAATATGCTTAATAATTTAAGACCAGTTACTTCCTACTGACAGCTAGAACTTCGAGATAAGGATCTATCTGCCTGTCCATCTCAACAGTAATACCACCAATATTTTTTGCTTTCATATACATGAGCACTCTTTCGTCACGTAGTGCAAACATGAGGAAATCATTCATTTTTTCAGCAGGGATTCCTGCATCTGCAAAATATTGGTAATCGATATTATTGCGGATCCAGGACAGGCCTTCCTGCAGGTCTTCATATTTATAAAGCCTTTTCAGGCGCCTAGATTTCCCACTAATTGCATTATAAATATTTTGAATACTTACGATGGGCGGAATTCTCAGAAAGTCGTCCTTCAAATCAACGGGCTTCTCGCGTGGCTTTTCCGGACCTTTGGGTAAGCCAATTGATGTCCTTAATCCTTCTTCTTGAGACTGCACAATATTTTTGTTGATGAACCTAACCTCCTCTATCTCCTGCGGAATTTTCTCGAGCCGCACGGTCTGTTGATCGCTATTAGTGATAAGGATTTTTGCCAGTTTGTAACGTTCTTTCGCAAAACGGATCTCGTCACCCATTTTAGCACTGATTGTAAAACTTCCCTGCGAATCGCTGTAAGTTTTTTCATTGGTTCTCATATTTACAATCAGGGTTTTGGGAATCAGGACTTCGTCCTCTGACATGACTTTCCCGGAAATATTCTGAGATAATATCAACCCAGAAATCAGAACAAAAAGAAGTGGTAAACAAGTTTTCAAGCGGCAGTCGTTTTTTCAAAAATAGGTTTCTTTCTGAAAATAAAAATACGGTTTAACTTTCGTTAACCGTATTTTTAAAATATTTATGAATGATTTATCAGATCAGCTGATATGTCGTGCCCTCTCTGCCATCTTTCAGCTCTATGCCTTTTTCCAGCAGCTGGCCGCGGATTTGGTCAGACAGATCCCAATTTTTAGCTTTTCTGGCCTGATTTCTCAACTCGATCAAAACCTGCAACGTCTGGTCAAGCTTATCATTATTTGAGTCTTCTATCGTCTGCAATCCCAACACGTCAAAAACAATAGCATTCAGGAACTGTTTTAAATCTTCAAAATCACTGGTTGAAATACTTTCTTTCCCAAGTTTTGAAGCCGAAATAAATTTCACCACCTCAAAAAGATGAGAAATCAAAACAGGGCTGTTAAAATCGTCTGTTAAAGCATCGTAAACTTTTTCTTTCCAGGCCTTAAGATCAAAAGATGACGTCTCGATACCTTCTACTGCAGATTCTGTATTAAGAATCCTAACCGCTTCCATCAGCCTGTTGAAGCCTTTTTCGCTTGCCAGCATTGCATCGTTAGAAATATCCAGAACACTTCTGTAATGCGCCTGCAAAAAGCAAAATCTGAGTACACTTGGGTGAAATGCCTTCTCAAAAAAGTCATTATTGCCCGTAATCAGTTGCATTGGCAAGATATAATTACCGGTCGATTTGCTCATCCGTTGCCCGTTCATTGTCAGCATGTTGGCGTGCATCCAATATTTGACAGGCTCAACACCGTTGCAGGCCTTGCCTTGGGCAATCTCGCATTCGTGATGTGGGAATTTAAGATCCATCCCACCACCATGAATATCAAACTGATCACCCAAATATTTTGTACTCATCGCCGTACATTCAAGATGCCAGCCTGGGAAACCTTCTCCCCAAGGCGATGGCCACTTCATAATATGTTCCGGTGATGCTTTTTTCCAAAGCGCAAAATCCTGTGGATTCTTCTTCTCGCCCTGACCGTCAAGATCTCTTGTGTTGGCAAATAATTCTTCTATATTCCTATGGGAAAGCTCACCGTAATTGAGACCTCTTGCATTATATTCCAACACGTCAAAATAGACGGAACCATTGCTTTCGTAAGCAAAACCTTTGTCTACCAAAAGTTTCGTCAGTTCCAATTGCTCGATAATGTGGCCGGTGGCAGTTGGTTCAATAGTCGGTGGCAGCAGATTGAATTTTTTAAGAACCTCGTGAAAATCCACCGTATATTTCTGAACAATTTCCATCGGTTCCAGCTTTTCCAACCTGGATTGCTTGATAAACCGGTCGTTATTGATATCGCCATCGTCTGTCAAATGTCCTGCATCGGTAATATTTCTGACGTATCGGACTTTATATCCCAAAAACTGAAGGCTTCTGTAAATAAAATCAAAGGATAAAAATGTTCTCACATTACCCAAATGCACGTTGCTGTAAACCGTTGGCCCACAAACGTACATCCCAATATTACCTTCTAATAAAGGTTGGAAAACTTCTTTTTCGCCGGAAAGTGAATTGTATATTTTGAGTTGCATATTTTCTATGAATGATAAATTATAAATGATTAAATAGTTGATATAGAAAATCAACAACAGACAATTGTTGTTACAATAATTTTGTAAAAATATTTTCTAAACTTTATCATTTATTTAATCAAATTTTGCGTGGCTACCTACATAATGCAGGAACTCTTGTCTGGTAATAGGATTGGTTCGGAAAATTCCGCTCAGTTCAGCAGTAATGGTAGAACTGGCCGTATCTTTTATCCCTCTGCAATTGACACAAAGATGCTTGGCATCTATAATACAAGCCACATTTTTGGTACCCAAAGCTTCTTTGAGCGCTTCTACAATCTGCATTGTCAGCCGCTCCTGAACCTGCGGACGTTTGGCATAATAATCTACAATCCGGTTGATTTTTGACAGCCCTATCACTTCTCCATTGGATATATAAGCTACGTGGGCTTTCCCAATGATTGGTAAAAAGTGATGTTCGCAGAAAGAATAGACTGTTATATCTTTCTCCACCAGCATTTGGCGGTATTTATACTGATTCTTGAATGTTGAGATACCTGGTTTATTTTCTGGCAAAAGGCCACCAAAAATCTCATTGACATACATTTTTGCCACCCGTTTGGGAGAATCTTTCAGAGAGTCATCGGTCATATCCAGGCCAAGAGTCTGCATAATCTCACCAAACAGTTGCTCTATTTTCTTTACTTTCTCTTCCGGTTTCAGGTCAAAAGCGTCTTTTCTGAGTGGGGTATGATCTTTGCCTGTAAAAAGATCGTCATCATTATCAGGAAAATCTTCCATAATTGCATTAATAATTATTGCAAAAATAAACAAATTTGCGGACTATGTCAGGAGTAATTTTAATGAGATGATTATAAAAAGAATAGCGTATGGAGAAGCTGAAAAAAGTAAAAAAAAATTGAAATGATTTGAAATTTTATATATTTGCACCAAATTAACATAATTAAAATAAAATACTATGTCAGACATTGCATCAAGAGTAAAAGCTATCATCGCTGATAAGCTTGACGTTGAAGAAACAGAAGTAACTCCAGAAGCTAGCTTCACTAATGATTTAGGAGCTGATTCTTTGGATACTGTAGAACTTATCATGGAGTTTGAAAAAGAATTCAACATCCAAATCCCTGATGATCAGGCAGAAAAAATTACAACTGTTGGTCACGCTATCGCTTACATCGAAGAAGTTGTAAACAAATAATATTATCAAGATAGAATAAATTTATGGAATTAAAGAGAGTAGTTGTAACCGGCTTCGGCGCTATTACACCAATTGGAAATAATGCTAAAGAATACTGGGAAAACCTTATAAAGGGCGAGAGTGGTGCTGCTCCTATTACTCTTTTTGATTCCACAAATTTCAAAACTAAGTTTGCCTGCGAGGTAAAAGACTTCAATCCTCTTAATTATTTTGATAAAAAAGAGGCTAAAAAAATGGACCGTAACTCCCAGTTTGGGCAGATTGCGGCCAGAGAAGCTATCGCACACAGCAGGCTTATAGAAGATAATGTGGATAAAAACCGTGTGGGTGTCATCTGGGGATCCGGAATTGGCGGGCTGGAAACTTTTGAAACAGAAGTTTTGGGCTGGGCTGCTTCCAATAATATCCCGAGGTTCAACCCATTTTTTATTCCAAAAATGATTGCAGATATTACGCCTGGTAATATATCCATAGAATATGGTTTCCACGGGCCTAATTATACAACAGTTTCTGCATGTGCATCTTCTGCCAACGCTTTGATTGATGCCAAAATGCTGTTACAGCTAGGTAAGGCAGATGTGATTGTATGTGGCGGCTCAGAAGCAGCAGTTACAGCCAGCGGAATGGGCGGTTTCAACGCAATGCACGCACTTTCTACAAGAAATGATGATCCCAAAACGGCATCCAGACCTTTTGATAAAGACCGTGATGGTTTTGTATTGGGCGAGGGCGCGGGCTGTATTATTCTTGAAGAATATGAGCATGCAAAGAAAAGAGGCGCAACCATCTACGCAGAATTATCCGGTGGCGGTATGAGTGCAGACGCTTATCACATGACAGCGCCACATCCGGAAGGCCTTGGTGCTTATCTGGTAATGCAAAACTGTCTTCAGGATGCTGATGTTACCGCAGATGAGGTAGACCATATCAATATGCACGGTACATCTACACCTTTGGGAGACATTGCCGAATCTAACGCTATTGCAAAATTATTTGGAGAACATGCTTTTGATCTTCAGATCAATTCTACAAAATCAATGACAGGTCACCTTTTGGGTGCTGCAGGTGTGATTGAAGCTATTGCAGCGCTTAACACAATTGTTCACAGCATTGTTCCGCCAACGATTAACCATTTTACAGATGACGAAAGTATCGACAGCAGACTTAACTTCACCTTTAACAAGGCCGTTGAGAAAAATGTAGATATTGCGATGAGTAACACATTTGGTTTCGGAGGACATAATGCCTGCGTTCTTTTCAAAAAAATATAATATGTTGTTCTATGGAGTTGAAGAATTATTTTTCTAGATTCCTTCCTAAAAACAGAACACAAAAACTTTCGGAAAAAGATAATCTATTTCGCAAAAATATTTCTGAATTGGTAGGATACAATATCCACAATTTGGAGATTTACAAAGAAGCTTTCTCTCTGAAAACTTCTTCAAAAAACACGAATAAAAAAAATTATGAACGCCTTGAGTTTTTAGGGGATTCTGTATTGGGAACCATAATTTCCTGTCATCTTTTTCACACTTACCCCAATGAGAATGAGGGATTTCTAACACAGATGAAATCCAAGATTGTCAACAGGAAAAACCTGAATAAACTGGGAGATGATCTTAAACTTTGCAGTCTGCTACAAGCCGACATCAGTCACACTGTCCTGAGTGAAAATATATCCGGCAATCTGTTGGAAGCGCTTATAGGGGCCATTTATCTGGACATCGATTATGAATTTTGCAAAAAAATTGTATTAGACCGAATCCTGACACCGTCGACAATCAACAAACTCGAAAATAAAATCATCAGCTACAAAGGTCTGCTGCTGGAATGGAGCCAAAAGAAAAAAATTCCTATAAAATATGAGACCTGCGAAGAATTACAGGCTAACAAAGTCACTGTATTCCGCTGCTACGTTTGGCTTCATAACGAGAAAATATCCAACGCTGTAGAAGCCAGTAAGAAAAAAGCTGAAGAAAAGGCCGCCCAACGTGCTTTTTATGTACTAAGCAAAAAAGAAAATATTATTGAAAATCAAAAAACAGTTTCTTAAGCTAGAGGAAGATCTTACAGAGATCAGTATCGGATTGATTCGTCTTATAAAACCAATCCCGGAGTATGAATTGTTTTTTATGATCAACCGAGCTAATGATTTTCAGTTCAGCAGAACTGCGGATATCAAAATAGAGGGGCAATACTTTGATTATTATTTTTCACGATATCAGGCTTATGACAGGCTTTCCAAAAATTGTTTCACCTTTATTTCAAACAAATCTATCCTGTCTGTCGAGAAAAAAACGCAGAATGAGCTGTTTTCAAATGAATCGAATATTAAATTTTTACTAAATGTGCACCAGGATGCTGATTACATTTTAACTAATTCTGATATGTTTGCGGATTTTTCGTTAATTTTGCTCCCGGAAAATTTTATATTTCAAATTCAGGAATATTCTCTAAGTTCTGATGAGGAACTTTATCAATTAATCCAATATTATGAATAAAAACCTAAAAAAAACAAAAATAATAGCAACACTGGGTCCGGCATCTTCTAACAAGGAAACAATGATCCAGATGATCCAGGCTGGCGTAGATGTATTCCGAATCAATTTTTCCCATGCCGATTACGAGCTGGTGAAAAGAAATGTGGACATCATCCGCGAAATCAATAAAGAGTATGGATACTCCGTGTCTATCCTTGGTGACCTGCAAGGCCCAAAATTAAGAGTAGGCGTTGTAAAAGAAGGTTCATTCCTAAATCCGGGTGATATCCTGACTTTTACAAATGAAAAAATGGAAGGTGATGCAACCAAAGTTTACATGACTTATGAGAAGTTTCCTCAGGATGTAAAAGTTGGTGAAAGAATTCTTATCGACGACGGAAAATTAGTTTTTGAGGTGATTGAGACTAATAATGTGGATACCGTAAGAGCAAAAACGATCCAAGGAGGACCATTAAGTTCAAAAAAAGGCGTGAACCTACCCAATACAGAAGTTTCTCTGCCAGCTTTGACAGAGAAAGATATAGAGGATGCCAACTTTATGCTGGATAACGAATTTGACTGGATTGCATTATCCTTTGTTCGTCACGCTCAGGACATTATTGATCTTAAAGATCTGATGGCAAAACACCCCAGCAACAAGACAAAAACACCAATTATTGCTAAGATTGAAAAGCCAGAAGGTGTAAAAAATATCGACCAGATTCTAATGGAATGTGACTGCCTGATGGTTGCCAGAGGTGACCTGGGTGTAGAAGTGCCAATGGAGCAGGTTCCTGTTATTCAGAAAAACCTTGTCAACAAAGCAAGACTCTATGCAAAACCGGTAATTATTGCGACGCAGATGATGGAAACCATGATCAATAGCCTTACGCCTACAAGAGCAGAGGTGAATGATGTTGCCAATTCTGTTTTGGATGGTGCTGATGCTGTAATGCTTTCCGGCGAGACCTCTGTAGGTAAATATCCGGTAGACGTGGTAAAAAACATGTCAAAAATTGTTAAAAATATCGAGAAAACACCACTCTATTCAAAACTAAACCACGTTATCGAAGAAAAAATCAACTGCGTAGACGAGAGATTTATTACCGATAAAGTTTGCCGTTCTGCGGTTGATATTGCTAAATCAACAGGTGCTGAAGCCATTATTACACTAACCACTTCAGGATATACAGCGTTCCAGATTTCTGCTCACAGACCATCTTCACACATCATCGTTTTCAGCTCCAATAAGAGAGTCATTACGATGCTGAATTTGCTTTGGGGTGTAAGAGCTTATTACTATGATATGCAAAAATCGACTGACGAAACTGTAATCCAGGTGAATATGCTGACCCACAACTACGGATTTGTAGAGCAGGGCGATTATGTTGTGAACCTGAATGCTATGCCGGTGCATAATGGTGGTAAAACCAATACACTAAGACTTTCTACAATATAAGTTGTACTTTCAACAATTAATAAAAACCATCAAAATTAGCGTTTTGATGGTTTTTTTTGTAGATTATTTGTAAGGACCAGACACATCACTTTGAGCAAGAAAAGATGTGATTATAATTCGTTCATATTTATTTTTTTGCTTAAAAATAATTATTTAGAGGTGCGATATTGCAGTAATGAATTTTCGAAATGAAGTTTCAGGTTGCCCACATCGCCATCGCTACAAAGTCCATATTTAAGTATAATCCTGGAGTCGAATGACCTTAAAGAAAAATACAGAAAAGAATTAATCTCCGCTTTGCCTAATCCCATCGATGTAAAATAGTCATCAGTCAGGTTCTTTCTCAGCCACTCCACAAGATCTGTAATCACCCATTTGTTATTGATTTTACCAATACCAAAACCACCACTTACAGGCTGTACAAATTCTCCCGGTTTGGCTTTTAAAACTTCAAGGCTTGCAGGTGCTTTATAATAGTGCCACAAGTCATTATTAAGAGCTACTTTCTGCTTATTCTCGTCAAACAACTTGGAGTCCTTCGCCAGATCGCCCGATAATTTTTTCTTAATCTCCACCTCAGGTATTTCAATAATGACTTTTGAAATATTAACTGTCAGATAATCATTATTTTTTATAAGAATATCTTTTCTTTCGTAGCCTTCTTTTACAAATCTCAGCTTCTGCCCTACACTTGCTGATAAGGTAAATTGGCCGGTATCATCAGTATAAGTTTTGTCCTGAGAATCGATATTGATGACCAGAAGATGACGGACAGAAGCAGAATCAGAGACGACACTTCCGCTAATCTGCTGTGAAAAAACAAATGACAAAGGCATCAGAAAAAGTGATAGTAAAAATGTTTTCAAAAGCAATTTTTTTCAAAATTAATTTTAATTGACTATGGAAAGATCAATTTAACCAGCATTAACTTTTTTGGCAAGAATTAACATCCAAGATTTAATAAATATGTGGAAAAGTGAGATTTTTTTTATGTTTTTAAAATCATAACTTTACACAAATTTCTAATGTAGATGTATTTAGTTTTCGATACCGAAACCACCGGATTACCCAAAAATTTCAACGCGCCGCTTTCAGATTCAGACAACTGGCCAAGGATGGTTCAGATTGCCTGGCAGATCCATGATGATGACGGGAACCTGATCGAGAACCAGGATTATATCATCAAACCCGAAGGTTATGATATCCCCTTCAACGCAGCCAGAATCCACGGCATTACAACAAAAATAGCGAATGAAGAAGGCCGTGATTTACAGGAAATTTTGTTGGAATTTTCTAAGGCTTTGGAAAATGTAAGAGTTGTATCCGGCCATAATGTGGAGTTTGATTACAATATTGTAGGTGCAGAATTTATCCGAAAAGACATCAAGGATAACCTTCAGGAAAAACCAAAAGCAGACACTATGATTTTGGGAACCGATTACTGCCAACTCCCGGGAGGACGCGGTGGTAAATTCAAATCTCCGAAACTTGAAGAACTCTACGAGAAACTATACGGACACAAATTTGACGAAGCGCACAATGCGGCGGCTGACGTTAATGCCACGGCTCAGGTTTTTTTCGAGATGATGAGAATTGGTGTCATACCCGCGGATGTCCTTAAAATCCCTGAATCCAAATTAAAAGACTTCCAAACTGCAAATCCAAATCCTATAAAACCATTTGGGATTGTTATCAGGAGGCAGGTTGCCAGTTTTAATAATAAGAAAAAACAAAGTGATTTTGGCAGTATTGACGAGATTGATTTGGGTAAATATTTCCATTTTGACAATCACACTGTTTTTTCTACACTTGCCGCAACCACAAGTATTGGCGACCTCATCAAAAAAGCAAAAGAAGAAAAATTCCCGGCATTAGGCATGGTCGATTTGGGCAATATGATGGGCGCATTCAAATTTGTGACCGCTATAGAAGGTGCCAATGCCGACACCAATAAAAAGCATAAAGAATATCTTTTCAAAAAACAGGAAGCTGAAGAAAAGGGAGAAACTTTTAATGACCCGGAACCGACAACAGATCAACTGATCCCAATTGTTGGCTGCGAATTTTATATCTCGGAGCGCTATGAGCAAAAGCAGTTTACCAAAGATGATCCGGACCGCAGAACGCAGGTTATACTGTTGGCAAAAGATTTTGAAGGCTACAAAAATCTGGTAAAATTGTCCAGCATTGGCTTTCAAAAAGGCTTTTATTTTGGCGTCCCGAGGATTTCCAGAGCATTGATCTCTCAATACAAAAAAGGAGTTATTGCCTTAACGTCTGGGATTAATGGCGATATACCGAGTACGATCCTTAACATCGGAGAACAAAAAGGTGAAGAACTCTTCCAGTGGTGGAAAAATGAATTTGGTGAGGATTTCTACGTTCAGATCCAGAATCATAAACTTCCCGAAGAGGAGCACCTCAACGAAGTCCTTTTGCAGTTTGCAGATAAATACAATGTCAAAATCCTGGCTCAGAATGAGACTTACTATACCAATAAAAGCGATGCCAACATACAGGATATTTTAGGCTGTATCAAAGACGGTGAAAAACTGTCAACACCTATTGGTAAAGGCTTTGGCAAACGAAAAGGTCTCACAACAGATGAGTATTATATCAAAAATTCTGATGAACTCAAAGAAACATTCCTGGCCTATCCGGATGCTTTTGAGGCCTATGAAGAATTTCTGGCCAAATTCAAACCATATACATTAAAACGTGACGTATTGCTGCCGAAGTTTGATATCCCCGAAGAATTTGTAAATCCCGAAGATGAAACAGATGGAGGAAAACGCGGTGAAATGGCATACCTCACCCATCTCACTTTTGAAGGTGCCAAAAAAAGATATACAGAAATTACTGATGATATAAAAGAGCGTCTGGATTTTGAGCTGGATGTTATTGCCAATACAGGCTACCCGGGCTACTTCCTGATTGTACAGGATTTCTGTAACGAGGCCCGCAAGATGGGCGTTTGGGTTGGCCCCGGTCGTGGTTCTGCGGCAGGTTCTGCTGTTGCCTACTGCATTGGGATTACCAATGTTGATCCTATCAAATATGATCTCCTTTTTGAGAGATTCCTGAATCCGGAGAGGGTTTCTATGCCCGACATCGATATTGATTTTGATGATGAAGGCCGTGACAAAATCATCAAATGGGTGGTAGAAAAATACGGTCAGGACCAGGTGGCGCAAATTATTACCTATTCGGTTTTGGGAGGAAAATCAGCGATCAAAGATGCCGGACGGGTTCTGGATCTTTCGATCCCGGAAACCAATATGATTGCCAAATTGATCCCTTCAACACCAGGGATGAACATCGCCAAAGCATTCTCCAAATATGACAAACTGAAACCTGAAGAACAGCAACTGGTTGATGAGATGAAGGCCATCCTGGGCAATCCTGACGACCCAAGATTCTCGGTGCTGGAAAGTGCCAAAAAGATGGAAGGCTGCATCAGGAATACCGGAATCCATGCTTGCGGTGTTATCATTACGCCAGAACCTGTAAGTAATCTGGTTCCCATCACGATTGCCGCAAAAGATGCGGAAATTTTGGTCTCCCAGTTCGATAACTCGGTGGCAGAAAGCGCCGGATTGCTGAAAATGGACTTTCTTGGACTGAGAACTTTAACGATTATCAAAGACGCCGTCAACCTTGTCAAAGAGCGCCACGGCATTGATATTAATCCTGATGACATTCCGCTGGATGATGCCAAAACCTATCAGTTATTTAAGGAAGGAAGAACGATTGGGATTTTCCAGTACGAGAGTCCGGGAATGCAAAAATACATGCGTGAGCTGAAACCAACGGTTTTTGCCGACCTTATTGCCATGAATGCATTGTATCGTCCGGGACCAATTAAATACATCCCAAATTTCATTAACAGAAAACACGGTACCGAAGAAATCATTTATGACCTGCCGGAAACTCAGGAATACCTTGAGGAAACCTACGGCATAACGGTATATCAGGAACAGGTAATGCTTTTGTCTCAAAAACTGGCCAACTTTACCAAAGGTGAGGCCGATACCCTGAGAAAAGCAATGGGTAAAAAACAAATTGAGGTCCTCAACAAAATGTACCCGAAATTTGTAGAAGGCGGCAGAAAAAACAATCTGGATGAGCAAAAACTCGAAAAAATCTGGAATGACTGGAAAGCTTTCGCTGAATATGCTTTTAACAAATCCCACTCTACCTGCTACGCCTGGATAGCATATCAAACTGCCTACCTCAAAGCCAATTACCCCGCCGAATATATGGCAAGCGTCATGAGCAACAACATCAACAACACAGCATCTATCACCATGTTTATGGAGGATTGCAAGGCCATTGGCGTGGATGTTTTGGGACCTGATGTCAATGAGTCGCATTACAAATTTTCTGTGAATGACAAAGGCCAAATCCGTTTTGGGCTAGGTGCTATCAAAGGTATTGGAGAAGGACCGAGTGAGGCCATCACAGCGATCAGAAAAAATGGAAGATTCAAAAATATTTATGATTTTTTTGAGCGGGTTCCCTCGTCTCAGGTTAATAAAAGAGTGGCAGAAAGTTTGGTAATTGCAGGCGCGTTTGATGAGATTGACTCGTACCACCGCGGGCAATACTTTGATTTGGATTCTGCCGGAAGAACCAATCTGGAAAGGCTGCTCCGTTATGGCCAAAGTTTTCAGGACAGTAAAAATGAGATGGATAACTCTCTGTTTGCAGATTTTGCGGAAGAAGTGCAAATTGAACAGCCCAAATTGCTACCATGTGCAGAATGGCCCAACATGCACAAGTTGAACAGAGAAAAAGAGATCATTGGCTTTTATCTCTCTGCGCATCCTTTGGATGAGTTCAAATACCAGTTCAAGTTTATGCAGGGCGTGCTGTCGAAAAAAGCAGTACTGGAAGAGAAAAAGGACGATATTCCTGTGCTGGACGAAGTTGCGCCGGTGATAGAAGCGGACGACAGCACTGCAGATGAAGAAACACCCGATATTGTAATTTCTGACGAAGGCGGACTGGAAGATGAGATCATAGAAGAATCTACGAAAAAAGCAGAACCAAAAGGAAATTTCAACTTCCTGAATCTTGATGAAGTAGAAGCTTTCAAAGACTTGGCTTTCCCTCCAAAAACAGCCGAACTTTTTGAAGAGAAGAAAAGCTGGAAAGACAAAATGAATGAAAAAGATAATACAAAAGAATATACAGTCGCGGGATTAATTACCGAATATCGTGTAGCTGATGGTTTCCGAAGTGGGGAAAAAGTGGCTTTTGTAATGTTAGAAGACTACACTGGTTCTTATTCTTTCCGATTGGGTGACCGCGACTATATGCGCCTGAAAGAAAAACTGGAAGTGCAGCGATTTGTTATTATGAAAATCAAATTTTCACAAGGTAAAGACGGGCGAGTTTTTGTAAACGTCAACGATGTATTGGAATTAAAAGAAGCTTTTGATCTTTTTGCCAAAAGTTTATCCATTGTCGTTCCGCTTGAGACTTTGCGCGAAAGCGACATCCGCTTTTTCCAGGAAAACATTATTGCAAATCAGGGTGAGCAGAAACTACAGTTCTTCATCAAAAACCCAGAAGACGAATCCGTATTGGAAGTTGTCTCGATGCAGCATCATATCAATATCAATGAAAACCTGCTGGAAGTGATTCATCAAATTAATAATTATGAGGTTTTTTTGAATTGAGTTTAAAAACTAATTTAACATAAAGATCCACCACCGCAGTAGTAAAAATCTATTAATGTAAATATTTTATATGAAAAAATCTACTTTAACTTTATAAAGTAGATTTTTTTATTTTAATCAAAATAGTAATTTTACATTATTACCCTAATCAGGTCACTTTATATAAAATTTTAATCAAATTATTTTAAAAAATTAGAGCCTGTTTAAATTTTATTCAATAAATTTTTTATAGCGGATAATTTTACCATATTTTCAGAATTTTCCATTAGTAATTCGTAATTCCTGCATAATCTCCTGTCGTTATCAAACCAGGAAAATGTCCGTTCAATAATCCATCTTTTAGAAATGGGCTTAAAATCTGTTTTCTTTTCATCATTTCTCATCACCACATTGATTAGATAACCAAACTTATTTTTCACCTGTTCTATGATTTCTCCTCTGTAACCTCCATCAGCAAGAATAATCTTCACAGGACTTAAGAAATATGCCAAAGTTCTCATGAGAAAATCAACAGCTTTACTGTCATGAACA
>NZ_FTPU01000039.1 GCF_900108115.1 Epilithonimonas bovis DSM 19482
TTACAATTTATCCGATAAACTAAGGAAAATTTATAATCAGAACACATTAAAATCTGTAGCAATGCTCAAACTTGCCCATTGGTTTAAAGATGTGGAAGAATCAGGTTTTAAATCCTTTTCAACACTTAAAAATACGATTACAAACCATTATAATGACATCCTGAATTATTTTGAAAGAAGAAGTACCAATGCATCTGCAGAATCGTTTAATTCGAAAATAAAGCAATTCAGAATGCAGCTTAGAGGTGTTAAAGACAAAGTATTTTTCCTTTTCAGATTATCTAAAATTTTTGCCTAGTCCCCAAGGTTTGATCTTGATCCAAAAAAAATAGCCACATTGCTATAATAACAAAAAAGCCTCTAACTTTCGTTAAAGGCTTTCGCGATCCGGACGGGACTCGAACCCGCGACCTCCGCCGTGACAGGGCGGCATTCTAACCAGCTGAACTACCGGATCTTTTGCCCAACAAACCAGAAATGTTTCCTTGTTTATTGTGGTTGCAAAAATACAACAATAATTCACATCTCCAAATTTTTTGCATAAAAAAACGCTTTTCAAAAGGAAAAGCGTTCATTTTCAATATTATTATTTTCTTACAAGTAAGAATTTAATTTCTCAGCAATCACTTCTTTTGGAGCAACGCCCACCAATTTGTCTACAACTTCACCGTTTTTGAAGATTAAAACTGTTGGGATATTTCTGATACCATAATCTACAGAAACCTGCTGATTATTATCTACTTCAACTTTTCCTACCAATGCTTTGCCTTCAAAATCTGTTGCAATTTCCTCGATAATTGGACCTAACATTCTACAAGGTCCACACCAGGTTGCCCAAAAATCGACCAAAACTGGTTTATCCGAATTCAATACTGTTTCCTGAAACGATTGATCTGTAATTTCTACTGCCATGATTTATTCTTAATTAATTTGTAAAAACAAAATTACAAAATTTAAATATTATTATTTCTGTTGATTATCTATGTATACTATCAGCTTTTTCTATAACGAATCCTTTACCAATTTCCTCCAATACCTGCACAAAAGCATCTATATCGGACTTTTTTGTCATATGGCTGAATGAAATCCTAAGCGGCGTGCAGTGATCCAGCTCTTCTTCTGAAAGTACAGACATTAAGACCATCGATGGTTTTGATGCGCCCGAACTGCAGGCGCTGCCCTGAGACACTGCAATACCCTTCATATCCAATTGTAATCCGATTAATGGGTTTTTGTAAGGCAACAGAACATTAAGAACCGTATACAAACTCTCATCTCCGGCGCTTCTTCCATTGAATTTTATGCCCTCAATCTTCTCCTGAAGCTGAGTTATGCAGTAATGTTTGATATCAATAATATGCTGGCTGTATTGGCTCATATTTTTCTGGCAGAGCTCCCAGGCTTTCCCAAGCCCGGCAATACCTGTAACGTTCTCTGTTCCGGCTCTCAACGAACGTTCCTGCGGCCCTCCGGTGATAATGCCCTTGAGCCCGGATGATTTTCTTACAAAAGCAAAGCCGGTCCCTTTCGGTCCATGGAATTTGTGTGCACTGCAAGATGCAAAATCAAGTGGTATTTTTGAAAAATCGAGATCAAGATGTGCCATTGTCTGTACCGTATCCGAATGGAAAAGTGCTTGATTATCATTACAAAGGTGTGCCACTTTTTCTATATCCAGGATGTTACCAATCTCGTTGTTGGCATGCATTAATGTTACCAATGTTTTTTTATCGGATTCTTTCAGCAATTCTTCTAATTTGTTCAAATCCAAATCACCAGTGGAATCCGGTCTTAGGTAAACCAACTCTACACCTCTCAGTTTTTTCATCTCCAGGCAGGTTTCTGCCACACACTTGTGCTCCAGCGGTGAGGTAATAATTCTCTGGACCCCGAGATAATTAACACATGACTTGATAATCATGTTATTAGACTCGGTTCCACAAGATGTGAAAACGATTTCTCCCGGTGTCACTTTCAAAGAATCTGCAATCTTTCGCCTTACTTCTTCCAAAATAGTTTTGGCTTCCTGTCCCAAACTGTGTGTTGATGACGGATTGCCATAATTGAATTTTAAAACATTTACCATACAGTCTATCACCTCTGTATCAAGAGGCGTTGTCGCAGCATTATCCAGATAAATTCTTTCCATTTCTATAAAGATTAGTGGCCTTTTGAAACAAGGTCGAAAATTAAAGCACTAAATTAGTGAAAAAATCGGTAATGGGATTCATTGGCAAAGCGAAACATAGCTTTGTCGCCGGAGCTGTCCCCAAAGGCAATGATTTTGTCGTATTTCTGATTACTTATCGCTGTTTTTATTCTGTTGACTTTTTCCTGCTTGTTACAGTTTTTGCCTACAAAATTGCCTGTGAAAATATCGTTTACAAATTCTGCCCTGGTGGCAAGCATTCCCATTTTAAATTCTTCTGCAAAAGGCTTTATCCATATATCAAGCGACGCAGTAACAATGTAGGATTCGGTGGTTTCTCTGTCTATATTATTAATGAAATCCAAAGCATTCTCGCGGAATAATTTTGGATAATATTCCTGAAAAAAAAGTTGAGCCTTTTTATCAATCTGGTATCTGGATTGGCCTTTGAGGATGGATGAGATAAAACTTTTTTTGACGGCCTCTGCGTCAGCTAACTTCAGTTTCAATAAAATGAACAGCGGAATATGCTTTGCAAACTGAACAGAAAATCTGGCCGGGTCGTAAAACTTAAGAAACAGAAACATGGTGTCTTTGTAAGTGAGCGTTCCGTCAAAATCGAATAAATAGAGCTTTTTCATTTGTAGATATTCATTTTTTTCTTCAAAGGTCAAATGGAATCATTTAATATTCAATATTTTGATTTTCAAATTTTCTGCTTCCTCCCTTAGGTTTCCAGACTTTTACAGTTTCATTTTTTTAAAAATAAATTCCGGGATATTTCTGATGATCATCATAATCAATCCCCAAACAGGTAAAACGTAAACCACATCTCTTTTATTTTTGTAGGCTTTGTAAATGACTTCTGCTGCTTTTTGGGGCGTGGCCGTCAGTGCAGGATTCAGCGGCAAGCCTTCTGTCATCTTGGTATCCATAAAACCGGGTTTCACGGTCATCACTTTCACTTTTTTATCATACAGATAATTTCTAAGGCCACTGAGATAGGCTGTTAATCCGGCTTTTGCGCTGCCATAGATAAAATTGCTTTGCCTGCCTCTTTCGCCTGCAACAGAAGAAAGTACAATCATATTTCCCGCTCTTTTGGACTCCATCTTTTTAGCGAAAAAATTAAGCACCGGGATTAGCCTGGCATAATTAATATCAATAATCCTCTCGGTATTATCGTCATCATATAAGGCTTCATCAGTTCCAAGGCCCAAGTATCCTGACGCACAAAACAACAGGTCTGAACTGATATTCTCCAGTTTTTTATAATCGATATCCTGCATCAGGTCCAGCGCAATTATCTCAGAATGCTGAAGAAACTTGACATTGATATGGCCGGCAAATTTTTCAGTAGTTTTCGGATTGGAGCTTATCAGGTAAATGGTAGAAAACTTCTCGCCTCTTTTAAGGCATTCTTCTACAAATGCCTGCGCCACTTCTGAATTGGAACCAAGAATTATCATATATTTTTCGTATTTGGCATTAGGTTTTCTGTATTTTGGGGTTATTAATCAACTGATAATCAATGTGATTCAATTATAAACCATTCACAATTCTTTTGTGCTGCAAAGAAACAAACTTGGAGGAGTCAACATTCTGAAGATAATTAGTCAAAGAGGATCTGCTCATGCTGTCTTTTGTAAGGTAAATCTTCCCGCCATATTGCTCAACAATATCATCCAGCTGATCTATCAGTTTTCTTAGTTTTTTATTGACTTTGAAATCCAATGCCAACGAGTAACCCTCAAAAGGAAAGGAATTGTAAGCCTGCGGATTTTCTTTGCCATACAGTTTGAGAACCGCCAAAAAAGATCCGTTACCGCTGTTTGCAATCGTCTCCAGGATACGGCGCATGCCTTCTTTACCATTTTCTTTCGGGATCATCATCTGGTATTGGATAAAACCACTTTTACCGTAGATCTTGTTCCAGTCGTTCACAAAATCAAGCGGATAAAAAAAACTCTCGTAATCGATAAAATTATTGAGTTGCTTTTTACGTTGCTTGCCATAATAAAGAAAATTGAAAATCTTGATTGTTAAGGCATTCAGTACAAAACTGGGGAAATAAAAAGGTACTGTCGGGCTGAATTTTGGCTTCAGCTTAAGTGATTTTTTCTGAAGGTTGGCTGGCAGTTCGGCCTTTAGAGCATGTTCGCCACGCATCAGAATAGATCTTCCCAGATTTTTACCTTTTTGAAAGCAGTCAATCCAGGCAACATTGTAAGTCCAGTCTTCGCTCTCGTCAAACAAACGGAAAATCTCATCCAGATTATCGGCTTTGATGCTCTCCTGGCGGATGTAAACAGATTCTATATTTTTGAGTTTGAATTTGGCGGAGAGAATAATCCCCGTCAAACCCATTCCGCCAATGGTGGCCCAAAATTTATCCTGATTTTCTTCTCTGGAGCAGGTTATCATTTCTGCATCTTCGTTCATCAGTTTGAACTCGGTCACATACTCAGAAAAGCAGCCTTCTGCATGATGGTTTTTACCGTGTACATCGGATGCAATTGCGCCTCCCACAGAGACAAACTTGGTACCCGGCGTAACATACAGAAAATAACCTTGCGGCACAGCCACTTCCAGCACTTCGGATAAAAGTACGCCGGATTCGCACTCTATAATACCATTGAGCCTGTCAAACGAAATAAACTTATTAAGCCTTTTGGTTGAGAAGATATGCTCGCCCAAAGAGGCATCGCCATAGCAACGGCCGTTTCCGCGTGCTATCACTTCGTTATTTTCCCTTACAAATTGTTTGATTTTAGAAACAGAATCATCCGATTTCATTTCTTTTTCCACAACCGGGAAATTGCCCCAGTTGGTTACTTTCTGAATAAAATTCGGTTTCATCTTAGCTGTAATTTTTTTTGAGAGCGCCAATTATGCGCCGTTTGGTTTTCATCATTGTGGTGTTTTTATGATCAAGCAGCTACTTAAAATAAATCTGAAGCAGAAAAACGATCACCCAAAGAACTATTGTTATCTGTATATAACGGTCTTTATAAACTATTTTGGTTGGAGATTCGGTTTTGTTGTACACTAATGTCTGCTGGAGATAGCGAAGAAAAGCGAAAACCACAAAAATAACGGTATAAAACACCCGTGAATGGAATTTTGCCTGGACTTCCGGAGACAAGGTAAACATCAGATAACAGACAATGGCCAGTGTACAACTGATGGACAGGGCAATATCTGCAAACTGAACATTATAACCATCCAGCGCCTTTCTGGTTTTTCCGGAGATCTGCGCATTGATCAATTCACCTCTTCGTTTACCAATGGCTAAGACTAAAGCCAAAACAAAAGTGAGCAGCACAGCCCAGTTGGTGACGATAATACCCGTAACATAGCCGCCGGCTAATACACGCAGAACAAAACCGATCGCAATAATACAGATATCAACAATGGCAACCTGTTTCAGCTTAAAAGTGTACAGGATATTGATGATGAAATAAAAAGCGATAATCACCCCAAATTTCCATAAATTCTCATGAAACAAATAACTGCCAACAAAAACCGATGATACTGCCAAAAGAACCAAAAACGCAAACAGCAGCCTGGCATTAGATTTTGATATAACACCACTGGCTAAAGGCCTGTGTTTTTTCTCCGGATGTTTTTTATCAGATTCTATATCAAAGTAATCATTGATAATATAAATAGAACTGGCTGTAAATGAAAAAACCAAAAAAGCAAATATGCTTTCAAAAAACAAGTGTGGATTTGTGATTTTACCTGAGAAAAAAAGGGGTGCAAAAACAAACAAATTCTTTACCCACTGCTCTACTCTTATTAATTTTAAATAGTTTTTCATCCAATGTTTAATTCATGCAAAAGTAGTACTAAAATAAAAAAACCGCAAACTGCGGTTTATATATTAATGAAAATATGAGAATTAGTGATTAATTCCCACTTTGTGCATCATTGATCATTTTTTCGTTGGCTGTGATAGCAAACTCTACACGTCTGTTTTTGGCTCTTCCTGCATCTGTATCATTGGATGCTACAGGGTTTGCTTCTCCCATTCCTTGTGTGAAAAGTCTGGATGAAGAAACACCCTTGGACGTAAGATACGCCTTAACAGCATCTGCTCTTTTACCGGATAATGTAAGATTATAAGAATCACTTCCCACGCTATCTGTATAACCGTAGATATTAATGTTGGTATCAGGATTATTTTTAAGAACTGTTACCAGTTTATCAAGGTTAGTTTTGGCCAATGCGGTTAATGTTGATGAATTAAAATCAAAATTAACAGTGTTCTCATGAAGGGTCACTTTGATACCTTCACCTACTCTTTCCACCTCAGCGCCTGGCAAAACTTCTTTGATCTCTTTAGCTTGTTTATCCATTTTGTTACCAATAACACCACCGGCAACACCACCTACAACACCACCTAGAACAGCACCAAGAGGTGCATTACCGCCTTTACCAAGGTTATTTCCCAAAATACCACCCAAAACGGCGCCTGCTGCAGTACCTATGGCAGCACCTTTTTGTGTATTATTAGCATTTTGTACTGCTTCACAACTTGTAAGCAACAAAGATCCGGAGATAAAAAATGCTGCAATTTTTACTTTATTAATTTTCATTGTAATGTGTTTTATTATTTACTTGAAGTTCTTACGAAATTATATCTAACATCCATTGGTGAGCCATCGGCATTAAGGGACTGAACCAATGTAAAACTATTATCTGTTGGATTTTCCAGTCTTAGCATATATCCTGCTCCCACTTTTTTTGCTTTCTCGCCTTCCCCTACCTTTTTGATAGAAACATTACTGTATTTGTCTACGCTAAAGGTGATTGCCTGAGTTTTTACAGGGCAAGAACCGCCACCATTAAGGGAATAAGTCCCCGTGTAATTATTCGGGATTAATTTCCAGGCACTTCCTACAAAACAATTGATATCAGCACCCTCATCGAAAGGCTTGATGCTGTATGATTTATTGTAATCCACATCAGAGATCGTCCATTCTCCTTTCAGTTTCATAACCTCTGCTCTCAGACTCTGAGCCTGTCCGGCAGAAACGCTTCCGTCAGATGAGGCACTTTTTGTTGTTGAACAAGAACCGGCAACCAGTGCGATCCCAAACAGTCCAAAAATTATTTTTCTCATAGTTTTATATTTAAACGCTAAGTTATTATAAAAAACTGTGCCAAATCATAAAAAATAAAAAATCTGAGCAAACTCAGATTTTTTATTGTATTAGTTTATTGTATTAGTCGATATAATTTTAAAGTTTTGTGCGATCTATCACCTTGCGATCTTTTTGCTTTTTAACGGGTAATTTTGAGGATTTAGAAGAATTATCTGCTTTGTAAAAATGAGCGTACGCATATTCAGCAGCTTTAGCGGTATCAATCACGCCATTAGACCTGGATAATGTATCAAAACCATTGGCTGTAGATTTGTTAGCGGTATTCACCAAAGATTCTATAACCTGCGCCGGCGTAAGATTGGGCATGTAGGCCAACAGAACAGCTGCAGCACCGGCAACTACAGGAGAAGCCATTGATGTGCCCTGCAAATATTCGTATTTACCATCCGGTACGGTAGAATAAATCTGATCGCCAGGGGCAAAAACGTCTACCATTTTCGCATCATAATTAGAAAAGCTTGCTTTCAGTTTATCAGCATCATTGGTATTAGCTCCTACAACAATCATGTTATTAATGAATGGCTTGTCATCGGTCTGAGATTTAAAATTAGTTGGGAAATACTGATGTTCCGCAATATCCTCATTCTCATTACCTGCTGCTTTCACCAAAAGAACACCTTTGCTCTCGGCATATTTGAAAGCATCCCAAACCACATTTTTACCAGGAGAAACTGGTTTCCCAAAACTCATGTTAAGTACTTTTGCTCCATTATCCACAGCATAACGGATAGCATTAGCCACATCTTTGTCACGCTCATCACCATCTGGAACAGCTCTTACAGTCATGATCTTTGCAACCCTGGATGCTACACCGTACTGTGGTTCTTTACCGTTTGCCAGTCCGGCAATAATACCCGCGACATGCGTCCCATGCTTAGCGTCGGGACCTTCGTAATGGTTATTCCCATAGCTTTTCTCAGAATAATCATCATAATTATCTCCGACAATTTCTTTTCGCGGATCAAAATCAAGGTTATAACCTTTCTCTGCCTGTGGCTTGAAATAGTCGATGGCTTCTTTCATCTGATCTTTCATATATTTTCCCACTTCATCAGCAGATTTGCCCGTCGCCTGCGGATCACTGGCAACTTGTGCAAGAACTTGCAGCGCCATGGCTTCTTGCTGTGTGGATGGTTTGATGGTTGCCAGGTTTTCTTTGGTCAGCGTTTTATTGCCCAACAGTCTCACCATATCAGGAATAACGCCGTCAATCATGGTATACATCTGAAGATTTTGTTTGGCTTCCTGGCTTTTTTTGGTAAAGATCTCTTTCGACTTCATATACATTGCGAAATCGTCCGGATATTTAGCCTGGTTTTCCTTATTTTTAGCAGAATCCTGGCCTTCAAAAACGGGTTGAAATTTTTTCACAACTCTGGTAACTTCCATATTATCTACATCAATATCGCCATTTTTACCGCCAAGAAAATTCCAGCCGTATATGTCGTCTACATAACCGTTACCGTCATCATCTTTACCATTATTAGGGATCTCATTGGGATTTTTCCACATATTTTTCATCAAACCAGGATGGTCTACTTCTACACCACTATCCAAAACACCAACAATAACAGGTTTTGGTTTGAGGCCTTTGCTTTCTAAAAATTTGTAAGCATTAGCGGTATTGACACCATACACTTTGGTCGTTGCAAAATCTTTGTGGTACCATGTTTTGAGGTCATTGTCCTGTTCTGGCGCGACTGTTTGTGCCGCTACATTTGCAAATCCGGCATAAAAAGCTGCCGCTATCAATAATTTTTTCATATTTTGATTTTACTTTTAATGGTCATATGCAATCGCCAAATCTTCATCAATGGTACTGTAAAGTTACTAGTGGCGAATCCATATTAGATCATTGTTGTTATAAAATAGAATTAATCCTAAGGCAGTTATTTTTGAGTTTGATGGCTATTAATATTTTTGATATAAGTAAGGCTTTCCGGCCCAATGTTACAAAGAAGGTCAAGAATAGACAGATCTTTTATAAAACCATACTTGTCTGAGAAGCTCTGATAATACTCTGGCATACTATAATCTGATTCTGTTTTGGTAGAGAAGTGATTTCTGTAATCTTCGGCATCGGGATTTTTATAATATTCCTGTGTGAGTTCAAATTCTTTCTCGGTTTTTAGAATACTCAGAATAATATCTAATGCTTTGAGATTAAAATCTATTAACGATTTTGCTGGTTCATCAAAAATCTTCTTCAGTTTATCTTCATAAAACTCGAAATAAGGCGTGCTTTGATAAGCGGTTTTGATAGATTTCCAATGCAATTTTTGCCAATCCTCCGAAAAGGAAATTTCAATATCCTTTAGTTCTCTTTTGCCATTGTGTTTTATAGGAATTATCAAAGCTAACTTCCCATTGGCGCCATAGATGGCTGTACGGTTTCTGTAAGTTTGTTTTGGGAAATTCTCATACTGTTCCAAAGTAATCTGATTGTCACTATCAAGAAAAACAGAAAACCACGAAACTGGAGGCAGATAGAATATTGGTAAAAGGACTTGTTTCATATTTATTTAAAAAAAGCTTTGTCAAAGATACGAACCTTTGACAAAGTGGGTAAATTGTTTGACGGACAAATCTCCTAGCCCCGATAGAAGCGGCATCCTTTTTTGTGGCTGCAAGTCCCTCGCCTTTGGAGAGGGATTTAGGGTGAGGAAAAAAGATACAGCGAATAGCGGGAATTAGCTCCTAAAAAATTTTATTAATCTTCTTCTTTCTTCTTTTTGAACAGTTTGGCAAAATAATCCCAACCGAAGAATAATACCAGAATTGCCACTGCCACCCACCAGTAAGAGGTCTTGTTGGACTCGCCAGTATTGGTAGCTTTGAACATCCTGTCCCAACGGATTTTTTTGCCTGGCGCTTGATAAGTTGAACTGGCGTCGGAGAACAGGCCTTCTACACTCAGCCATGTAAACATCGGCCTTCCCACAATATTTTCTTCCGGAACCACACCAAAGAATCTGGCATCCAGAGAAGCGTCACGGTTATCCCCAATCATCATATAATAATTCTGTTTGATGGTATATTGGTTGGTTTCCTGACCGTTGATATAGATTTTGCCGTTTTTGTTTTCCAGCTTATTATGCTCATATTCTGAGATAATCCATTGGTAAGTAGGCAAAGTTTCCTGATTAAGCGTTACCACATCGCCTTTTTTCGGAATGCGGAGCGGGCCGTACCAATCCTGGTTCCAAGGCTTATTGATTGGGTAGATTGATTGGGTTGTATCAATATGTTTTGTGTAAGCTGTTTTATCAGCATTCAGCTTGTATCTCACAGCACCAACGCCTTTTTCCTCAATCATTTCCTTCATCTCGATAACCTGAGGCAATGCTTTGATCTCTTTGGCAATCTGATCTGTGAGGCCCTGAAATGCATAAACAAACCCTGTATTGTTCTGATTTTCCTGAACAGGAAGAAAGCCGTATGCCTTATATAATTGCGGAATATCCAGTTGAGAACCGGTTGTCACCAGATAACCGTGCTGCTGTTGCTCATCGCCAAGAATTTTCTCGGGCGCATTGTTCACAAATAACCTTCCTGCCCTGAACTCGATAACATCACCTGGGATCCCAATACATCTTTTTACATAAGGATCTTTTCTGTCGATAGCGGTATGCACTGAGTCTTGTGGGTAATTGAAAACGACAATGTCATATCTCTTAACCTCATCATAGCCCGGAATTCTTAGATACGGTAATTTTACCGCATCGATATAAGATTTTGGATCGTCTTTAGGATTGCCTTTTTCTCCGGTATCCATAATGGTCCCTTGTAAAAATGGCAAAGCAACAGGCCTCATTGGCATCCTGAAACCATAAGCCCATTTGTTAACAAACAAGAAATCCCCAACTAACAAAGTCCTCTCCATAGATCCCGTAGGAATCCCAAACGGCTGTGTAATAAACGCATGAATAATCGTCGCAAAAACAACAGCGAAGGTTACAGAACCCAAGAATGTTTCTTTCTTTTTAGCCTCTTCTTCCTCTTCTTCGGTTTCTATCTCCGGATTTTTGCTGTAATTGACAGTCGCCATAAATATAAATGGCAAAATCACAGTTAACAACCCATTCACAAAACCTCTTTTCCCAAATTTCTTCATCAGGAAAATATGGAATACCGACATCATAATAGGCCCAACAATTGGGAAATAGGATAAAACGGCCCACCATTTTGGATGTTTGGTTTCTTTGAGAATAATCAGGTAGTTATAAAATGGCACAAAAGAAAATAGTGGATTGTATCCCATCTTCTTATATAACTTCCAGGTTGTAAGCCCCATCAAAACACTGATGATAAGGACATAAACCGTATAAGTAATAATATAATTCATATTTTGGCTTTAGGCAAATAGCTTTTTGCTGATTTTATAATTAGTTTTTGGTCTGTTCTTTTTGTTACAGAGAAATTAGTGATAGCTCGATTATTAAAGGGAAAATTTAATTATAAAACTATAATCCCAAAACATCTTTCATAGAGAAAACTCCTTTTTTATCGGCAATCCATTCGGCCGCAATTACCGCTCCCAAGGCAAATCCATTGCGATTATAAGCGGTGTGCTTAATTTCAATTTCGTCTACTTCTGATCTGTAGAAAACACTGTGCGTGCCGGGAACTTCATCTTTACGAATGGCAAAGATACCCAGTTCTTTATCTTTGGTTTCATCCAGTTTCCAGGCCTCATATCCCGAATTGGCAATAATACCTTCGGCCAAACTGATTGCCGTACCGCTAGGTGCATCCTTCTTATGAATGTGATGGATCTCCTCCAGCTGGCAGGAATATTCATTAAACCGGCTCATCATTTTGGCCAGATTCTCGTTAAGCGCAAAAAAAAGGTTTACGCCAAGACTAAAATTGGATCCGTATAAAAATGCAGTGCCGTTATCAATGGCTAATTGCTCCACAGCAGGTTTTTTGTCTAGCCAGCCAGTTGTCCCGCATATCACAGGAATCTGATTCTCAAGGCAAACGCTGATGTTGTGAAAAGCAGCTTCGGGATTGGAAAACTCGATCACCACATCAGCATTGTTGAGCGATTCTTTGGTAGGTGTTTCTTTTAATCTTGCAACCACCTCATGACCACGGTTTTGGGAAATACCGTCAATGATTTTCCCCATTTTTCCGTAACCTACTATTGCTATTTTCATTCTTTATTAATTAAAATTTATTTGATTTAAAACCTAAAACTTAGGGTCAAACCGGGTTTTGCAATACCCAAATTGTATTGATCATTAATGACGGACGGAACAATGGCCAAATCAGGATCGTGCCGGCCTTCGTAAAGGTGTGCATCCACCACCGCATCCATAATATTAAGGATATAGATCAAACCTGTAATACCAATCGCGTAATCACGCTGCCGCTTGGAACTATCCTGTGCATTCCCTAAAACAGTCTTATCAATACCCTTTATACCGGAAAATTCGTGAGGCAAACCGTTGAGTTCTGCAACAAAGGCATTTCTGTACCGCTTATATTGTTTATCATTCCAAAGTGCAATGCCCACACCGGTACCCACAGCACCCCAGACTATTGGGATTTTCCAATATTTTTTGTTATAATACTGCCCCAATCCGGGTAAAACAGCAGAATAGAGCCCAGCTTTGGTTGGACTGAATTTCTGAACTGTTGCAGGTGCATTCTTTTGATCTATCTCGCCCAGAATCTGGCTCTCTGATTGTGGTTTTGCAGCCGGAATACTGTCTTTAGGCAAATTCTCTACACGGATGGTGTCATTGGGATTAACCTGCGAGAAAATCAGACTGAAACAAAAAAACAAGAAAACTGAAAATAATTTTTTCATTTAGCGGATATGAGCCAAGATATTCTCCAGCTCTTCTTCATTTTTAAAATCGAGAACTATTTTCCCTTTTTTACCATTAGCTGCAGTTTTGATTTCCACATTCACCGCCAAAAGATCAGAAAGTTCTTTTTGGGCTTTTTTTACATGGTTGGGAACCAATATCTGTTTAACAACTTTTTCCCCTGGCGGAGAGTTCTTCATCTGTCCTGCCAACTGCTCTGCCTGCCGTACATTCAGGTGGTCCTGGATAATACGGTCAAATAAAATCTGGCGTTTTTCATCGGTATCCAGCCCCATAATAGCACGGCCGTGTCCGGCAGATATCTCGCCACTTCTGATACCATTTTGGATACTTGGAGATAATTTGAGCAAACGAACGCTGTTGGTAATAGTACTGCGTTCTTTACCTACGCGCTGGCTAAGGTTCTCCTGGGTCATGCCCACTTCATCCAACAGCCGCTGATAGGTTAATGCGACTTCTATAGGATCAAGATCTTCTCTCTGGATATTCTCAACCAGAGCCATTTCCAGCAGTTCCTGATCATTAACAAGACGTATGTAAGCCGGGATGGCAGCTAAACCTGCAATTTTAGATGCGCGGTAACGCCTTTCCCCGGATATGATTTCAAATTTTTCGCCGTCTTTTCTCAGTGTGACTGGCTGTATGATGCCCAAACTCCTGATGGACTCGGCCAAATCATTGAGTGCTTTTTCATCAAAGTAAGTCCTTGGCTGTCCGGCGTTGGGATAGATATCTTCTATAGGAACCTCCACAATATTACCAACAAGTGTTTTGGCACCCTCGTCTGTCGCAGAATTAATATTTGTGCGGCTCTCGGCGTTTAGGATTGCTCCCAAGCCACGTCCCATAGCTCTTTTTTTGTCCTTCATTCTTATAAAATGATGATTGATAATAGATAATTAAGAAAGCCTGTTTCAAAAAAATCTTTTAATTTTTTACTAATTTTTCGTTTTTCAGCAAGACCTCTTCAGCCAGCTGAATGTACTGTATCGCACCCTTGCTCTCGGCATCATAACTCAGGATACTTTCTCCAAAGCTTGGTGCTTCGCTCAGGCGCACATTGCGGCTGATAATGGTTTCAAATACCATCTCCGGAAAATGGGAATTAACCTCTTCCACAACCTGATTGGACAACCTCAGCCGGCTATCGTACATCGTAAGCAACAAGCCTTCTATATCCAGATCCTGATTATGTATTTTCTGCACATTTTTAATAGTATTGAGTAACTTTCCAAGACCTTCCAGGGCAAAATATTCACACTGTATTGGTATAATAACAGAATCAGAAGCTGTTAATGCATTAATGGTTATCAAACCCAAACTCGGTGCACAGTCTATAATGATATAATCGTATTGATCTCGGATACCTTTCAGAGCCTCGCGCATCATATACTCACGGTTTTCGCGGTCCACCAATTCTATCTCGGCGGCCACCAGGTCAATATGTGAAGGGATGATGTCAACATTTGGCGAACTGGTAGGCAGGATACATTTTGTAACCTCTGCACTATGCTCCAGCAAATTATAAGTAGAGTAATTAACCTCTTCTACCCCAAGGCCAGACGTTGCATTGGCCTGCGGATCCGCGTCTATCAAAAGTATCCTCTTTTCCAAAACGCCCAACGCCGATGCAAGGTTAACGGCTGTTGTGGTTTTCCCAACACCACCTTTCTGATTTGCAACACCTATAATTTTTGCCATAAACATTAATTTAATCCTCAAAAATACAATTTTTTAGCACTTAGAAAGTTTTGAAAAACGACTCATGCCGTTAAAGTATTGTTAATTAACAGATTGGCAAATAAAAAAATTATCCACATTCCGTTGCAGAATGTGGATAATTAATATTAACCAAGGATTTAACAAAACATAAACCTTTGATTTTCAAATCATTCTATTTGCATAGAAATAGGCATTCTAAATGATGATCTCATTGTTTTCCCTTTCAGCATCGCTGGTGACCATTTGCTTTTCACAGAACGGATTGTACGTTCGGCCTCACGGTTGAAGTCTGAATTATTTCCCGTTACTTTTATATTGGAAATACTGCCGTCTCTCTCCACAATAAAGGTGACGGTAGCAGATACAACGCCGGACTGATCTACGGCCGAAGTATCAAAATTTTGTGACACCTTTTGCCGGAAAGCATCCATTCCTCCTTTAAATGATGCTGATATATCGGCCTCATTTTGATTAATAAGCTTATCAGGATCAGCTGCGGGTACCGGCGCAACCGCTGGCAAATGGCTTACCGAAGGCGGGCCAGGCAATGCAGGCGGCGCAAAAGGAATGGTTGTACTCTCTCCCGCTTTGGTTTCTGTGCCAATTGCAGCACCGTCAAAATCTTCTTTGGTTGGTAATTTGGTTTCTTTTTTTACATCGCGAACAGGTGTATATTCTGGATTAGCCACTGTTTTGATACTAGCAGGTGCCGAGCTTACAGGCGTAGGTTTCACAAGGTCCGGTGCATCCACATCAGTAATTTGAAATGGTACTAAAGGTGGATTGATGTGTACTGGTATTTCTGTTTTAAATGCAGAAATTATAAGCGGCACCACAGCCACTGAGGCAAAAAATGCCACACCAGCAAAAAGCGCCTTAGTCAACTGACTAGAATATTCATTTCTAAGAACATAAGCACCGTAAGCCTTGTTTCTGTTTTCAAAAACCACTTCATCTAAATTATTTTTCCCAAATGTGTGTAATAGATTTTTCATAACCATATAAATTAAATAATTAACAATATATTTTAAATTAAAATAAACAACCATCAAATAACATTCCTTTTTATAGTTAAATATTTAAACAAACTATGAATTACATAAAATATAATTAATCCAACCATAAAAATTCTTATACTTGTATATGAACATCTGCCTATAACGTGATGAAACCGATAAGTGTCTTTGTGATGATCTTCTTTAACTTTCTGGCCTTTGCTCAGGACGGCTTTGCGCTGGAAAACAAAGAAAAAACAGTAATTAAGTTTAAACTGATTAACAACCTGATTTTTATCCCCATCAATATCAATGGTGTGGAACTAACTTTTATGCTGGACTCAGGAATTGCGGAAACCATACTCTTCAGTCTGGAAAACAGGGATGTTGATTTTAAAAATATTGAGAAAATCACCTTTCGCGGTTTGGGAGAAACAGTTAATGTAGAAGCACTGAAATCCATTAAAAACAACTGCAGTATTGGCCATCACTATATTGATAAGTCGCATACCGTCTTTATTGTTCTGGATGAGAATTTTAACATTTCTCAGGATATTGGCATTCCCGTAAACGGTATTATTGGTTATCATTTTTTCCGTAACCATCCGGTAGAGATTAATTATCAAAAGAAAACAATTACTATTTACAAAAACGCTTCAGTCTTCCCAAAACGCCTGAACCGATACAACGAGTTTCCCATGACAGTGGAGATGAACAAACCTTATATAACGGCCGATGTAGAGATGAAACATGACCCACAAAGTTCAAAACTATTGCTGGATCTTGGTAATACAGACTCTGTCTGGCTTTTCCCCGTTCTCATCAGGGATTTTGTATACAACCGTCCTAATATTGACGATTTTCTTGGGAGAGGATTTAGTGGTGACATTTTTGGGAAAAGAAGCCGGATCAATGCTCTGTCTATAGGGAAATTCCGATTGAATAAGCCGATCGCCGCCATGCCGGATGAGTTTTCTATCCAGCATCTGCACATCGTAAAAGATAGAAAAGGCTCTATTGGTGCAGAAATACTAAGGCGTTTTTCGGTTTTGTTTGATTATCCCGGCAACCGCCTATTTTTAAAAGCGAACCGGCATCTCAACGATCCATTTTTGATTGATGGCAGCGGCCTGGAAATAAAACAGGAAGGCCTTATTTGGGAAAAAGAACAGGTGCAGATACAAACTGCCAAAAGAAACTCTGCCGGCAATGAAATTAATGTGATTGATAACAGCAACAACTTCCAGTACAAATTTTCCCTTAAACCCGTATTCGTCGTAGCCGGAACGAGGAAAAATTCACCAGCACAAAAAGCAGGTATTTTAAAAAATGACCAACTGATCACCATCGACAACAAAGCCGCTAAAGATATGACAATGAACCAAATACATAATATCCTAAAGACGGATAACAGCAGAAAAATAATGCTGGAAATCAAACGGAACAATGTAATAGCAAAAACAGAAATTACTCTGGAAGACCCTATCCCATATATAGAGGAATAATTATTGAAAGGAAAACTAAAAAGACAGCCATGAATGAAACATTAAACAGCATCAGGAACAGGCCAAGATTTAAACTTTATACGCACCTGTCGCCAGAACAATATGAAGATAACCTCAGAAATTATTTGGAAAAAAACCAAGACCGGTTTTTCGGGAATATCAATCGGGAGGTGGCCACAATTTTTGTAAAAACGCAGGACGAAAATTACTGGAAACCCAATCTGGCATTGAGAATAGAGCAGGAAGAAGGCACAACGGTCATCCGTGGGATCTTTGGTCCCTCCTCAGCCGTATGGACGTTTTTTATGTTCCTCTACTTTCTCTTTACAATTGCCTGGATGACGTTTTTCACACTTTACTATGTAGAAAAACAGATTAACACCAATAACTATGTCTGGGCATTGCCCTGCTCGTTTATTGTCCTTCTCCTGATTGCTCTGACATATGCCGCGGCAAGATTTGGACAGTATAAATCCAAGGACGAAATGGCTCTGCTAAGACAATTTGCTGAAGAATCGACTTTTCCCATCGAGAAACCTGCTGAACAAGAAGAAGGTACTATCAAATAATTTCCGTAGAAGCACTGCAATTATATTATGTAACAGAAAATACTCTTAACTGTTATTTTTCAGTTTTCTTTTCTCTATGTTATGCTTTAGTTTGAGGCCCAGTCTCATAATAATATATTGGAAAGGCTGCTGTCTTCTATAATACTTTTTGATAAACAAATCCATTGCGCCAAAAAATCTGGAGAGGTAAAGCCCGTCTTTTATGGTGCTTTCCCCCTTGTGGTGAAGTATTGCGTAGCGGCCATAATAATAATTTTTATAACCTCTCTGCAAGATGGTGTAACAAAGATCAATATCTTCCCCATACATAAAGTACCGCTCATCAAAGCCTCCTACTTCCTCATAAACCGTTTTTTTCATCAAAAGGTTGGCCCCGGTCATGATATCGACTTCGGCTATATCAGTTTCATCGATGTCATTCCTGTAATAGGTTTTGGAATCGTTGCTGAGTTTTGTAAACAGTTTTTCGAAAGAATTGACGAGCGCAGGAACAGACCTTTTGCTTTCCGGCAAAAACAAGCCTTTCGCGTTATGCATCCTGAGGCCTACCGCACCCAATGCATCCTGACTATCAGCAAAATCAAGTACTTCTTTAAAATAATCACCTTCAATCTCAGTATCCGGATTCAGGATGTAAACATATTCGGCTTTTGCCTGTTTTACGCCCAGATTATTAGCTTTTGAAAAGCCCAGATTTTCATCCAACAAAACGAAATGAACTTGTGGGAACTCATCCATCAATGCTTTCCAGGAAGGATCTGGTGAATGGTTGTCCACAACGATGATCTCGTAATCAAAGCCCAAAAAATTTTCCTGAATAGAAAAAATACAGTTTTTTAAAAAACCGGGCACCTGATAATGTACAATAATTACACTTACTTTCATGATCCGGCTTCGCTATAGACAGTTCTGTTGGTTATCGATCTTCCTAAAGAGATCTCATCGGCATACTCCAGCTCATCACCTACCGCAATCCCTCTGGCAATACTGGAAAATACAACAGGATAATTTTTAAACTTTTTATAGATATAATAAGCTGTAGTATCCCCTTCCATGGTAGCACTGAGCGCAAAAATAAGCTCCTTCACGCCGCCTTCTTCCAGCTTTTTTTCTATGCTGCCAATTCTCAGCTGGCTGGGTCCCACGCCTTCCATGGGAGAAATCTTACCTCCCAAAACCAAATATTTGCCACGGTATTTGCCGGTATTCTCGATGGCCATCACATCCCGTACATCCTCCACAATACACAATATGTCATTATAACGTTTATCATCGCTGCAAATATCACATATCTCAGAATCAGAAAAGTTATGGCATGCTTTGCAATACTTGATATCTGTTACAAGCGTCTGGATGGCGGTTCCCAGAGAGACGCCCTGAGAGGCAGGCTGCCTCAGCAGGTGAAGTGCCAGCCGCAGTGCCGATTTTTTCCCGATACCCGGAAGCCCGGCTATTTCTTCGACAGCTTTTGATAAAACTTTGCTTGGATAATCCATAGATTAATGATGAGCAGAATCAGGTAGAGAATCTGCGCCTGAAAATTATTTTTGATTGATTCTCTGATACGTCTGGAAACAGTAATCGTAGTTATTTTTATCGTCTTTTTCGTGGCAGGATTCATCAGTTTTCTGCCATACTTTAGGATCAATTTTTGGAAAAAAAGTATCTGCGTCGAAATCGCCCTTTACCTGAGTGATCTCCAGACGCTCTGCCACATCCAATGTTTGCTTATAAATCTCGCCGCCACCAATGATAAAAAAATCTTCATTAATTTTTTTGGCAAATTTGAGTGCTTCTTTCAAGGTTGACACAATCAGGATATCTTCTGCAAACCAGTTCTCTTTGCGGCTTACAACAATATTGGTACGGTTGGGCAAAGCTTTGCCTATACTTTCATAAGTTTTTCTGCCCATCACTACAGGATGATGTTCGGTAACCGATTTAAAATGTTTGAGATCTGCCGGCAGACGCCAAAGCAACTGATTATCTTTTCCCAGAGCATTTTTGTTACCAATAGCAGCAATTATTGTTATCATATTACCTACAAATCTAATGTTTTATACTTAATTTAAGAAATATTTATGAAAATTTACTTTTGATTATTTTGTATTTTTGGCCATTAATACAAAACAAATAATCTTCACACAACATGCGTGGCAGTGCAGATTTTTTAAAAATAAAAAAATAATTGTGATGAAAAAATTGATTATTGCATCGGTAATTGCACTCTTTATCTTAACGGGCTGTAACAAAGACAAAGACATCCTTAATACGCTGAATGATTATAACATCAGCCAGCAGGATAAAGGCTACCATTTTGGGGACAAGCTCAACATTCCGCAGGATGTGCTGGATTATGCCGAGGCCATCAGCATCAGTTTTGGAGATAAGGAAACAAGCAGCCTTTCTATTGATCCCAAATTTTTCTCTTTGGGCGAAAATGACGTTACATTCAATATAAAAACAAAAAGTGGCGAGGTGCTGCAGCAGGATGCCACCATCAATGTTTTTGCAAAAGCCAAAGCCCGACCGATTGCTTACGAAATTGCCAACCAATACCCGCATGACACCAATAGTTTCACAGAAGGCTTTGAACTGCACGGCGATACGGTGCTGGAAAGTGTCGGTCTGGATGGGAAATCTAAAATACTAAAATATACCTTAGGCAGCCGGACACCAATTTTGGAAGTCCCACAACCCAGCAACATTTTTTCTGAAGGTATTACCCTGCTGAATGACAAAGTTTACCAGCTGACTTACAAGGCAAAAAAAGGATTTATTTATGATTCTAATTTTAAACTGATAAAGGAGTTTAAATATCCGGATGTGATTGCAGAAGGCTGGGGAATGACCAACGACGGCAAAAACCTGATTGTATCCGATGGTTCCAAAAACATCTATTTCCTGAACCCGGAAAATCCGTCACAAATTGTACGAACGATTGCAGTAGCCAGCAATACCGAAGCGTATGATCAGATTAATGAGCTTGAGTACCATAACGGCTCTATCTATGCCAACGTCTGGCAAAAACCAATCGTTTTACAAATTAACCCTGCCAATGGCGAAGTAACCGGCATATTAGATTTTAGTAATATTGCGAAACAAAACACAACCAACGAAGACGATGTTCTTAATGGTATTGCTTTTAAGGGTGACAACATGTTAATTACCGGTAAAAACTGGAGTAAAATCTATGAGGTGATATTGAAATAACCAACCAACCTACCATCAAAAAAGAAGCTTCAATCTTTACCGATTGAAGCTTCTTTTTTATTGTACCGTTTCTATGGTATCAACATTTTTTACAACAGCATACCGGATGCTGAGTAATGTATTTTCGGAAAATGTCTTATGAGTATAATAAGGGCTCTTGCAAACTTCGGAGCGCATCTCATAATTCCCTTGTTCTACAACTATACTTTCTGTTTTTTTTGCCGCTACAGGAATCTTGTAAGAATGCGGCCCTACAATATGCATTGTAAAATCGCAATTGGACTCGTTCCTGATCATCAATACCATATCTGTATTAGCTGCATCTGTATTGAACTGATTGAGCAGGCTCACCGCTTTGTCCTCGATTGTTTTTGGCATGCTTCTCCGTTTTTCTGCCCTCAAAATTACGGCAGGATCATTAGCCGCATAGACCGGTGACACCTCATTGCGTACAGAACAACTGGTAAGGCTCAAAAAACCAAGGATTGCAATAAGCCGATTATTCATCTTTCAGTTTAAATTTTATATAGGTAATGGTTTTACCTTTGGACGAAAACAATTCCTCGTAATAAGTACGGATATCCTTTAACAATGGTGTATCGGGCATATATTCAGCCGCACCGTAAATATCGTGATGCGCCGTGAGAATCTGGTGTCCCAAACCTTGCAAAAGCCCCAGGGTATAACCATGCAAAAACTCAGAATCTGTCTTTAGGTGGATGATGCCGTCTTTTTTGAGAATCTTTTTATACATCGCCAAAAACTCAGGATTGGTAAGCCTGTGTTTGGTTCTTCTGTATTTGATCTGCGGATCTGGAAAGGTAATCCAGATTTCGGAAACCTCATTCTCCGCAAACAGATGATCTATCAGCTCTATCTGAGTCCTGACAAAAGCCACATTATTTAACCCTTCCTGAATGGCTTCTTTAGCTCCAAACCAAAAGCGGGCGCCTTTTATATCAATACCTATGAAGTTTTTTTCCGGAAAAGATTTGGCCAGTCCTACAGAATATTCGCCTTTACCACAACCCAGTTCCAAAACGATCGGATTATTATTCCCAAAAAACTCCGCCCATTTGCCTTTGTGCTCAAAGCTGTTGATGGCCTGCTCTCTGGTTGGCTGAATAACGTTTGGTAATGTTTTGTTTTCCTCGAACCTGGCTATTTTATTTTTCCCCATTATAATAAGTCTTTCCTTTAAAAATTTTTCGGGTACAAAAATAGTCAATATTAATTAACCAAATCATCAAGCCATAACCTGACAGAAAAAACCTTTGTATATCAATATTGAGCACTAAGTGGATAAAGAAACAGAGCAAAGGTACAAGACTCAAATAATCCGTTTTAGCCTGAAAATATCATTAATTCTCTTCAATAATATAAATTCTCCAAAAAAATTCAGGAAAACCAATCTCTCAAATTGACTTCAAAAAACACTTTTTTCTATCAATAACGAAAAATCATGCAGGAAAATTATGCAAGCTGTATGGGAAATTATTTAGAAACCGGCTGATCATTAGATACCGACATGAGGTGAGAATTCTGCACACGTTTGAGGTATATCGGCAGATACTTTTCTATATAAGTTTTGGTGGCTTCGTAATTATTGGTTTCCAGAAAGGTTGTAATGTTATCGGAACTGTATACAAACTGTAAAAAATTAGGAATCAGCTGCTTCGGAATCTTGAGGCTGATAAAATAGTCATCGCCGAAATAATTCTGCAGGTTTTCTATATTTTTGCTCATTCTCTCGTACTGCTGATAGCGTTCTTTCTTTTTCTTCTCTCCGGAAATCAAATCAAAAATACTGTCTATGCTAAAACTAAGCCCCTGATTAAATGACAGGACAGGAATCTCAGGTGGCAAACCGTTACCTTTTGGCTCTGGCAGGCCAATCATTTTTCTCAACTCAAAAGCTTTTTCTGAAGACTTGAGCATGGCAACATCTTTCCTAAGATTGCCAGTAGGCCGAAAAGAGCTGATAATTACTTCCTGAATCTCATAGTAAGCAATCTGCAACTCCACAAAATTTTTGGGCGATGCCAACATTTGGCTGGTTACTGTAATGTCTTTACGCTCTGTAACAATGGAAGTGAAACGGATAATATCGCCTTCTTTGGCATCAATCCTAAAATCGCCGTTATAATTGGCCAGCACACTTTTGTGCGCATTAAGATTGGTTATATAAACCTGATTGAGATACAGATTGGATTTGTCTCTTATAAATATTTCTCCACCATAATACTGCCCATAGATAATGGTTGCAAAAAACAACAAAAATGTTGCAATAATCTTCTTCATAATATTGGCACAAATTTATAGAGATTTAGAAATATGTACACCACAAAAAAAAGCTATTAAGGTTAAAATTTTATTAAACTTTATCAGCTATATGTTAAGGTATTAAAAATAAATAACTGTTTACAAAAATAGTTTGATGTTCGTTGATACTTAATAAGAATTTCTGTTTTTAAGGAGTATCCAGCCATTCATTACATCTAGATCTGCACCTTCAAAATCCTGCCATTGCAAAAGGTACCAGTAGGTAGATGTTGGGAGCGCACTTCCGTTATCTTTGCCTGTCCAAATAAACTTATTTGCAGAAGACCCTTCGAAAACCTTTGTCCCTTCTCTGTCAAAAACCTGAAATTTTGGATTCATTTTATATGATAATATAGACATATCTATTGTATCATTTTTACCATCATCATTAGGTGTAATAATATTAGAAATACCAATCACTGCAAAAACCTGGGTAACAGGATTACAATCGTAGCTATTATCCGCTGATTTTACAAATGCAGTATAAAGACCTTTCCCATCAGTTACGGGAAGAGTATCAGACAGGCTGTAATCCTGCAATAATGGCAATGGCTGTATAGCAATTCCTTTTCTTATATAGTATCTGTAAGGTTTTTTTCCTCCAATTGCATTGATGGAAACTGATGTTCCATCAATCACATCAATCGTTTTTATCTCCGGTAATTCAAAAGTTTTGAGCACAATTTGAGCTGGCGTACTTCTGTTATCACAACCGTAACTATTGGTCACCACTACGTATACGATTTTATCCGGCTCAGAATGATAGGCGGATATTTCTCCTGTAGGAATCACCTGTGAAAGTGCCGCATCTTTATAATAGGTATATTTTGTAAATGTTGCATCCTGATTGATTGGTTCAAATGCCAATTTCAAATCGTAGTAGCCTTGGCCGTCATAATCAACACATTCAGTTATTTCTGTATTGTTCAGCTTGATTTGAACAATATTAACTGTTACGGTTATTTCTTCTGAATCTGGAAATGTTCCTATACTTTCAAAATAATATTTAAAAGTCACATGATCTGCTGTTGTGTTGGCTGCATCAAAATGGATTTTACCACCACTATCTACATAAGCATTACCACCATCAGGCTGCTGAGATATAAAGGTTTTGGTTATATCAATTGCTGCTGCAGTTGAATCGGTAAATACAGGTGTAATGACAGGAATGCTATTACACGCTCCGATTGTATAATTTTTGGGAGTGCCTATTGCTGTACATTTGAGATATTTAAACTCCTTGGTTGTTTTAGCAGGCAGACAGGACAGCTTGGTTACTTCACATTTATAATATCCAAATTTAGTCCCCGGCGTTATATAATAAGTATTCCCTGGATACGAAACATAGGTAATATTATCCAGACTGTAAAACCATTCGTACTTGTCGTAAATGTCATCTACTACTAGCTCTTGTCCTTTTGCACAATCTCCTACTTTTGAAATAGACGGTATTGAACTAAACCCTGCAAAATAACCGCCGAAGCCGATGTTTGAAGAACCTCCGGCAATACCGGCCGTAATCGCTTTGTTATTTTTAGATTCAACAGTAATATTACCTTTTACATTAAGTACTGAATAAAGTTCCCAATCACTATTTCCTAAAACAGCATAAGGTCCCAAAACTCCTGTCTTGGAATTATTGACATAAACATCCGCACCTGCCTGCGCAATGATATTAAGTTTGACATTATTAGAGATGATTAAACCATCATAAGACGTCTGCACCTCATTCTCATCCACTGCACTCAGTTCATCTATTTTACTCGGCAGAAAACATGATAAAGCTGGGATAAGATTCATCCCCCCAGAAGCTTTTTCATTAGCAGAACTACCAGCTAACAAAGCATATACGTATGCATTTTTAGATGTTTTTACATGCAATCCATACACATTATCTGATGCTGAAAGCGGGAAATAATCAACACTGTCTATAAAAACAAAATCACCTGCTTTGCTCAACTGATAATCTGCTGTAGATGTCATGTTGTTATTAACAAAAACATCTGTATTATCTTCGGTAGCAATAATAAGTGTTTTCTCCATCACAGATGGGCTCGGAGAATTTAAATTACCATTACCGTTCATAATAATGGATTCCTGTCCTGTTTTTTCTACTGGCACAGCCTGATCCATAAAAATATCAACACCTGTATCTGCAGTTCTCCCAGAAAAACTACCATTGGAGACACTTATTGGTTTATCACTTTCAATTTTGGCTCCAATTAGTCCTTTTTTAAAATTCTGTACATTACTATTATTGATTTCAAAAATATAGGATTCATCTTTATTAAGGACAACAGTTTTTGTAGGTAAACCAGCAGGATCATTGGTGAAAACCAAAGCAGGATCATAGCCTGATAAAGTGACAGTCGTTCCGTTTTCTGTTGCAATAACACTGACAGTATGGTTCGAGGTACCTGATGGACTCCATAGACTAACTTCAGGCATGCCAATATAAAATTTATTCCCTAATCCCGCTAAACCTTTTGAGGTTACAATCTCGGCATGATTAAGAACGGAAAACCTGAGATTTGCAAAGTACTTTTTATCCCCTATAAGATGAAGTCCTTTACTAATAACAGACATACGATCCCTATCCTCTTCTGTTATGATATACTCTCTGGGAATATCAAACTTACCGGGTGATCCTTTGCTAATTGCTACTTTACCTATAAGTCTACCGGCATTATAAACACTTACTTCAAAAGGTGTCGTTTCGCTGGTTGATAGATAGATTGACTGAAAGTTGTATGTAGAGCGATAATTATTCCCCATCGGGGCAAACCAATGTTCATAGTCCATTTGTGCAGAGAGACAAACTGACATCATCAGCATTGCAAAAAAGAAGATCTTTTTCAAAATGTAAAAATATTTAGGATACAAATGTAATTCAAATTATTGTTAGAGGATATAGGTACATAAAAAATCCCACTGCAAAAGAACAGTGGGATTGTTGTATTATAAAGGTCAGGATTAAGAAAGAGCTACTCTTACAAAACCTGTTACTTTAAGATCCGGGTTAACAGATTTTACATAATCTGCAACAGATTGGCTTCCGTCTTTGATAAAAGATTGGTATACCAAAGTGTTCTCTTTGTAGAACTTCTGCATTTTACCTTTCAGGATATTATCGATGATGTTAGCCGGCTTACCTTCTTTGGTAAGGATTTCTCTCTCGATTTCCAATTCTTTATCAATAGTTTCCTGAGAAACCTGAGTCTCGTCAAGAGCAATTGGGTTCATTGCAGCAACCTGCATAGATACAGATTTTGCAACCTCTTCAGCACCGTCTACGTTGGCAGAAAGAGCTGTGATAGCAGCAATCTTGTTACCAGCGTGGATATAAGCACCTAAAAATGCACCTTGGATGCTTTCAAAAGCACCAATCTCAATTTTTTCTCCAATGATACCAGTCTGCTCGATCAATTTATCTGCAACAGTCATCCCATTAAATTCTGAAGCCAAAAATTCTTCTTTATTAGAGTACTCGATAGCCTGCTCTGCCAATTCATAAGCCAACTCAACAAAAGCCTCATTCTTAGCCACAAAGTCAGTTTCACAGTTAAGGGAAATAACGGCACCTAATGTGTTATCTTCGTTTACTCTTGCGATAACAGCACCTTCTGTAGACTCTCTGTCAGCTCTGTTAGCAGCTACTTTTTGACCTTTTTTTCTAAGGATTTCGATAGCTTTTTCAAAATCTCCTTCAGCTTCTGCCAAAGCTTTTTTGCAGTCCATCATTCCTGCACCTGTTGTGTTTCTTAGTTTTGCTACGTCTGCAGCTACTGGTGTATAAGACATAATATTGATTGTTTTTTATTTAATTTTTAGTTTTCTCCTTCATGTTTTCAGCGTGCAAATATAGTGATTTTTATAAAATTAATCGTAAGACCAATTAATCTTGACAAAAATTTAAGATACCTCCATAATTCTCTTCAACAAGAAAAATACAAACACTTTTTTAATATGTAATAACATCCTCAATAACAATTATCTTATTTTTACGTTTGTAATTGATAAGACAATATAATATATCACTATCAAACGGATAAACACACAAATGAGTAATATTCCTTCATAAAACATTGTTTTTCAATATGTTTTTATAAGAATACAAAAACCCACCTCTCTGTTTTTCAGAACAATTCTGTCTGTATCCAAGGTGGTTTTCTTCGTTTTTTCTGTTTCGTGTAAGTTCTCCTGCTGTTCTGTACCATCCAAAATATTTCCAGATGGCTGATTAAATGAATCCTGATGAGTGCCGCAATGGTAGAAAATGCCTTTTTGCTCTTTGATTTTACACGTAGAACCTGCAACAGTAGCTGTGC
>NZ_FTPU01000095.1 GCF_900108115.1 Epilithonimonas bovis DSM 19482
TTCCACGAAAAAGCATTGGCTTCTACTCATCAAAATTGAATTCTTCGAATTCCTTTTTGCCCGTCTTCGCCAATACTTTTTCCGTTAGCCGTAATATTTAAACAATGAAATTAAATGAAGTCCTGAGTTTTGTTAAAACTTACTCTATTGAATATAGAAACCCTAATTTGCCAGATTTTGAAATAAGTCAAATATATGATTTATTTCCAGAAAGAAATTCATTTGATGAAAATATTAATTGGCCTGCAGAATATTTCCATAATGGAAGATATGGAATATATTTAATACTTAACATAGAATACGATGTAATTTATATCGGTAAAGCTAAAAATATTGGAAAAAGACTCGGAGCATATTTTGGTACTAATAAGGAAGATAAAACCTGTTTGATAAAACATACAAATTGGTCGTCAAATCCAAAATATTTATGTACAATTGCAGTAGATGATGAAATCTGGTTTGAAGCCTTATCTTTGGAAGAATATTTAATTTGGAACACACAACCAATTGATAATAAATTAAGTAAAAATTTTTAAAAAAAATAAAATTATGCCACAATATTCAGTAAAAGTAAAAGTAAATTTTACGTCAAAATCAAAAAGAGTAGAGAAAGGATTAGAAGTAAAAATACTTTCAAATATTTCTAGTGTAGCCAATATGTTTAGTCAAGGTAAAAATGAAATTATAAATAGTTTTAAAAACAATTTTGGGGTTGAAATCGATCAAATGTTTATACAATCTAGTTATTTTGAAATTATAAAATTAAATTAATACTACGGCTAATAGCTAAGTTTTCGTTGCGTGCGCAGCACGAACAATGAAAACCCTGTTGAACCCTTCGGCTAGCTCAGGGCAGGCTCGCTTCGGGAGCTTTTTCAACACTATGGGTTTATCGACAAAAGATTTTTAGAGATACAAGAGACTTTGAGAAGAGTCTCTTTTTTTGTGGGTGATTTTGGCGAGTTTTTCTTGGTTTTATCGTGTTTTCCTTCACGTTGGGGCATAATTTCCCTTACCCAAAAATCTATTTTTTAGGCGTTGGCTGGCTTTGGCTCATC
>NZ_FTPU01000010.1 GCF_900108115.1 Epilithonimonas bovis DSM 19482
TCCAGATTTGGAAAAAGCTTACAATTTATCCGATAAACTAAGGAAAATTTATAATCAGAACACATTAAAATCTGTAGCAATGCTCAAACTTGCCCATTGGTTTAAAGATGTGGAAGAATCAGGTTTTAAATCCTTTTCAACACTTAAAAATACGATTACAAACCATTATAATGACATCCTGAATTATTTTGAAAGAAGAAGTACCAATGCATCTGCAGAATCGTTTAATTCGAAAATAAAGCAATTCAGAATGCAGCTTAGAGGTGTTAAAGACAAAGTATTTTTCCTTTTCAGATTATCTAAAATTTTTGCCTAGTCCCCAAGGTTTGATCTTGATCCCAGAAGTATAAGCCTGACATAAAAAAAGCGATCAATAATTGATCGCTTTCATTTTTTGTATCAGTAAGATATTACCAACGGCTTCCACCACCACGGTTTCCGCCTCTGTCGCCACCACCGTAACCACCGCCACGGTTGTTGTCAAAAGATCTTCTTGGTTTTTCTTCTCTTGGTCTTGCTTCAGTTACGTTAAGAATTTTACCGCTAAATTCTTTCTGGTTCAAGGCGTCTACAGCTTGTTTTCCTTCCTCGTCGCCCATTTCTACGAAACCAAATCCTTTGGATCTTCCGGTTTCTCTGTCTGTAATGATTTTTGCAGAAGAAACTTCTCCAAATTCTTCGAATAATTCCTGCAACTGATAATCTTTAGTTGCGTAATTGATGTTTGAAACAAAAATGTTCATTTTAAAAAAATTAAGTTATAAAAAATGTTGTTTTAAAATTATAGATTAGGAAAAACAACAAAGAGAAAGAACAAATCATTGATTTCAAATATAATTTGTCGCAAGGTACGATTATTTTTGAATTATAAAATTTATTTGTTATTAAAAATGCAAAAACCTTGTTAAATCATTATTAATCAACCTCTTTACCTTGATTCGCTTCCAGAATACGAAACCAGTCTTCCAGTGGATAGTGGCGTAAATATAATGAATTTCCTACAAGTGTAATGGAAAGCCCTGAAACTTACATGCTAATTTCTTAAATTCGTACAATGAAGATCTTTATCAAAAATATGGTTTGCAGCCGCTGCATTGCTGCAGTAGACTCTATATTCAACAACATGGGTATCGATGTCAGCCAAATTTCATTAGGCGAAGCAGAGACTAAAAACCATCTTTCTGACAATACACTTAGAAACCTGGACCTGAAACTGAAATCCATCGGCTTCGAAATTGTACAAGACGCCACGCAAAAGCTGATCGAGAAAATAAAAACATTGGTTATCCAGAAAGTATCAGAAGAAGACCTGCCCGATGATTTCGTTCTGTCACAATTCCTAAGTTCCGCATTACACAGGGATTACAGTGCCCTTTCAAAGCTTTTTTCCCAAAACGAAAATGTCACGCTGGAGCACTATTTCATCCTCCAAAAGATCGAGAAAGTAAAAGAATTACTCCTTTACAGAGAGCGTAACCTAACGGAGATTTCCCAGAAACTAGGCTACAAAAGCGTGCAGCACCTGTCTGCGCAGTTCAGGAAGATCACAGGCTTATCTCCTACCCAGTTCCTAAACTCTAAGGAGAGAAAAAGGATTGCCCTGGATAAGATCCAAACAGAACCTGAGTAAAATATAAATTGTCGCGATATAACAATTTCCCATTTATTTATAAGTGATTGGCATCTATTTTTCAGAAATTTGTAGAAAGAACATACTATAATGGAAAACCATCATCATAATCACGACAATCCGCATCCCGGCCAAAGAATATCACCAAGCTCTGTCTACTATTGCCCCATGGAATGTGAGGGGGACAAACTCTATTTCAAGCCCGGCAGATGCCCGGTCTGCAATATGTTTCTGGTCCCGATAGAAGAACGGGAAGACCACAAAAACAAACCGCAAACCTACTCAAAAACAAACCTTCCTGATAACTTCAAAGATAACATCGGCAAATATTACTGCCCTATGTTCTGCGAAGGAGATAAAGTCTACAATGAAAAGGGCGACTGCCCCGTGTGCCACATGCATCTGGAAAAAATCACGCCTGAGTTGGTTCATAATGCTGAATCTGCGGCCCACAGCCATCATCCCGACTCCCAAAAAGCAACAATTGAAACCGATAAAAACGCAGGCAAGTACTACTGCCCGATGTTTTGTGAGGGTGACAAAGTCTATGACTCCAATGTCGGCTGCCCTGTCTGCGGGATGGATCTGGTAAAGATCCCCGAAAAAAAATCGGTGCAGTACACCTGCCCTATGCATCCGCAAATCATCCGAGATGAGCCGGGCAGCTGCCCCATTTGCGGGATGGACCTGGTACCTATACCATCAAAAAACAATGACCACGAGGACGAAACTTACAAACGCTTAAGAAAAAAGTTCTGGTTGGCCCTGGGATTTTCGGTGCCGGTATTTATCCTGTCCATGGGCGGGATGTTTATCAGCTGGCCTTTTTCGCATCAATTACAGGGGATCCTGGAACTGATACTCAGCATTCCGGTAGTTTTCTACGCAGGCTGGTTCCTGATAAAGCGTGGTTGGGTGTCCTTCAAAACCTGGAACCTCAACATGTTTTCTTTGATTGCGCTGGGCGTGGCAGCTGCATTTATTTTTAGTCTGGTGGCTTTGTTTTTCCCGCACATCCTGCCACACGAATTGGCACATGGCGGCAATGCGCCACTTTATTTCGAGTCGGTTTGTGTGATACTTACCCTCGTTATTATGGGACAGATGATGGAAGCGCGCGCCCATATGAAAACCGGGAAAGCCATCGAGGCCCTGATGAACCTTTCGCCGGATACCGCCAACCTAATCACCGACGGACAAGAGAAAAAAGTCCCTTTATCAGAAATTAAAATTAATGACATCCTACGCGTAAAACCGGGCGAAAAAATCCCTGTAGACGGCAAGATTACAGATGGCAATTCCAACGTAGACGAGTCTATGATTACCGGCGAGCCCATCCCGGTAGAGAAAAAAACAGGCGATAAAGTAACGTCCGGCACTATTAACGGCAATGGGTCCTTCCTGATGGTCACAGAAAAAGTGGGCGACGAAACGCTGCTGTCCCAGATTATCAAAATGGTGAACGAAGCCAGCCGCAGCAAAGCCCCGATCCAGAAACTGGCTGATAAAATCTCCAAAATATTTGTTCCTGCAGTCATAGCAATAGCAATCATCACCTTTGTCCTATGGTCTGTTTTCGGGGGTGAGAACAAGATGATCTACGCATTTGTAAATGCCGTTGCCGTGCTGATTGTAGCCTGCCCCTGCGCGCTTGGCCTGGCGACACCAATGAGCCTGATGGTAGGTATCGGGAAAGGTGCCCAAAACGGCATCCTTATCAAAAATGCCGAGGCGCTGGAAGAGATGCACAAAATCAATGTCCTGATTACTGACAAAACCGGGACGCTTACCGAAGGCAAACCAAGTCTGGACCACATCGAGACCTTTGACAATGCCGACAAAAACGATATCCTGAAACTGGCAGCTGCCCTTAACCAAAATTCGGATCACCCTTTATCCAATGCCGTTCTGGATACTTTCAAAAAAGCTCAGGCTGATCCTGCTGATATCCACTATGAGCAGGTCTCAGACTTCGAAAACTTATCCGGGAAAGGTGTAAAGGGTATTATTGACAATCAGGAAATCCTCCTGGGTAATGAGGCCTTACTGAAACATTTTGACATCGTAATCCCAGAGGCATTACAGCAAAAAACAACACAGAGCGAAGACAAAGCCAGGACGATCTCTTACCTTGCAAAAGGCGGGAAAATCTTAGGCTTTTTAAGCTATTCTGACAATATCAAACCAAGCTCAAAACAGGCTGTTGATTATCTTCATTCTCAAAACATCCAGGTCATTATGATGACCGGCGATAACCAGCGCACGGCAAAAGCAGTGGCCGACACCCTGGGAATCCGTGATTACAAGGCCAACTGCCTGCCTGAGGACAAGATGAACGAAATCAAAAAACTGCAAAAGGAAGGTAAAATTGTAGCAATGACGGGGGATGGCATCAATGATGCACCAGCCCTGGCCCAGTCCAACATTGGGATTGCGATGGGGACCGGCAGCGATGCTGCCATAGAGAGCGCAGAGATTACACTGCTAAAGGGCGACATCTTGGGGGTTGCCAAAGCAAAAATCCTGAGCGAAAAACTATTGAAAAACATCAAACAAAACCTTTTCTTCGCCTTTATCTACAATATCCTGGGCATCCCGTTGGCGGCAGGCCTTCTCTACCCATTCTTCGGGATCTTGCTAAGCCCTATGATTGCCGCAGCAGCCATGAGCTTCAGCTCAGTATCTGTGATCCTGAACTCTCTGAGACTTAACAATGCAAAACTGGAGTTATAAAACAACCTGCCCCGAGAGCCTCTTGCTGGCATTAAAAATATCATTCTGAGGCTCTCACAATTCCATAATAATACAAAAATCATCTTCTGATTAATATCACAGAGAATGCAACTTAATAACATCCAGTAAATTAGTTGTGCTCTTTGATTTTACAGATTCTGCAGTTTTATGTAAATGAAAGATAACATAGAAAAGATAAAAAGATGTGCAAACAAAATGTTTTAGCATAAAACTATACCATTAATTCTTTTCAAAGACATATAATTAAAAATCCTCAAAATCAGAGGAATCTGCGAGAATCAAAAAATAAGGGAAACTTCACATTTTTAAAGAGTTCAGGAATACCGGATTATCCTATAGTCATAAACCCGTCATCACTTTTTATGCGTTTTTGTTGAGGTTTTCTTCGGGTATCGTTCGGGTTTTGTTCGGGAAAAGCATGCTTTTATGGGACTTCTGTGGGAGAAGACCCGAAGAAAACCCGAAGAAAACCCCAAAATCGTCTTCAGCATTATGCAATAATTGTCAGAACCGGTCAGAACCGGTCACGGGTGTTGCGGATAGGATTTTCTTTGGTACCTTAGTGCTTTTAAACGGTAAAAACAGATGCCTTGGCAACAGATTGGCTGCAGCAAAAATACTTAGCAGGAGGCTCCTGGTTTTATAAACCAAAACAGCACCGTGGAAAATCCCACGATGCTGCTTTCAAAACAAAATAAAAAACCTAAAAAAAATTTCTTAGAAAGAGACCGTCAACTTACTGAATACGTAGCGGCCATTCTGCCCAAACTGTGATGTAGACCTGGAGTAGATAAACTGGTCGTTATTGGTAGAAGCGGGTACGTTTTTGGTCGGATATATATCAAACAGGTTGTTGGCACCTATGGTAAGATTAAAATTCTTACTGATATCGTAGCCAATAGATAAATCGGTGATAATTTTATCAGAAATCAGCTGATGCTCATTAGGCAGTATAATACCGTCAAAATTGGCATCTACGATATCGGCGCCCCACACTTTGCCGTAGTAGGTGTTTCGCAGGTAAAAGTTGAAGCTGTTCCAGCTTAGGTTGTTGGAAAGACTGGCTTTAACTTTTGGCACAGAATCTTCCAGATAGATCCTTGATTTCTCTGAGAAATAAGTGGACTCATACCCCAGATTCTGTAACACAGGCGATACGTGAACATCCCCTACTTTTTGCGTTTTATTAAAATTAATCGCAAAATCGTTATTCAGTTTGATGGCACCGTTCCTGTAATTGTGGCTGATAACCACATCCAGGCCTTTGGTCTCGGTATCGATAGAGTTGGCAAAGAACTGAGCCGCATTCACGCCCACGGCGTCAAAACGCTGCTGGATATCTGCTAAAGAAGGATTCGCTATAACCTGTGCATCAGTTGGCCTGTTGAACTGGTCTGTCAGCACAATCCGGTCATCAATCCTGATAAAATAGGCATCTGCTGTAATATTAAGATTAAGCGACGGAATTTTGTAGGTAAAACCTGTACTCAAAGATTTGGACGTTTCCTGTTTCAGTTTTGGGATCCCGAATGCCGTTGCAAAGTCAGAATCATTGCTGAAGGTTCCTACTTCTTTCAGGACACCATCTGTAAACAATGTGGAAGTTGTATTATAGTAGATTTGGTGAATCGAAGGTGCCCTGAAGCCCGTAGACCCCGCAAAACGGAAGTTAAAGTTATCGGCCAGTTTGATCCTTGAAGCCAGTTTATAATTAAAAGTTGATCCAAAATCGGAGTAATCCTCGTACCGGATGGCCGCATCTACCAGAAGCCAGTTGGTGAAGTTAAACTCTACATCGGCATAAGCGGCATAAGCATTCCTGTTCTTGTTAGTTTTGTTAGCTTCGCGGAAGCCTGCAAAAACCTGAGATCCGCCTGCCAGAGTGTTGCCAAAGAAATCGGTTGGTTTTAAGGAAGCCGGCGTAGATGGTGTTTGGACATTGCCATTGATGTCATAAGCTGTGTAAGATGCTTCTTCGCCCGGATTGATACGGAAATTCTCGTGTCTCTGCTCACCACCAAAAGCGACATTAATACCATCCAAAACATCAAATGACTTGCTGAAATCTAAATTAATAGTATTTTGTAAAAACTGCAGCCCACCTGCTTTGAAAGAGCTTGGCGATGCAAAACGCAAACTGGTATTGCCTGTATTTTCTATGGTATAATCAAAAGAGTTTTGCCCGAATGTGTTGCTGAGGTCTACATTCCAACCGTCCCATTGGCCTTTGATACCTGCCGACAAAGAAATATCCTGAATGAGTGTATGGATCTGAGGCAGATAACCGTCCAGATACAATCCTGTGAACGTCCTTGCCTGGTTGGGTCTTCTGTAGAAGCCTGCGGAAGAGCCATTCCTATTGGAATAGCCACCAAAGGTATAGACCTTCCAGTCATCATTCAAAGGGACTTCTATATTGGCAAACAACTGATGGTTATTCAGTTTTGACTGACCAACCTGTTGGTTAAAATCTTTTCTGCTTTGTCCTCTGTAATCCAACTCCTGATTGGTAACATCAGCAGACAGAATACTTTGTAAAGCAGTTATCGTATTGGCAGACTGTATCCCCGATGCAAGTGTAGAATTACTGTTTGGTGCGTTGACAGACCCAAAATAACCAACACCCTGCGCATACTGATGGATCAGGTTTACAAAATCCTGTTCGCCCGGCGTCCCTTTCAGGTTACCAATATTATTGAAATAGGAAGAAAGATTAACGCCGTTCTCTGCAGCTCTCTTTTCGATCGCATTGTAGGCATTGTAAAGTGTATTACTTTCTGTTCCCGCCCTTCTTGTAGGATCCCGAAACTGCGAAGACCAGGTGATGTTATAGAAACCACCGCGTTTGCCAATCTTATTACCATAATTAAGGTCCACCTGGAACTGTTGCCCGTCATAGTTGCCGGTATGGTCATTAGCAGCCGGTGTAAGGTAACCGCCGTAGTTGAACTGCCCTGTCAGTTTTCCGGTATCCTTTTTTAGCTGGAGGTTCATCACACCGGCAATGGCATCGGAACCGTACTGTGCAGACGCACCGTCGCGCAACACTTCGATCCTGCTGAGTGCAAAAGCCGGGATAGCATTCAGGTCTGTTCCCACAGTTCCTCTTCCCGGTGTACCATTGACATTTACCAGCGCCGAAGTATGCCTTCTTTTCCCATTGATCAATACCAAGGTCTGATCTGGCCCCAAACCTCTTAGCTGTGCCGGGTCGCTATGGTCTGACCCATCTGCATTCGTTTGGATGGTAGAAGTAAAAGACGGTGCAATGCTATTCAGGATTTGATTGATATTGGTTTGAGGTAAACTCTGCTGAATGTCTTTGATATTGAAGACATCTACAGGAACCGGGCTGTCAGCTTTGGAACGGCCTCCACTTCTGGAGCCTACCAGCACCACTTCATCAATCTGCTTGTCAGACACTGTGTCTTTTACCGGTTGAGCTTCCTGCGCCTGTAACAATGTGGCGCCTGAGAAGAAAACAACTGCTGCTGAAAGCACCAATCCTTTTCTGGAATTAATAATAATTTTCTGATCCATATATTCTAAATTTTACGTTTTTAAATAAAAAAAACTTCTTCCAGACAAGTCCGAAAGAAGCATTACAAAGGATATGTTTAATATATCTGTACTATCTTTTTAACTTATCTTCCCTTTTTACAAAGGCTGAATGTAACACCTTACCAGAGGCAGGTTGTTAAGACTTCTGCGGGTCAGGTCCCTCGGTCTTTCTTAATAAGTATGACAACAATTCTTAATCACAGTGCAAAATAATTTGAAAATTTTGAGTTATCCAAATTTATTTCATACTATTTTGGTATGATAAATATCATTCATTATCATAAAATATGTTAACAAACTGAAATTGTACCTGTTGGCACAAAAATTATTTTACATTAAAAATGAAAAAATACCATGTTGGCTGCTCCGGATTTTACAACACCGATTGGAAGGGCACACTTTACCCATCCGACGCTCAGAACAAGGACTTCTTAAAATTATATTCTCAAAGCTTCGATACCGTTGAGATCAACAGTACATTTTACAGAAAACCAACTGCTAAAACCTTACAGAAGTGGTATGATGAGACCCCCGAGCACTTCAGCTTTTATATCAAGATCCCCAAGAGCATCTCTCATTTTGGATATTCGGAGGGTAAAGGAGAAGAACTGTCTGCATTCTGTGATTATATACAACAACATATCACGGGTAAGCTGGCTGGCTTTCTCATCCAGTTTCCGGCTTCTTTTCATTGCACAGAGAGCCATATAAAATTGTTATCAGAAACATTGCCCACCAACTTCCCTATCGCAGTGGAGTTTCGGCACAGCTCCTGGTGGAATGATGAAGTATTCAGCCTGTTCAGAAATAAACAGTGGATCTTCTGCGGTGTCAGCTTTCCGGGGAAAATACCGGATGATCTCATCATTACAAATCCAACAACAGTCTACTACCGGCTGCATGGCAAACCGACGCTTTATAAATCAGCTTATTCGGATGATTTTCTCAGTGGCATTGCGGACAAAATAAAAGCAAATGATCAGGATTTCTATATCATGTTCAATAATACATGGGGAACAGCCGCTATAGAAAATGCCTTGTACATGAAGAAGCTGTTGGGCCGCAATATCAATAAGGAAAAAGGATAATATTAATTTTAAATTTATATTTTTAACAAAACATCCAAGGCATGAAGAAAAAACTGGTGGTACTGTCCGGCGCGGGCATCTCTGCAGAAAGTGGTATCAGCACCTTCCGGGATCATAACGGGCTATGGGAAAACCATCGGATAGAAGATGTGGCCACCCCGGAAGGCTTTGCGAAAAACCCTCAGCTGGTACTGGATTTTTACAACCTCCGGCGAAAACAGCTAAAGGATGTACAGCCTAATGAAGCGCACAAAATACTGGCACAGCTGCAGGATGAGTTTGAGGTTCACATTATTACTCAAAATGTGGATGACCTGCATGAGCGTGCAGGATCTTCCAACATTATACACCTGCATGGCGAACTGAAAAAGGTCAGGTCCTCTGCACACGAAGATCACATCATGATTTGGGAAAATGATATTAATATAGGTGATCTTCACGCAGACGGTTCTCAGCTGCGCCCACATATCGTTTGGTTTGGAGAGATGGTGCCACAGATGGACCATGCCATTGCAACAGCTTCCGGCGCAGACCTCTTTCTGGTAATCGGAACGTCGATGCAGGTCTATCCGGCGGCTTCCCTTGTGCAATATGTCCCGGCAACATGCGAAATTTTTGTCATCGATCCACAACCGGCAAATACCGTTTCTTTCACCAAAAAAGAAAATTATTACCGTACAACTGCCACGGAAGGCATGAGGAAGCTGAGAGAAGATTTATTAAAAAACTATACTTAATGATAGTTTACACAACAACGACTTACAACCACCGGTAAAGAAAAACTTATAGCGCAATAACGGATTGATGATTATAAGTTTTGCTAATTTTGTAAATTCAAAAGATTAATATAAATAAAATACAAATAATGCAGATAGAAATAAGAAAGCTAAGTGTAGATGATTATGAAGAATTGGATGAAGCCATGCAAAAAGCTTATCCTGACATTGATGACAATACATGGAGCAAACGGAATATCCAAAAACTAACATCCATCTTTGCGGACGGCCAGATCTGCATCCTGGTGAATGGCAAGTTGGCAGCAGCGGCATTGTCTATTATTGTACAGTACGAGCTGTTCAGCGATCAGCATACTTATACGGAGATTACTGGTAATGAGACCTTCAACACGCATAGCAATAACGGGAATGTACTCTATGGGATCGAGGTTTTTGTAGATCCGGAATTTCGTTCGCTAAGGCTGGGGAGACGATTGTATGATGCGCGTAAAGAGCTCTGCGAGATCCTGAATCTCAAATCAATCATCATTGGCGGCAGGATCCCGAATTATCACCTGCACAGCAAAGAGCTCACTCCCAGAGAATATATTAACAAGGTAAGGAATAAAGAGATCTATGACCCTGTTCTCAGTTTCCAGCTCAGCAATAATTTTTCACCGGTTAAAATCCTGAAAGGCTACCTAAAAGGCGATACAGAATCCGAAGAATACGCAGTACTATTGCAATGGAACAACATCTACTACACCGCCAAGAAAAACACCATGCAGGACAGCGTCATCCGCCTGGGGCTGGTGCAGTGGCAAATGAGACCACTGAAGGACCTGGAAGATTTTTATAAACAAGTTGAGTTTTTTGTGGACGCTGTAGCCGGCTATGAGTCGGATTTTTGTCTTTTCCCGGAGCTTTTCAATACGCCTCTTCTGGCGCCTTTTAATCATCTTAACGAGCGTGAGTCTATGGAGAAACTCTCTGAGCTTACTGGTGAAATCAAGGAAAAAATATCCGGATTTGCCGTGAGTTACAACGTAAATATCATCTCCGGCAGTATGCCAATCCTGGAAGACGGCAAGCTCTACAACGTGAGTTACCTGATGCACCGCGATGGTAAAATAGACGAATTCCGCAAAATACACATTACACCCAATGAACGCCGATATTATGGTATGGTAGGCGGTGATGAGATCAAGGTTTTTGATACAGACTGCGGAAAAGTCGGGATTATCATCTGTTACGATGTAGAATTCCCGGAACTTCCACGGCTCCTGGCAGACCAGGGCATGAAAATCCTTTTTGTACCATACCTTACCGATACGCAAAATGCCTATACTAGGGTAAGACACTGTGCCGCAGCCCGAGCTATAGAAAACGAATGCTATGTTGCTATTGCAGGATGTGTGGGTAACTTACCGGGCGTTAATAATATGGATATTCAGTTTGGGCAGGCAACAGTCTTTACACCTTCGGATTTTGCTTTCCCATCCAATGCCATCAAAGGTGAAGCCACGCCTAATACAGAGATGACACTGATAGTAGATGTGGACCTTAACCTTCTGAAAGAGCTGCACTACAACGGTGCCGTAAAAACATTGACAGACCGCAGACAGGATCTTTATGATGTATATATTAGGAACCAAAATTAACAGGCTGACTCTGATTTTTAAATAAAATTCAGTTTAACATTGGATGGATTCTGTTATCTAATCCTCAATACAAACCAATAATGAAAAAAAACTTATATTGTGGCTGTGGGACTTTTATTTTCGGTCTCTGCCAATGCACAATTGCTGGACGTTTTTAAGTCAGCTGTTAAAAACCAAACCGGTGTAGACCTGTCCAAAGTTGGTCAAAAAAATACAACTACCAGCACTACCTCGACACCGCAGACCACTGCAGACCTTAGCAGTCTGACAAGCTCGCAAATATCTTCCGGGTTAAAAGAAGCACTCAGCATGGGTGTCACAGAAGGTGTTAAAAAACTAGGAGTTACCGATGGTTTTTACAAAAATGAAATGGTAAAAATCCTAATGCCGGAGAAACTGAGAAAATCGATACAACCCTGAGGAGTATCGGGCTGGGAAGTCTGGCAGACCAGGGCGTAAAATTATTAAACCGTGCAGCAGAAGATGCCGTTACAGAAGCGGCACCAATCTTTGCCAACGCCATCACCACGATAACCATTACCGATGCTAAGAATATTCTGCTGGGTAGTGATAATGCCGCAACCAGCTACCTGCAGACCAAAACACAAAGCCAATTGTTCTCTGCATTCGAGCCAAAAGTTCAGGCATCTTTGGGAAAAGTGGGTGCAGATACTGTCTGGAAAAACATTATTTCAAAATACAATACGTTTACCGGACAGGCTGTAACAACAGATCTTAATGAGTACGTTACTACAGAAACCATCAACGGGGTGTTCAAAATGGTAGCAGAAAAAGAAAGTGGAATCCGTAATAATTCGGCTTTGCGCACAACCTCTCTATTAGAAAAGGTTTTCGGTGCCGTGAAAAAATAAGGACAGATTGCTAAACAAAAAGAGCTTCCTGAGTGGGAAGCTTTTTTTTTTAATCGTTAGTCTCAAAAAAGGTAGAGAAAAGCGATGTTACCAGCGATAGCAGTATACTGAACAATAATGCCCACCAGAAGCCATCCACATACATACTATCCATAAAATAATCGGTAAGGAGAATAATCAGCGCATTGATAACAAAGGAAAAAAGCCCCAAGGTTACAATGGTGATTGGCAATGACAAGATGGATAGGATTGGCCTTACAAATACGTTGAGAATACCCAGCAGAATGGCAAAGATAATGGTGGAACCAAACGAGTCAAAATGGACACCGGTAAGGATCTTACTCAATAAAAATGCAGAGATTGCAGTAATTAGCAAACGGATAATGAAGTTCATAGTTTGATGTTTTATTAATATTGTCGGTCTATCCAAAAATCAGACCTAATTTTTCGACTTTTGATAAAGTTTTATCTCCATATACTGGAAGTCCTTCTCATTCTGCAATTTATCAGAAATTAAAATCCCGGAAAGATGATCTATCTCGTGTTGCAGAATCACCGCTGTAAAGCCTTCCACCATTTCGTCATGTTTCTTGTTGTCCAAATCATAATATTCCAGCCGAATACTATAACTCCTGTAGAACTGATCCCGAAAATTATCGATCGACAGATCGCCTTCCGGTCCTTTGTTTAAAAGCTGCGAACGCCAGATAATTACTGGATTGATAAAATACTCTACCGGAAAATCGGTTTTATCAAACCGCTGTACCAAAACAACCCTCCTGTTAATACCAACCTGTGGAGCCGCAATCCCCACACCACCGTCTGTTGCAGAAAGTGCCGCTCGCATCCTTTGGATAAGTATGGGCAACGTCTTATCTTTTGGAGAAATCGTTTCTGACTGGTTAAGTAAAACCTTGTGCTGTGCCTCATTATCGGTTTGATATATTGGCAATGCAGTTTTGTTATCACCAGAGAGAATGAGCTGTTTTTCTTCTTTGCTGAATTTTTGTGAAAACAGCGATGTAGAGACGCTTAAGAGCAGTACGATAGTAAAATTGCGCATGGTAATAATTTTTGTTTCCAAAGATAAAAAATTGTTGACAGAGCAGGATAAAAATATTGAAGGCTGTAAAAATTGTTCTTCAGGAAACCTGGCGGACAAGACAATAATTGAGAACAAAATAAAAACTATAACTCAGATTATTGGTATAGTTTCTTAGATATATAATGATCAGTTGGCCAAGGAACGGTAGATAGACAACTGATGATTGGTAATAACCATTTCGCCTTTTTCCAGGCCAGAGACAATGTATATTGTAGAAAGGTTATGATTAAGAAGTTTTATTTCCCTGATCCTGATATCGGTTTGTGATTTGTAGACCACAACAAAATATCTGTTTTTATCCTTAATCACTGCTTTGGCAGGTAACGCCAAGGCCAGAGTCTCCTTTTTTCTTGATAACCGAACTTCCAATGCTTCGCTAGGCTCCGAAACCTTTACAGGATTAATGCATCTGGCCATGGCGAGGCTCATCGGTCTTCCTGCAGAGGCATCTGTTTTCTCAATCACTGCGTTGACTTTCTGTTGCGGATGATTAGGAGAAATTACTTGTACAGTATCGCCAACTTTTATCTTACCAGGATCATTTGGACTGATACGGAGTGTAACATGCAGTCTGCTTTTGTCCAGGACGCCAGTATATTGATAATCATCTTCAATACTTGATAATGCTGCCTTGGCAAACGTTGTACTCTTGAGCATTGCATTGCTGAGTTCAAAACCTTTTTCTAATTTTGGAGCAGGTTTTTCCTTTTGGGAACAGGAGAAAAGAGCCAGCAACAGCACCAATGCCGTGAGTAAGTTTTTCATTGTTCTTTTTTCTTGTGATTTTGGAAATCCAAAATTGAAAAAATCAAATTAAAACCAACTTAAATGCAACTTAAAAAAAACTTAATTGTCAGCCGAAGATAATTATTGAAAGCAATTACACATATTAACGACTTGATTTACAAAAATTTAAATACTGCAATAACACACTTCAACCAATATAAAGCTCCAACAAATTTTCAGGGAGTTCCTTGATTCAAAGTAATTCTTAGATCAAATTCTCGCAAAACTAATTCTCCTTAAACTATGGTTTGTGCAGTTTTAATAATCCTCAGAATATTTGCTAAAGACCAATGTAAAAAGATTTTGATTCATGGCGCTGGCGGAGTAAGTGATTTCTGCTTTATGGTACTCCAGTATCCTTTTCACAATTCTAAGGCCAAGCCCAGACCCTGTCCGGTTCTGAGAATTGCTGCCCCGCATAAAAGCGTCAAAAAGGCGGTCGCGCTCTTCTTCCGCAATTACAGACCCATTAGAAAAGACCTTGATAATAATACTGTAATCGGTTTCCCGGATAACAATGTCAGCTTCATTATCCACCGAGTACAGCGCCGCATTTTTAAAAAGATTAATAAAAGTGATCTCCAACAGAGATTGCACACCTTTTATGGTAAGATCCGCATCGGCAATACTCTCATTGTCGATCTGAAAATCGATCTTGAAGCCTGGGAAGTTGCGGTGGACTACCTCAAAGGCATCAAAAACGACCTCATCTATCCGAACATCTTCAAAAACACTGGCTATGGCCTCTTTATCAAATTTTGACAGCAACAGCAGCGACTGTGTAAGATCTGACAACTGATAAACATCCTGCAGCATCTGCGTGAGTGTATATCTTGTTTTGGGCGAGTGATCTTCCAGCTGAATAAGGTTTTCCAGCTGGAACGCCATCCTGGTGAGCGGTGTGCGCATCTCATGTGCCGCACTGGAGTTGAAATCTTTCTGCGACTGGAAAACATCGTTAAGACGGCTTGTCATCAAATTAAAAGACTTAGCCAGAACGCCAATCTCATCATGCGAATTGGGCACCTGTACAGGGATTGTGAGCTCATGAACCGTAATATTGGACATATCAGACTCCAGCGTCTCCAGCGGTTGCAGGAATTTTGAAACCAGATAATAGCTGAAAAACCAGATGAGCAAAATGCTGACAAAGTAGCATGAAACCAAAATATACTCCAGAAAAGCCAGCTTAGACTGTCCGGTGACATCTTTGGCACTGGTGAGAATGTAATAGTTTTGCCCATTAATATTCCGCAGGGCAGCATAGATCTCGGGAACCGAATTCTCTATATAAATTGTTTTTTCAGAATCCAGCCGGTTGAGAAGGTTCTCATCCCAGCTGACCTTTTTGTCTTTGAGTGTGCTGTGGATCAGTTTTTTTTGACCATTGAAGATCATGATGGTTTCATTCAGAAGGACATTATCAGAATTTTCATCAAAAAACAAAGGTGCTTCTTTCTCAAAATCGTCAGACTTTGCTATAAAACTAACCGTAAACACCAGCCTTTTCTGAAAACGTTCCCGAAACTCATCTCTCCGAAAATCGCGGAACGAGACGTATATCACAAACATCATCACCCCAAAAATAATGGAGAATGCGATGCTGAGACTAATGGCTATTTTGCGTTTGAGAGACATGCTGAAATTAATAAATGATCAGATCAATGATAACCTGTTAAAGCGGGCTAAGGTAATAACCGAAACCAGGCCTGGTATGGATCAATTTTGTTTTGAAGTTTTTATCAATCTTCTTCCTGAGAAAGTTGATGTACACTTCTATAGCATTATTAGTAGACTGAAACTGGTTTTTCCACACTTCGTCAGAAATATATTGCTTGGACAGCGTACGGCCGTTGGCTCTTGCAAGCAGCTCCAGCAGTTGAAATTCTTTTACCGTCAACACAATCTCCTCGCCGCCGCGGAACACCTTGCTGTCCTCGGGATATATGATCAGGTCATCTACTACAATTTTTTCCTTCTCATCTGATTTGGGTGTTATCTTGCGCAAATGCGAATTGATCCTTAGCAGCAGTTCTTCCAACAAAAAGGGTTTTACCAGGTAATCATCTGCAGCCCTGAGGAAAGCTTCTTTTTTTTCCTCGATACCATCGTAGGCTGAGATAATGATAATCGGCGTGTCGGCATTGGTCTCACGTATTTTTTTACAGATATCCAAACCATTGATCTTAGGGACATTGATATCCAACAAGAAAATATCGTACTTTTTTGCTGAAAACAATTCCAGGAATTTCTCACCATCGTCCGCAATGTCTGTTTTGACCGATCGGGATCCCAGGAAAAGCGCAATCTCTGATGACAAAACCGGATCGTCCTCTAAAAGTAAAGTCTGCATGGATTAAATTTTATACAAATATGAGAAAAAGTATTTTGGAAAATCTGTAAAATTAATACGTCTTCGCCATATCTGCAGGAATAATCAGATTAAATTCTGTCGGAATAAAATCCTTTTCGGGTAAGGACAGTACAGGCTTTTCTGATTCAAAGACTGAGATAACCGCGATTTTCAGGTTCGGTTTTTTTTCTTCAGGTACCAGTATATTCCGCCATATTGCTTGCTGTGGTAATCACCGCTGTAATGGATAAAAGTGGTACCGGGACGCAGGTTTAGAAAAATCGATTCTGCCATCGTAGCATCTTTAACCGCCTGTGCAGAGACAAAATTCATCAGCTTCATCTCGTCAACATGGTCGCCCATCAGGAATTTCATTTCTTTGTAACCCGGCGTTTCCAGCGTCACCTCTATTGGTAATTTGGCGATATAATTTTTTTCATTTTCGGGTAAGTTATTTAAGCTGCCAATTCCGTTTTTTGAAGTTTGGGATGCGTATTTTCTTGGGACATTGGTTGCAATGAAACTCAGTTTTTTCTCTTTTGCAAAATCCAGCAAAGGCCTGTAATCGGTCTCATAATTTTTCCAAAGCCTTACGGAATCTTTTAGATTTTTGGCTTCGATTTTTCCCGCGAGGTAAGAATAAAGAGCGGGCTGATTATCTCGCTCAAACATCTCGGCTCCCAAAATAACCTGACCTTTTTTCTTCTCGAACAAAGCCTCGGTTATTCTTTTCTCCAGCCAGTGATTAATCGAATTGTCATGATGCTCACCAATCAGAACCACATCATAGCCTGCCAAATCCCTGATAAGATCTTTAGGAGAATCCTCTTTAGATTTCTTATTATAAAACTTATAAGCATCAAAATCCTGAGCATTCAGAACACTTAAATTAATCATCAAAATTAAAAGCAATAACTTATTCATAGACAATGAAATAAAACAGCCGTTATCAAGTCAATTATAACTCTAAAACGGCTTTGGATTAATAATAATTATTTTGTTATTACAAAGCTGCAACCAGCTCTTTCCATTCCTGGAGTTCGGGATTTCCTGGTTTTCTTTTGCCGAAAAACTGAACAATAAAATCACCATTTTTATTGAAAACTTCTACCGAAGTCACCTCACCATCCTCAGTCGGTTTTTTGGTAATCCAGGTTTCAGCAATTTTTGTCGTATCCAAGTGAAGGTTGAAATCCGGATCCATCACGTTGAACCATTGCTGGTGCCAAAGTGTCTTTTTCACCTCACCTGTATGAATCTGAATAATCCCTCTGTTGCCGACAAAAACCATAATTGGAACATGTTTTTCAGAAGCATCTTCCAACAGGTTGACGACTTTTGAATTATCAATTTTTTCCGCATAACCTTCTGGCGCCAGCCTCAGCGCCTGCGTTCTGCTAACACCAAATTTCCTGGTCATCATAAAAAAATCGTGGGTATCCTTCAGATCTTTCCATGCCTGTTGGAATCCGGAGATATCAATCTCAGTATCCGGTTTCTCAGCAGGTTTTTCAGCAATTGGTTCTGTGATAATTTCAGGAGACTGCTCTTCGGCTTTGTATTGTTCTGTTAAAGCATCAAATTCGGCCTCATTGCTTTTATTAGTCAAATAAATCTTGTGAAGCGCCAGGCCATCTTTGCCAAAAAATTGAAAACTTTTTCTGTCACCTTCCACCACAGCAAATCCAAATTTCCAAGAATTAAGGAATATCCTTAGATCTATATCCTCACCCACAAACACCTGCCCATGCGAATTGGTGAAATCCGGGTTTTGATAAATACCCTTTCTCTCATGCACACATTCGTCATTTCTGGTCAGGGCCATTACTTTACCTAATTTCTCAATCTCCTGTAGAAGTGCAGCAAATTCCGGTTTAAGAACAGTAACGCCTTCGCCTACATTGGTTGCCAAAAGTTCTGCTTCGCTAACGCCTAATTCCTGTGCTGCATTTCTTATTCTAAGATGAGGATTCCCGGTCTTCAGAGCTTCCCATTTTTCTTTTAAATTATTGATTAAAGTGCTCATATTAATTTATTTTTGATTGTTATCTAATATTATATCGTCAATTCTACAGGCGACGCAGTTCTAATTTACCTACCCAAATAAAATCATGGTATCCTGATGCACAGGATGTTTGCATATCGTACAGGGGAAATTATACGCGCTGCTGATCATGTCCTGTGTAAAAACCTCTGACGGAGAGCCATAAGATAAAACTTCGCCATTACCCATTAGCAAAATCTTATCTGCAAAACGTGCAGCCAGATTCAGGTCATGCAGAACCACAATGGCGCTGTTATTCTGTTGCGTGAATTTTTTGATTAATTCTAATGTTTTGTACTGATGCTTGATATCGAGATTGTTAAGAGGTTCATCCAAAAACAAAAGCCTGTGAGCAACATCATTATCCAGTTGAGCCAGGACTCTCGCAAGGTGTACCCTTTGCTTTTCTCCACCGGAAAGCGAGTTGTAATCTCTGTTTTGGAGGTGTGTAACATCGGTCTCTGCCATCGATTTTTCAGCAGACTTTACATCTTCTGAATGAGGCTGAGAATTAAAATAAGGATAACGCCCCATCATCACCACATCTTTTACCACAAGCGGAATATCCTGTGCATTGTGCTGGGAAAATTTGGCTTTATGCCGGGCTAATTCTTCCAGGCTCCAGGTGGAAAGGATTTTTTCTTTGAAAAAAATATCCTGCTTTTTATCGGTTTTGATTTCATTAGCGAGCACATTCAACAAGCTGGATTTCCCGGCACCATTAGGGCCAACAATCGCCAGAAACTCACCATAACCTACATTGATATCAACCCCGTTCAGGATGCTGACTTTCTGATTCTGATAATTAATCTGATGGGCTTTTATCATCTTAGATTATTTTTGAATTTCAACAAAATAGCAATAAAAATCGGCCCGCCCATCACTGCTGTTAAAATACCAATCGGCAATTCTGACGGGGCAACAATTGTCCTGCTGAGCGTATCGGCAAACAACAACAAAATGCTGCCGCAAATGGCTGATAGTGGCAGGATAAAATGATAATCAGACCGGAATAACAGCCTTAGAATGTATGGGACAATCAGCCCTACAAAGCCTATCGTCCCGGAAAAAGCCACACAGGTCCCCACCATCAATGCTGTGAGAACAACAATCTGCTTTTTTAGCCCTTCTACATTAATCCCCAGGTGCTGTGCATCTTTTTCGCCCAACATCATGGCATTCAGAGCTTTTCCCTTGGGCAGTAAGATGAAATATGAAATGACTAAAACAGCAAATAAAATAGCGTTTTTTGTCCAGGTGGCCGCAGCCAGACTGCCGAGATTCCAAAATGTGAGGTCTCTCAACTGGTCGTCTTTGGATATGTAAATCAGCATCCCTGTAATGGCAAAGCCAATGGCTGTAATAGCCACACCACTTAAAAGCATCATCACGACATTGGTTTTTCCGCCTGAAGTTGAAATCCTGTAAACCAAAATCATGGATAACAGCGCACCAACAAATGCTGAGATGCTCACCAGAGAAAACCGCATCCACTCCGGAAGGAAATCCTGAAATGTATGCCCCAGAACGATGGCTATAGCCGCCAAAAGTGTCGCACCAGAGGTTAAACCAATCAGATCGCCGGTTGCCAAAGGATTTTTAAACATCCCCTGAAGGCTGGTTCCCGAAACGGCTAACATACTGCCAATTAGCACTGCCATAATGATCCGCGAAGCCCGTACCTCCCAAATAACATATTTCTCACTGAGAGAAAGAGAAGAATCATTGGTTATGAATCTCCAAAACACATCGTAGGAAGACAGTTTCCCAAAATCATAAACACCAATATCTAATGACAAAACCATCATCAGCACCAAAAGTATGATGCCGATGATGGTGTAAAATGTAAGACTTTTTGATTTCAAAATACTTTATTTTCCCATAGTTCTACCTATGGTAATTGATATTAAACCCTTTGGTTCTTTTATCTCTTTTCACAGGATTACCATCCTGTGCTTTGTTAAATCAGCTCTTCGAGATTGTTTATTTGGAAGAGTCGATTAATAATTTGTTTAAGCCCAATGCCGCTTCTCCGACTCTTGGCCCGAAGGACGAAAGTAATCCGCCATCCAAAGCGATGATTTTTTTGTTTTTACCAGCATTAGTCTGGGAAACGCCAGGCATTTTGAGAGCACCTTCTAATCCGCCAGAACCCTGCAGTCCGCTTGTAAAGAACAAAAGTACATCAGGATTAGCCTGAACAACCGCCTCTGGCGTTAAAGGCTTGAAATCCTCGAAACCATTGGCAGCATTTTGTCCGCCTGCGATCTCTATCATATTAGCCATTGGTGTATTTTTACCTGCAACCATCAGCATATTGCCTCTGGCGTAGATGAAAAGGACTTTTGGTTTCTTGGCAATAGGCTGAATTTGTTTTACGTCAGCATCAATTTTATCATTCAGTTTTTGATAATCTGTATTCCCCAACGCTTTAGCAACCTGCTCAATCAGTTTTTTGGTTCCGTCGATTGTAAATTCCTGATGGAAAACTTCCGACTTGATTCCTGAAGATTTGATCTTTGCCAACAAATCCTGATTTACATCTTTATCAGACGCTACAATCAAGGTTGGGTTAAGCGCCATAATAGGCTCAATCGTCATAGAACGAACATGCCCAAGGTCTTTAGCTGTTGCTTTCAGACTCTCCGGATAGGTGCTTGTAACATCAGTCCCAACGATCTCTTTCTCATGGCCAAGGGCTGCAACGATCTCTGTAACACCCCCACTGATACTGACAATTTTTTGGTTAGAAACAGGATTCTCTGTTTGTGTTTCATTAGCAACAACGGCTTTTGTATCCTCTTTTTTACAGGAAACGCCGGCTAAAAGTATTGCTGATAATACAGCTAATTTTATATTTTTCATAAGTTATTGTATTAATGTTTATCTACTATTTTTAAAGTGGTTCATATTCGAACTGGGGATGTCCTCTTTCACCGGTTTTATCGTCTGACATCTTATTGAAACGCAGTTTGAACATAAAACCTTCGGCATCTTTAATAATGAAAAAAACGTTACCCTGAATATGCGGGCTGCTGCCACCCGGTACTGCCGTCACACGCCAGTTACTGCCAATCGCTCTCTGGTCATTAAAGATAAATTTGACTGCGTCAACATCCTTCATTTTATAATTGGCATAAAACTGATCCATATTCTGCCCGGCAGGGACATTTACCTGATAAGCGCCCACTCCGTCTGTGATGTTGGTAATCACATAATCTGCATAAAAATAACTTCCCGCACTCTCGGTACCGCTAAAGACTTCGTTGGTAAATGTTGTAAAGGCGATATCCCAGTTTTTTTTCCTGGGTTGTATCATCACCTCTTTTGCATTTTCTAAACTGAAAAAATTAAAATTGTAATCCGGATTTTTGGTAATAATATATTCCTGATGTTGTGTTGCATTGAGGTCGGCAAATTTAATTTTATAGCCAGTGGTTCCGTTCCTGATGATCTGCATCTTTTTCCAACCTCTGGTATCCCCTGCCAGCAAAGCAGAACCCGGAGCAATAACGGAATTGGCATCTGCAAGTTTTCTTCCCATATTCACAAGATAGATTGGGTTATCGCTCTCTTTTTCGCTAACGGGCGCAATGCCTGTTGTCTGTGTGAGAAACATGCCATTTGGATTATCAACATATTGAAGATTGGATACATCGAAAGTCCCCAACTGCACAAGGTCCATCAGCGAGGTAAGATCCGAGGACTTCACCGCATCAATATCATTGGCATTAGGTATTTTACCTACCGCCATTGCTATAGAGCCATTGATAACCACACGATACTCATCGCCGGTATAAAATCCAAGATCCCAGTCTGTTCTCAGATTTTGAGAAGGTTTGTCCGGCGCTGTAAGATCTATCCAAACCTGATTTTGCTCTCTTGCACCGCCTACTACAGGATCCACAACGTCTCCCGTGATTGGCAATACTGCAACTGGGTCTTCATCCGCAGGCAGACAGGATTGCGTTATATTGGCTAGAGCAGCTATGAAAAGTATCTTGATTAGTCTCATAATTTGTTTTTAGAATTGATAAGTTAATCTGGCCAGGTAGCTTCTTCCGTAGAAAGAGAGCCTACTGGTGGTGGTAGAATGGCCTTGTGATGATAAGGTTGTATCATTAAGATTAGTTACATCAAATATATTCTTAACACCCAGAGAAAACTCCAGATGATTGTTGTAAAAAGGCTGACTGATGATAAAATCCATCATACTGAATGACTGGACGGTTCCTATGTCAAACACAGGGTTTTTTATGTCGCCGGAGTTTCTGTATTTTTTTTCTTCACCATTAAATTTGTAAAAAAGTGAAAACTGAGTATCCCAGTTTTTCAGCCTGTAATTAGCGTTGGCTCCTGCCTGAAAATAATAGTTGATATCGGACGGGGCCGATTTTTCATCAAACTTTTGGGAAACGCCATTTAACGAAGCTCTTACCCCAAATGACAACCTGTTGACCTGAAAATTAGCATCAGCAGACAGCATCATATTTCTGTAATAATCCAAATTGTAATATCTGTAGGTGCTGGAATTAACATCCATCAAAATCATATCGATTTTGTCTTTCACATCCACATATAGAAAATTGGTATTGTAATTGATCTTCCAGCTTCCCGTATTAGTCAACACGTGGTTCCAGAACAGGCCGAACGTTCTGCCCTTTTCCGGTGTTAGATCAGGATTACCCTGTAAATCGTGATTGATATTTACAAAATAGGTATATAACTCGTCATAAGTAGGATAACGGTTGGCGGTTCCAAACGAGGCGCGGATATCCGAATGGGCAGAAGTCCTGTATTTTGCTGTAGCCGAATAATTAAACTGATTGTTAAAGCTGTCGTTAAGGGATAGTCTGGCACCTGACCGAATTGATAATTTATCTGTGATATTCCACTCCGCTGATAAAAAATTAGAGTAGGTAAAGATCTTTCTTTTGATTGTATTACCATCAAATTCGCCGGCAATCAGGGAGGCATAACCACTGGTATGATCCAACTCATAACCTAACTGAAAATCAAAAGTCCTGTTATTGAGAAAGTTACTGAACATCCCTCTGGAATAGATCACATTGGTTTTGTAATAAGACTGTTCCTGGTTCTCATTTAAAATCTGTCTGTTTGGGACATCGTAGCCATAGTCAAAGTATTTCCTGTCTTGGCTTTGGTACGAGAAATCACCGTTATAGCGGATATTCCCAAGTTTTGATTGTATGTTGAACTGGTGAATCCATCGGTCTGTATTATATTCCCGGTCTGTGGCAAGATAAGTAGCGCCTCCGTTGCCGTCATTCAGAGGTTTTCTCTCAGCATCCGGGCTGTAGTAGTAGAATTTTTCTTTGAGATAAGAGAGCTTATAGAAGAATGTGGTATTATTTTTTGAGTATTTGATAAGCGCACTGCCATCCAGCTGATCTTTTGGGTTCCAGTCGTATCCTCTTTTATCTGTAGGTGTTGTATAAAAAAATTTGTAACCGTTCTTACCACCTTCGTATCCATTAAAATCATTATGATTGAAATTAATATTCGCAAACCAGTTTTTATCCAGGTTATAGTCAATATTAATATTTTGGATATGTCTGCCCTTACCTTTTTTTCGGATATCGTAAGTATCCCTTACAGTCTCTTCCTGCACCAATGCTCTAAGGCTGATTTTTTTGGATGCATTTTTTCTTGTGATAATATTAATAATACCAGCCAAAGCACCATTACCATACTCTACACCCATACTGCCCTGCACTACCTCTATCCTTTCCACATTGCTGATGGTAAGCTTGGTAAGATCTATATTGCTGCCCAGCCCTGTATCACCAACCACCGGGATATTATCTATCAGGATCTTGACATAGCTGCCATCCAGGCCCATAATATTTGCAGTAGAGTTGCCGGAAGTTGTATCAGGAATGATGAGAATATTAAGACTTTGATTGAGAACATCTGCCACATTGGTCGCTGCCATATTTTTGATCTGTTCTGCATTGATAACCTCTACCTTGTACATCGACTTGTTGACAGACTGGGGATTGTACTGCCCGGTCAAAACAACTTCTTCAATATTTTTCTGGCCAAGAGAATCTTTTTGCGCAAAAGCATAACTGATTGCCAAGAGTGCTGCCACAGACATTATCTTCCTATTCATAGAAAAAAATTTTTGCAAATATAAAATTTTATTTAGAATGATTAAAAATAATTATATACTTTTGTAGAACAATTCTAAATAACGTTTTTAAAATTTATAATCTAAAAATGAAAACAAAACTACTTTTGGCAAGTTTACTTGCTTTTACAGTTAATCAAACTGTGCTTTCACAAACAGACGAACTGGGTTACACACAAGTTGAACTTACCATGGGGTCCAATTATTCCAACAGGGTATTTTTTGATCTTTCTGCTAACAATATAGTTTCCCAGCCGGCAACCGGATGGGATATTGCATTTTACAGAAACTCATCTATGTCTTTTGGAGAACGAGTTAACGATGCTAATAACGTTTTGGTTTATCAGGTATCCGCCGATCCCGCAGCATTTGATACTGTAACACCGGCAGATAAAGGCAACTGGGGAACTCCGCTTTACAATCCTGATCAGACCACAGCTCTGGAAGACGGCGCGTTTGACAATGCGACCCTTTTACCTGCAAGCAACTTTAATTTCGGTTGGGGTAGCTATGACATTGCCACCCACAAAATTATAGGGAAAGTGGTTTTTGTGCTGGATTATGGTAATGAAAACTATTATAAATTCTTCATTAATGAATATTATGGTGGCTATACCTTTAAGTACGCCAAATGGAATGGGACTTCCTGGGATGCAACCCAGACTAGAACAGTGCCAAGCGGAACCGATGATGCATTTTTCAACTACTTCTCTTTTGCTACAGGCGAAAAAGTTGCTAATCTGGAACCTGCTAAAGCTAACTGGGATCTGATGTTTACAAGATACTGGACTTTCTACGGCGGGCAGCAGATGTACAGATTGTCAGGTGTTATACAATCACCTAACGTAAGTGTTGCTTATGTAAAACCAGAGACTCAGGCTACATCAACATTTACTGCACCAGCTTCCACAGCCTATTCCAAAAACATAACAACCATTGGGCATTCGTGGAAACCAACAACAGGTGTTTACTCAGATGTCGTATACTATGTAAAAGAAGGAAGTACATACTACAGACTTTACTTTACAGCTAACGGTGGCGCTACTACAGGTAATATGTTCTTCAAATACAAAAATGTAACCGGAGAAATGGCAGTAGCCGATTTTGGTAAAAAAGGAAGTTTTGGTATCTATCCTAATCCTACTAAAGAGGACAAAAAAGTTAACATTCTTATTGATATCAAAGATGCCGCTTCTAAAAACGGTAATGTAGAAATCTTTGATCTTTCAGGAAAAAAAGTTTTTGAAACCGCTATTGCCAATCAAACCGGTTTCTCAGCAAAAGAACTTGACCTTAGCAGATTATCATCAGGCGTATATATTGTGAAGATCAACTATGGCGGACAAACTGAATCCAAAAAGTTAATCATTAAGTAAATTATATTTCTAATTTTATTCTTTACGAGCCACCTTCGGGTGGCTTTTATTTTTTTGTAAATTGGTAAAATAATGAGTATTTTTGTGAAAATAATGCAACCGCAGTGAACACTCTTATCAATAAAAAAGTAGCCTTTCAGGATTTAGGAACCCAAGATTATCAACCAACGTGGGACTATCAGGAAGAATTACTGAAAAAAAACCTAGAAACCAAAATATCCAACAGAGAGCATCCGGAAAATCAGAAAATGACCGATAACCATCTGCTTTTTGTAGAACATCCGCACGTCTATACGCTTGGTAAAAGCGGACATGAGGAAAATCTCCTTGCCAATCAGGATAAACTGAAAGAAATCAACGCGACCTATGTAAAAGTGAACCGTGGTGGCGACATTACCTATCACGGTTTTGGCCAGATTGTAGGATACCCCATCTTGGATCTTGAAAATTTTTATACAGATATCCACCGCTATATGCGTGATCTGGAAGAAGTCATTATCCGTACCATTGCAGAATATGGCCTAAAGGGTGAGCGCTCACAGGGTGAAACCGGCGTTTGGCTGGATGTGGGAAAACCATACGCCAGAAAAATTTGTGCTATGGGCGTAAAAGCGTCCCGATGGGTTACCATCCACGGATTTGCCCTGAATGTAAATACCGACATGAAGTATTTTGAGTACATCATCCCTTGCGGAATTACCGATAAACAAGTCACTTCGTTAAAAAGAGAACTGGAAAAAGATGTAGATATTGAAGAGGTGAAAAGCAAAATCAAAAAACACTTTACAGATGTTTTTGATTGCGAACTGATTGGTAATTGATCAATGATTATTTGAGATATATTAATAATTAGAGGTCATAAGATATCATGATATCAACAAATATTCTTTATTTAAATGATTTCTGATTATTTCTAATTCTCGCAGATACTCAAATTTGAATCTGTAAAATCTGCCTCATCAGCGATGAATTATATTTTTCAGTTTGTAATTAAGTTATGATCTCTTTTAATAATTATCACGCATCAACTTAATTATTGAAAAGAATTAATGATAGATTTTTAGATTAAAACAGCTTGATTGAAGCCTTTATCTATTATTTTTTCATCTAGTTACATCGTCATCCCGATATCTATCCCTTTTATTTTTCTGTAGAGGTCGGTAGCATAATTATCCGTCATGCCGGAGACAAAATCAACAACGCCCAAAACTTTCTGATAGTCTGATCCTTCTTCATAGAAAAACTGCTTTGGAAGGAGTTTCAGGGCTTTTTTATCATAAGACTTTCTTGCCTCAGTTGACTTAAGGATAGATGGGATAAAATGATCCAGCAATTCATACATTACATTATAACCGGCATTCTCAATCTCCACAACCGCGCGGTGATTGTAAATTTTCTCAATAGAAAACTGCTCTATGTCCTGCAGCGTTTTGTTTTCTGATTTATAGATATCCAACAGGCCTTTATCCAGATTACCATCAAAAATAAGGCTGAGATTAGACTTGTAAAGTTCTACCGATTTGTTGATCAAAGCATTGATCACCTTAGCTCTCAGATAAGATATTTTTTCGTTTTCATTACTGATGGAATCCAGCTTACGCTCTACCCTGCTGATATCATCGGTCTCAGATTTAACAAGTTCATAAAAAAGATTTTTACAATCTGCGGTAGACACAATCCCAAGCCGGTGTGCATCCTCCATATCAATGATATTATAGCAAATATCATCCGCTGCTTCTACGAGCCAAACAAAGGGATGCCTCTTAAAAATGTAAGGATCCTGACTCTCAGAAATCAAATTGGTACCGCTTGCAATCTGTAGGAAAATATCTTTCTCATTCTGGAAAAATCCAAATTTTTTACGGTGCAGGACGCCCTTCTTTTTCGCAATGGCTTCGCAGGGATATTTGGCAATACTCGCCAAAGTAGTCAGCGTCAACTGCGTTCCGCCGGCATCTTTCCCTTGCTGTTGTTGTGCCAAAACTCTTATAGCATTGGCATTCCCTTCAAAATTAACCAAATCTGACCACTCTTTTTCGTGGAATTTTGATTTTAAATCCACTTCGTTTCTGTCAAAGTAGCTGGCAATGGCATCTTCGCCGGAGTGCCCAAAAGCGGGGTTGCCAATATCATGACAAAGGCAGGCTGCAGCTATCACATTACCTAAATTATGAAGATAAAAATTCTGAGAATCATCATTAAGATCATGGATAAAATGATCATGGATAAACTCACCAATGATACTGCCCAAACTGCGCCCTACGGACGAAACTTCCAGCGAATGCGTCAGGCGGTTATGCACAAAAACACTGCCCGGAAGCGGAAAAACCTGGGTTTTGTTCTGCAGCCTCCTGAATGCTGACGAAAAAATAATCCTGTCAAAATCCCTTTGGAAATCTGTCCTGGAAGCTTTTGTACGCGGATTATTTCCCGTCCTTTGGTTTGTAAAAATAGTGTTGAGATCCATATCGAGGTCAAAAATAAGGGATATTTTATTTTTAGCGGAATAATATTTGATTTTTCAATAAAAAATATCGCTATGCCAGAAGGTCCATCCATTCTTTTGATGAAAGACAACCTCAGTCAATTTGTAGGAAAAAAAGTTCTTGAAGCCGCAGGATCTTCGATCCCTGATAAAAAACAACTGGTAGGCAAAATACTTAAGGAAATAAGGCTGTACGGCAAACAAACCTACCTGATACTGGATGATTGCTGCATCAGGATCCATCTGTTGATGTTTGGGTCTTATGAGGTTGATGAGCAGACCAAACCCGACAAAAATCTGCGGTTGGCCTTAAGCTTTAAAAATGGTAAAGCCTATTTCTACACCTGCTCTGTAAAGCTTTTGCCACTTGATATTTTGAAAACCATCGATTGGGAAGCCGACGTAATGAGCGATATCTGGAATCCTGAAAAAGCCAAACAAAAACTAAAAGCCAGCCCCGACATGATGGTTTGTGATGCACTGCTGGATCAGGAGATTTTCTCCGGCGTAGGCAATATTATTAAGAATGAAGTTTTGTTCAGAATTGGGGTGCATCCTGAAAGTGTGACTGGTCATTTGCCTGCTGCAAAACTCAATGCGCTGATCTCGGAAGCTAGAATTTACAGCTTCGACTTCCTGAAATGGAAATCTAACAATACTCTTAAAAAACACTGGCAGGCCTATCACCAAAAAACCTGCCCAATCTGCGGAAAACCCCTCACCAGCAAAATAACCGGAAAATCAAAACGCAACAGTTTCTTCTGCGAGACGGATCAAAAACTGTATTGAATTTTTCAATACTCTACTTCCACAAACCAATACGCCTCAGCAATGCTGAGGCGTATGTTTTTTATGATCAGAAAAGTTATGCAGAGTTTCTGCTGGCATTGATATTCCCAAACAGAGAGCGCATCACCAGTTTTTCATAAGTGTCGCGATCACCTTCATTCTTTTGTAGTTTGATGAGTGCGTACTGCTGAATACTAAGGAGCGGCAAAACGATTTTTTCTCTGATTTTCACAGATTTTCTGTTCAGTGGTTCTTCCTGCATCAGGATTTTGTAACCCGTCAGTTCCAGCATCATTTCCTTAGACAGTTCAAATTCTGAGAACAGGACATTCCAAAATTCACCAAACTTGGGGTTATTTCTCATGTAATAAGTGAGCGGGAAATAAGTCTTGTTCATAGACATCATAGAATTCAGCACCAGAGTTTTGAAGAAATCAGAACCTTTGTAAAGTGCCTCAACCTCATCAAACCTTCCTTGGTCTTTCAATGATTTTAAGGCAAATCCAAATCCAAAAAAGCCCGGAACATTCTGTTTCAGCTGCGCCCAAGATCCTACAAAAGGGATAGCGCGCAGATCTTCAAATTTGAGCTCAGATCCTGCGCCGCGTTTGCTTGGGCGGCTGCCAATATTGGTACGCCCATAATACTCCAGCGTGCTCATCTCCTGCAGATAAGGGACGAACATTGGATGTGCTTTGAGGTCAGAATATTTTTTGTAACTGATGTCTGCTAATTCTGTAATCAGTTGCCTCTCATGTTTATCCAGATCTTTTTTATGACTTTTGAAGACATCATTTTCTATACCGGCTGTCAACAACTGCTCAAAATTGAATTTGGCCTGGTCTTTATTTCCAAAGACACTGGTAATGGTTTGCCCTTGTATGGTCAGCTCAATCTGATTGTTGGCAATTGTATTGCCTTGCGAGGCGTAAAAATCATGGGTTTTGCCGCCACCTCTTGCAGGCGGGCCGCCGCGGCCGTCAAAGAAAATAACTTTTACATCATTATCTTCCGATATTTTGGTCAGTTTCTCTTTGGAAGTATAGATTTGCCAGTTGGCTTTCAGATAGCCACCGTCTTTGGTACCATCAGAAAATCCCAGCATAATAATCTGTTTGTTGTGTCTTTTCTTTAGATGCTTTTGGTAGACAGGGTCATTGTATAAGGTTTTCATCACTTCCTCAGACTTATCCAAACCTTCCATCGTTTCGAACAATGGCACAATATCGATATTGATTTCATGTTCAGCATATCCACAGAGCCTCATCATAACATAGACATTCATCACATCTTTGACCTCATCAGAATTTGAAATAATATAACGGTGCATACCTCTTTCACCGTTATTGTCTTGAATTTTCCTGATATTATAAATACTCTTCAACGTTTCACAGGTCATTTCGTCCTCAAAATCTCCGGGATTAAGCGTGGCGCTACTGCTCAAAAGAAATTCTATTTTCTCATCCGGTGTTTTGGCATCAGCTGGTAAACCAGAAACTTTTGTATAAATATCATCCATCACTTTTTGATGAATCCTGCTATCCTGACGGATATCCAAGGTGGCGAAGTGCGTCCCAAAAATCCTTACCCTATCCCGGTAATCATCAATCACATCACGGAAAAGACCGTTATGTTCCTCCACCAGTATTTTTTCAGCCTCGTTGAGCTGAGAAATAATTTCATCGGCAGAAATCTTAATCTCTTTCTGAAAAATAGCAGCGTAGATAGTCTTGCTAAGAGTATCCAAAATATCAGAAACTCCACGAAAACTCAGTCGGCGTCTGACAATTTTAAGATGCCCATAATAATCTTTGAGAATAGAAATCCGCAGTTCTTCGGCCACTTGTAACGTAATATCCGCAGTCACAAATGGGTTACCATCGCGGTCGCCACCCGGCCAAAATCCTAACTGGATAATATCCGGATTGGGCGTAAAGTTAGAAGTCCCGAAAACCTGTTTGATTTTTTTATAAAGCTCACCAATACTCTGGTAATAGACATAGCGCAGGTAATAGATAATGCTCATAGCCTCATCCAGCGGTGTTGGCCGTTCTTTGTTAACGAAAGGTGTTTTGCCCAATTGCTGAAGCAAAGTATCGATCTGAGTGACTGAATCATGAATAATTGCATCTCTCAAATCATGGATAATGCGCTGCACGGCATTAGGATAAAACTGGGTCGGGTGCGCTGTAAACACAATCTTGATGGCAAAATCATCCATCTTTTTGCGGATCGCCGTCAGGTGGTACTCCTGTGTCGCCCTGTCATACATATTGAGAATAGTTCCCGTATCGGTCTCATGATGCAGCTGCTGAAACGCCGCATCCTCTATACTGTCAAACAGTACAACCTGTCGTTCTATATACTGGATAATTTTAAAAAGCAATTCGGTTTTCTGCTCTTCGGTTTCCAGATCGGTATGTTTCTGAAAAAACTCTTCCACAATATCTTCCGGAGATTTCCCAAGCTGGTAACCCTCTCTGCTTTCCTCGTAGAGAAAAGGAAGAAGCATCCCGATATTCGTCATTTTATCATACGGCAAACTCATAAAGAGAGAATTGTAGATTTGAAATTTGTTTTCTACAATCTGCCGGAATTTTTCAATTTTCTGATCATTTAGCATATAACAAATGTAAGAGATAAACTTTTAACCTCAATAGACAGAAATGTTATTTTTACCTTAAAATCAAGAAAAAAGAGAAGTTATTGCTAACTTCTCCTCTTCGCATCACTTGTTACCTAACAGGAGAAGTTCTTCTATCCTGATTTCTGTAATTGTTCTTTTAGCTCCATCCTTATCCTCATAAGACCGATAGGTGAGTTTTCCCTCTATGGCGATCTCTTTCCCTTTTGGGACATATTTTTCCAGGATTTCGGCTGTTTTGCCATAAGCAGCAAGGTTATGCCACTGGGTTTCTTCCACCTTTTCACCATTAGAATTGGTATAATAATCATTGGTTGCCAGCGTAACGGTCGCTTTGCGGTTCCCGTTCTCAAAATTAAAGATTTCTACATCTTTGCCTGTGTGACCAATTAATGTCACTTTGTTTCTTAACGACATAATAAATTGTTTTTTGAAATTAGACATTTAAAACCGGATTCTGTTGTCGTGTTTCCCGGTTTTCCTGATGCAAAGTTTCAAAACAGTGGAAAAAAGATTCGGTTAAAAAGTATTTATATCCGTTTGTAAGCGTTTGTAAACGAATATTTATATTAATCTAAATTTATATTAAAATTATTTTTAACTTAGAATAAGATTATAACCCTCTATTTTCCAGGTCATTTGGTGATAATTACCAAATGGTCATTTTGAGTAAAGATTAAAATCAATGTTTTTAAAAAAAATTAATATCTGAATTATTTTAAATACTGAATAAAGATTTCTGCAAATATTTTATAAAACTTATATCCTAAAACAAAAACACCATGGAGAACTTAACATGCCCGGAATGTGGCGACAAAATCGTCGGTAGATCTGATAAAAAATTCTGTTCTGATGCCTGCCGCAATGCATTCAATAACAAGCAGAACAAAACCACCACCAACTTTATGCGGAATGTAAATAACAAACTCCGCAAAAATTACCGTATCCTTTCTGAAAATAACCCGGAAGGAAAAACAAAAATCAGCCGCCAAAAACTTCTATCTGCCGGTTTTGACTTTGATTTTGTAACACAGCCCGTTACCTATAAGAATGGCGCCCAGTATTTTTTTGTATATGACCAGGGTTACAAAATGCTTGATAACGACTGGATCCTGCTGGTAAAAAAACAAAATGAATAACCACAAAAAATGCAACTCCTCCAATATAAAACTGACATTTTTTATTGGAAAAATTGCATTACGTCTGCAATCAAAAAGACAGATGAATTGTAATCAGATCAATTAAAAGACATTATTTCTTTCTGAAAAACAAAGATCTGTTGTATTCATAATTCATTCTGGCAATATTGAGTACCGATATACCTTGTGGACATTCTACTTCGCAAGCCTCAGTATTAGAGCAGTGCCCAAAATGTTCGGCATCCATCTGATTCACCATATTCAGGACACGCTCATCCCGCTCCTCCTTCCCTTGTGGCAACAGTACCATATGGGTAATTTTAGCCGACGTAAACAAAGCGGCACTACCATTTTTGCAGGTCGCCACGCAGGCACCACAACCAATACACGCCGCCGAATCAAAGGCTTCCTCCGCAGTTTTGTGTGTTACGGCAATGGCTGTAGCATCAGGCGCCTGACCCGTATTAATAGAAACAAAGCCTCCGGAAGAGATAATCCTGTCAAAGGCAGAACGGTCTACCTTCAGGTCTTTTTTCACAGGGAAAGCTTCTGCCCGGAAGGGTTCTATCACAATAGTCTCGCCATCTTTGAAAGAACGAAGATGCAACTGGCAGGTCGTCGTATGTTTGAGAGGGCCATGCGCAATGCCGTTAATCATCATACCACACTGGCCACAAATCCCTTCGCGGCAGTCGTGATCAAATTCTACAGGTTCTTCGTTACTTAAAATCAGTTTTTCGTTCAGTGTATCCAGCATCTCCAGAAAAGACATGTTGGCGTTTAGATCTTTCAGATCATAATTGACCAATTTACCCTCGGACTGGCGGTCTTTCTGTCTCCATATTTTAAGATGTAAATCCATAATTTTCTATTTATAGCTTCTAACTGTAGGTTGTATTTCTTCAAAAACCAAAGGCTCTTTAACAAGCTCCGGCTCGTTATTTTCTCCTGTCCACGCCCAAGCGGATATAAACTGGTAATGTACATCATCACGCAAGGCTTCACCATCCGGTGTCTGATACTCTTCGCGGAAGTGCGCACCGCAGGATTCATTTCTTGTCAGGGCATCGTAACACATCAGCTCACCAATCTCAAAATAGTCTGCCACACGGCCGGCTTTTTCCAGTTCGGCATTCATTGCATTACCGGATCCTGAGACTTTGACATCTTTGTAAAACTCTTCTTTCAGTTTTCTAATTTCAGCAATGGCATAGCGCAGGCCTTCGGCATTCCTTGCCAATCCGCAATAATCATAAAGCAGCTTACCCAATGTTTTATGGAAATAATCCACCGTTTTTGTCCCATTAATATTAATAAACTGATCGATCTGCTGTCTTACATTTTTCTCTGCTTCATCAAATTCCGGAGTATCCGATGCTATTTTACCTGTCCTGATCTCATTGGCCAGATAATTGGCAATGGTATAAGGCGCAATAAAATAACCGTCTACAGAAGCCTGCAACAAAGAATTGGCACCCAATCGGTTGGCACCGTGATCTGCAAAATTAGCTTCACCCAAAGCAAATAAACCAGGCACAGTCGTCATCAACTCATAATCTACCCACAAACCACCCATCGAGAAATGGGCACTTGGCGAAATCATCATCGGCTGCTTGTAGGCATCATATCCGGTAATCTTGAGATACATATCGAAGAGGTTGCCATATTTCTCCTGAATTTTGTTCTTGCCCTGCTCTTTGATAGCTTTGGAAAAATCGAGATACACGGCATTTTTAAGTGGCCCAATACCATAACCGGCATCAATTCTTTCTTTGGCAGCGCGGGAAGAGATGTCTCTTGGCGCAAGGTTACCAAATGCCGGATAACGGCGTTCCAGATAATAATCACGTTCATTTTCCGGAATGGTATTAGGATCTCTGGCATCGTCTTTTTTCATGGGAACCCAGATTCTGCCATCGTTTCTCAGGGATTCTGACATTAACGTTAATTTGGATTGATAATCTCCGGATTGTGGTAAACATGTGGGATGGATCTGAATCCAGCTTGGCGAAGCCATCAGCGCCCCTTTTTTATGCGCCCGCCAGATTGCTGAGCCATTACACCCCATGGCCAGTGTTGACAGGTAATAGATTTTGCCATATCCGCCCGTGGCCAGGATTACGGTGTGGGCAGCATGCCTCTCCAACTCGCCGGTATCCAGATTCCGGGCAATGATGCCTCGTGCTTTGCCATCTACAACAACCAGGTCAAGCATCTCGTGCCTGGAGAAAAGCTGCACGCTTTTTTTACCAATCTGCCTTTGCAAAGCCTGATAAGCTCCCAAAAGCAACTGTTGCCCGGTCTGCCCTCTTGCATAAAAGGTCCTGCTGACCTGCACACCACCAAAGGAACGGTTATTAAGATAACCACCATATTCCCGCCCAAACGGGACGCCCTGCGCAACAGCCTGGTCTATCAGGTTGAGTGAACATTCTGCCATACGGTAAACATTAGCTTCCCTGGCGCGGAAATCACCACCTTTTATGGTATCCACAAACATCCGGTAAACACTGTCGCCATCATTTTTATAATTTTTAGCCGCGTTTACGCCACCCTGCGCAGCAACTGAGTGTGCTCTTCTGGGACTATCCTGGAAACAGAATGATTTTACATTATAGCCCATCTCGCCCAGAGATGCTGCAATGGAACTGCCTGCCAGACCTGTACCCACAACAATAACATCCAGCTTTTTCCGGTTGGCAGGATTTACAATTTTGGCTGTTTTTTTATAATTGGCCCATTTATGTTCAAGAGGGCCTTCTGGTATTTTTGAGTTTAGAATCATAATTTTTCATTTTTATTTGGCTGTAAAAAAGACATAAACAGGCATGATCGCAAAACCAAGACTGATAATCACGGCATAAGCAACAGCAGCTTTATGAAACCACTTTACATACTTGGGATGAAACAGGCCCAATGTTCGGGTTGCACTGTAAATGCCATGAATAAGGTGGTAACACAAAGCAATCATAGATAATACATAAATAACCACATACCACCATTCTTTGAAAACAGTAACAACCAGAATGTAAAGATCCTTATTCCCATTACTATCGAGTGGAATGCTACCAAATTTGTAAACATACCAGAAATTCTGAAAATGAATCACCAGAAAAATCAAGAGTATCGTACCCAGAATCCCCATATTGCGTGAATACCATTTGCTGGCTCTTGCACGGCGGTCATTTTGATAATTACCTTGTGTTTTTCTATTCTTGATTGTAATAATCAGGCCGTCCACAGCATGTAAAATAATACTGGCGTACAACACATAAGAAACAATCTTGATAATAATATTGCCTGATAAAAAATGGGAATAGGTGTTAAACTGTAAATGAGCCTGCTCCTGCGGAAGAAACAGCTGCAGGTTTCCCAGAAAGTGTATCAGAAGGAAAAAACTTAAGAAAAGCCCCGTAAGGCACATAAGCATTTTCCTGGATAATGTAGATAGCATAATTTTGTTTTAAAGATTAATAATAACCAAGAACTTTCATCCAAAGTCCGCCTACAACCATATAAATGATAAGCAGGACCACACCAATTTCTAAGCCCCGAAGCCACCAGGCTTTAAGATCCACATAACCGCTTCCGAAGAAAACTGGCGCCGGGCCGTGACCATACTGTGTAAGAACGCCATAAATTGAACCCACAAACCCAAGCATCATAGCCAGCAACATTGGCGGCACACCTACCGCTACACCTACGCCCAACAGCGCTGCGTACATGGCTGCAACGTGTGCTGTTGCACTGGCGAATATATAGTGGCTGAAAAAGTAAACAATAACAATGACCGGAAATGCCACCTGCCAACTCAAACCGGATATTTCTGTTTTGATAAGGCCACTGAACCAGCCTATAAACCCAAGATCATTCAGTGAACTGGCCATCATCACAAGCACTGCAAACCAAACAATGGTGTCCCATGCTCCTTTTTCGGATTTTACATCTTCCCAGGTCAGTACAGAAGTTAACAATAACAAAGTAAGCCCCATAAAAGCAGTGGTAGTAGCATCAATAGACAACGCACCTCCAAAAATCCAAAGCCCTAAAAGAATGAAGAACGCGAGAAGCATCAGCCATTCATTTTTAGAAATTGGCCCCATCTCTTTCAGTTTTTGTGAAGCTACTTTGGGCGCGTCTTCTGTTTTTTTGAGTTCAGGCGGATAAAGTTTGTATAAAACAAATGGCACTACAAAGAAAGCTACCAGGCCTGGCAGAAAACCAGCTTCGGCCCACGACATCCATGTGATGTTAATCCCCAGATTGGCTGCAAACTTTTGGCACATCGGGTTACTGGCAGTCCCAGTTAAAAACATAGACGAGGCTATCAGATTCATATAATAACTATTCAACGTTAAAAACGAACCGAGTTTCCTGTGCGTTTCTTCTTTGTCCGGCAGCGAGCCAAAGTTAATGGCCATAGACTTCATAATCGGGTAAATGATACCACCGCCACGTGCAGTATTACTTGGTATAGCCGGCGCAAGGCATAGATCTGCAAGCCCCAACCCGTAGGCCAAACCGAGAGAGCTTTTACCAAAAATACGGATAAAGAGAAAAGCAATCCTGTTGCCCAAACCAGTTTTGATAAAACCTCTGGCAATAAAAAACGAAATCCCTATAAGCCAAATCACTTTATCACCAAAGCCTGTTAATGCTTTTGTAATCGACTTGCCGGCATCACCCGGCGCTAATACCTGTGTAAGCGCCGTAACGCCTAAAGCAAGCATACACATCGTTCCCATCGGTGCCGCTTTGAGGATAATCCCCAAAATAGTGGCTGCAAAAATCGCAAACAGGTGCCAGGCATCTTCTGTAACGCCTTTAGGTACCGGAATAAACCATAATAAAACCGCAATGGCAATTGTAATGGCTACATTTCTGATGTTAATTTCTTTCATGATAATGATTGTATTAATCGGTTAAAATCTGCTTTGTACCTGTATTATAAAAAGATTGTTGTTGTACTGCGTTGTATTAGGCGTCTGGTTTTTGTATCGGTCAAACTGCATCCCCAACTGGATTCTTGCACCATAATCTTTGAGGAACTCCAAGCCCAGCATTGGTGTAATGGTTTGCCTTGGATTAGAATTAATTTTATAATTCGTATCCAGATATTCATAACGGCAGGAGAACTCAAATGCACTTAAGTTTTTATGATGAATCTCATACCTCAAATTAGGAAGAAAATAAATCCCTCTAATCTGATAATCATTGATATTAGACGATCTTAAAGCCGGATCCAATGCGTAATAAAGAACATGATTGGTGCCTTGTTTGGCTTCCAGCTGCATGTCCAGACTCCATTTGGGATCAAATTGGACTAATGATGTCAGATCGGCGCCCAGCGCATATACTTTGTGAGAAGATACTTCTCCCACGCCACCGTTAAGCCCCAGGTTGAGCCCGTATTTTTTCACCAGGCCAAAAACCAGCCTTGTAGAATATTGCTTACCATTATCGCTGTCGTTAATCTGATTTTTACCATTACCATTCACCACAGACACGGCATACTTGAACGGCATGTTACCCAACTTTAGCTGGCCGTTGGCAGAGAGGCCAATCTGAAAACTCGTCCATCCCAATTTTCCAAATTCGGTATATTGGTTAGACCAGTTCAGGGATTTTATTATATCAATCGGATAAGTCTCCTCTATCCCAAACCATGGACGGAATTGCCCTGCCGTAATGGAGAGTTTTGGGCTGAAGGTATATTTCAAATAAGCATTCTCCAATACTCTGGATTTGGGGTCGTTTTTAAAATCTGCCAAATTGGCTAATACTACCACATTAGTCCTTTTGCTGATCTTCGCCTGCATCTGCACCCGCATATACTTAATCAGGAACGTGTTATCTGTGCCGCTTTGGTCTACATGATGCAGGCCATTAACATCTACATCTTTTGTAAGACTCTCCACATAACGCGCCTGAAAAAGGCCCTTGAACTGAAACTGCGGATATTTTACCACCTCTTTGGGTTCCTCAACTTTGGAACTGTCTGTGGTTTGTGATTTAGAAACTGCAAAAAACAGTAAAAGAATAGAGATAAAACCTTTTTTAAGAACATTGGATTTCATAAGGTTCGATTGTTTTTATATGGTTAATAGATAAGGCTTAATCGAAAACAGCTATTAATTATTTTTAATTAATCTAAACAAATTATGATATTATGCATAATCAATAACCTTAATCGTTATATTTTAATCAAAGATAATGATTAATTGTTTTATGTCATAAATTTAAAAAATAATTTAACTATTTACAATCCTATATTAGTTTTAAAATTAATATTATGTTAAAAATCATCTAAATTATATTAAAACTGAATCAAAAAAAACTATCTATTCAAAAATCAATAGATGTAGGTTATCAGAAAAAAAAATGTGATATGTTTTATAAATCTCTATCGGAATTTCATTTTATCAAAAAAATTGATGGTAATAGAAAAATAATTGAAGGAAAAACAAGATTTTGGCGTCATATTGATTGACTATCCTAATCGGTCAAAAAATATTTTCTCTTTTATGATTTACATTATCTTAATACTGTTGGTTTTAGCCATTTATCTCTATAATCATCCTGTTTTTGGAGGAAAAGCCGAAGGAAAAAGGCTTATGAGGATAAAACAGTCTCCCAATTACAACAATGGCACATTCCGGAATCTAAGCCCCACACCTGCATTGGCAGAAGGTTACAGCATGCCACAGGTCATGTGGCAATTTTTAACAGACAAAACATCTCACAAAAGGCCAGACCATATGCTGCCTTCCAAAAAAACCAATCTTAAAGACCAACCTGTTGACGATGATTTCCTGGTTTGGATGGGACATTCTTCTTATTATTTTCAGTTAGATAAGAAGCGCTTCCTTGTAGATCCTGTTTTCAGCGGGAATGCCTCACCCATCCCCGGAACTACGAAAGCGTTTGCTGGTTCGGATATCTATAATGCCGATGATTTTCCTCCTATTGACTTTCTTATCATCTCACATGACCATTATGACCATCTGGATTATAAAACGATTAAAGAATTAAAGCCTAAAATCAATAAGGTGATTTGTGGATTAGGCGTGGGTGCCCACTTTGAACGATGGGGCTTTGACGAAGATCAGATTATCGAGCTGGACTGGTATGATGAGGCAGAATTAGCAAAAGATTTCAGGATCATTTCTACGCCAGCCAGGCATTTTTCCGGCAGAAGGTTTAGAAGGAATAATACGCTGTGGGCTTCCTACGTTCTTGAGAGTCCCGGAAAAAGGATTTTCATTGGTGGTGACAGCGGTTATGATGTCCATTTTAAAGAAATTGGTGAAAAATATGGCCCTTTTGACTGGGCCATCCTAGAAAACGGACAGTATAACGAGAAATGGCGTTACATCCATACATTGCCCAATGAATTTGTGAAAGTTGCAGAAGATCTTAATGTGAAAAATGTTTTGCCAGTCCACTCAGGGAAGTTTGCTTTGGCACAACACCCGTGGACAGAGCCTTTGCAAAAAGTATGCGATAACTGCGCTCAGGAAAAGTTCAATCTTTACACGCCCCTTATTGGTGAAAAACTAAACCTCAACAGCGAGCCACAAACATTCACGCATTGGTGGAACGATTAACAAAAAGCCTCTCCATTTAAGGAGAGGCTTTGTTATATCAGACCAGGAATCCAGACATGAGAATCAGCTCTTAGCCTGCTCAACTATCTTTCAACAGTCTGTTATCTTTTTGTCAAGCACTACATATACGCTTCTATAGGCTCACAGGTACAGACAAGATTTCTGTCGCCATAGGCTTCATCAATTCTTGACACCGTTGCAAAGAATTTGTGTGTACGCACCCATTCCAGCGGATACGCTGCTTTTTCTCTGCCATACGGTTTATCCCAGTTGTCAGAGATAACGACCTGCTCGGTATGAGGTGCATTCTTAAGGACATTGTTATCTTTATCCGCATCACCGTTGGCAATCTCTTCAATCTCCTTTTTGATATTAATTAGCGCTTCAGCAAAACGTTCTATCTCCTCTTTACTTTCGGATTCTGTAGGCTCTATCATCAGAGTACCAGCAACAGGGAAACTGACAGTTGGTGCATGGTAACCATAGTCCATCAGCCTTTTTGCAACATCGGCAACCTCAATCCCCAAAGATTTGAACTGGCGGAAGTCAACAATACACTCATGGGCTACCCTGCCATTTTCGTTGGCATAAAGAATAGGGAAATGCTCAGCCAAAATCTCTTTCAGATAATTGGCATTCAGGATGGCATACTCGGTGGCTTTTTTAAGTCCCGATGTCCCCAGCATTTTAATATAAGCATATGAGATATTAAGAATCAACCCGGAACCATAAGGCGCAGCTGAAATCCCGTCAATAGCATCTTTGGTACCTACAGGAATATTAGCGTTGGTTGGTAAAAACGGAACCAAATGCTCTGCCACACAGATGGGGCCTACGCCCGGCCCACCGCCACCATGCGGGATTGCAAAGGTTTTGTGCAGATTCAGGTGGCAGACATCTGCCCCTATATTCCCCGGGCTTGTATAGCCGACCTGTGCATTCATATTGGCACCATCCATATAAACCTGGCCGCCATGCTCGTGAATCAGTTTTGTAATCTCCTTGATATTGGCATCAAAAAAACCATAGGTAGAAGGATAAGTAATCATAACAGCCGCAAGGTTTGCAGAATGCTGCTCGGCTTTTGCTTTGAGATCCTCAAAATCAATCTCACCATTTTCCAGGTTTTTAACCACTACAATTTTCATCCCGGCCATGGCTGCAGAAGCCGGATTGGTACCATGTGCCGACTGTGGGATAAGAACAATATTACGATGGCCTTCTCCTCTGTTTTTATGGTATTCGCGGATCACCATCAGACCGGAATATTCGCCTTGGGCACCGGAATTAGGCTGCAAAGAAGTGCCTGCAAAGCCTGTGATCTCTGCCAGGTCTTTCTCCAGCTGTTTGATCATCAGCTGATAACCGCCGGCCTGCTCTGTAGGTACAAACGGATGGATGCTGCCCCATTCTGCCCATGATAAAGGGATCATTTCGGTAGCGGCATTCAGTTTCATCGTACAGGAACCCAGGGAAATCATAGAATGGGTCAAAGACAAATCTTTTCTTTCCAGGCGTTTGATATACCGCATCAGTTCTGTCTCTGTATGGTATTTGTTGAAAACTTCTTCCGTAAGGATTTCGTCTGTCCTCAGCAACTCAGCCGGGATCGAATATTCTTCTTTAAGCGTCAGTTTATACCCTTGTTTTGCTTTGAACTGGGCAAAGGCATCAACTAATTTATTCAGTTTTTCTACCGTAGTCGTTTCATTGATAGAGATGCTTACAATTCCCTGAGAGAAGTAATTAAGGTTAATCTTCTGATCTCTCATCTTCATTCTCAAAGAGGTTTTCTCTTCCTCATGGAGCCTGAACTTTACCGTATCAAAAACCGGCTCGTCTACAATATCATATCCCAAGATCCTGAGTGCATCTGCAAGGGCATTGGTTTTATAATGGATCTGATCCGCAATAAAGTTGAGGCCTTTTGGCCCGTGGTAGACGGCATACATCCCTGCCATAACAGCCAGCAGGACCTGGGCTGTACAGATGTTGGATGTTGCTTTTTCTCTTTTGATATGCTGCTCTCTGGTTTGCAGTGCCATTCTCAACGCGCGTCTGCCGTACACATCCTGCGAAACACCAATGATCCTTCCCGGGATGTCTCTTTTGTAATCGTCTTTGCAGGCAAAAAAGGCAGCATGAGGCCCGCCATATCCCATCGGGATCCCAAATCTCTGCGTGGTGCCCACGGCACAGTCAGCACCCATGGTTGCCGGTGATTTTAACTTCACCAATGCCATTGGGTCACAGGCTACAACAACCTGAAGATCAAATCCTTTAGCCGAAGCGATAAAATCGGTATAATCCAGGACAATACCGTTTTTGCCCGGGTACTGCAACAGGATCCCAAAATAAGAATCGTTGAACTGATGACTGGCGTGATTGCCTACAATAATATCAATACCCAACCCTTCTGCTTTGGTTTTGAGCACAGAAATCGTTTGTGGTAAAACAAGGTCCGACACAAAGAACTTAATCGCATTATCTTTTTTCTGCGCTTTGCTTCTGTTATTGAAAAACATGTGCATTGCTTCTGCCGCAGCGGTAGCCTCATCCAGAAGAGACGCATTAGCCATCGGGAAACCGGTAAGGTCACAAATAACGGTCTGGAAATTAAGGAGCGCCTCCAGCCTGCCCTGGGCAATCTCTGCCTGATACGGCGTATAGGCGGTGTACCAGCTTGGGTTTTCCAGAATATTTCTCTGGATTGGCGAAGGCAAAATAGTGTTAAAATATCCAAAACCAATGTAGGTATCAAAATCTACATTTTTAGTTGCCAGATCTTTAGAATGCAAAAGCATCTCATATTCAGAAAGTGGCTCTGCGAGCTCCAGCTCTTTCTGCAATCTTATACTGTGAGGAATGGTTTGAGAAATGAGTTCATCGATACTGCTAACACCGATTTTGTTTAGCATTTCCACTTTATCAGCTTCGTTGAGGCTGATATGGCGGTTGACAAATTGCTGTGTGTTCATTTATAAACTTTAGATTAGATTTTTACTAAAAAGGTTCGTAAAAATACTAATTTTAAAAGAACTGAGCAATGAATAGCATCGAAAATGAATATCCCTATTCCCTATCAGAAAGGTAGTTTTTAAGATGAAAATCAATACTTTCGGCAACCGGGATAAAGTGATAGCTCAATACATCTGTAATTTTTTTGTTTGAGATGCGCGAGTCTGACTTTACCGCCTCCACATTAGACCGGTTCAGCAGCTTAAGCCCCGGCACAAGCCAGCCCAAGAGCGTCCCAATAATTGGTGCCAAATCAAGGAAAAAAGGAGCGATGATCCTGGCGCGGCGCAGACCTTCTGCCTGCCTTACCTGATCCGAAATCTTCTGGTATTTGTAATTTTCTGAACTAATAATAAACCGCTCACCAAAGGTATTTTTAGCCATTAGCGCAATGGCCGTCTTTGCCACATCGCGGACATCCACATAAGACGTGCCACCCGGGAAAGTTACAGGCAATGCAGACTTGGCCATCAGGTCCCCGCTGCTGCTGCCCCAGTTTCCGGAGCCTATAATCAGTCCCGGATTGATAATAATGGTATTAAGGCCTTCGGCAGATGCCCTCCAGACTTCCATCTCAGACAGATGCTTGGAAATCGCGTAGCCGGAGTGTTGCAGCTTTGGGTTAAAATCAGAGTTTTCATCCATCATCCCGGCTTCATTATAACCATCCAATACCGCAATAGAACTTACAAAAAGGAACTTTTTAACCTTGGTACTGTCTATAGCGTACAGCAGATTTTTGGTACCTTCTATATTGGTTTTAAAAAGTTCTTTATCGTCTCTGGGGTTGAAACTGACTTTTGCAGCACAATGGTACACCTCATCTACACCTTTCAAAGCCTCCTGAAGAGACTCGATAGATTCGAAATCGGTATCAATCCATTGGATTTTATCGAAATAAAAATCCGGCTTATCTGTATAAAAACGATAGGACGCTCTTACTTCTTTCAGATTGCTAGAAGGTCTTTTTGTTGCGCGAACTTCTTTTCCTTGCTTTAAAAGTTCAAGAACAAACACTCTTCCGAGTATTCCTGTAGCGCCGGTGACTAAAACCATATGTGCAAATATAGCGAAATTGTAGATTTATGAAATGATTTTTAATCACATAAAATAAGAAAAGCTGCATTATTTACCAATGCAGCTTTTGTGTAAGAATTTCAGATAATCCTCTTGTTTTTATTTTTTATTTTGTTGTGCCAAAATAAGAGCTTCTATATCTCTCCAATCGTAGATGTGAAAAACTTTTCCGTTGCTCATTGCTACAAACATACCTTTAGGAAAATCTGGTCCAAAATTAACATTACTAACATCCGATCCATCACTTTCTTTAGTAGAAACTGGTATGATAGCAATCCTTTGGTATGTATTTTTATTAGTATCTCCTTCACGTCTATAGACATTAAAAGTATTGGCTTGCTGATCTGAGACCAAAATATAACCTGTTTTCTCACCTGTTGGATAAATAGAAATCCCTTCGATATCTGATTTGAAATCATTGGTACCAAATAAAGCTAATTGTTCATTAGAAGCTGATGGATCTGCATTATATTTATGAATCCCGTATTGTTCATCAGAATAATATATTACTCCCAAAGCATCATCTACTGCAATAGATTCTATTTCTTTTTTACCTGAGTATTCGCCAAACTTACGAACGAGCTCTCCAATTACTTGTCCATTACCATCATCTTTCAGTAGATATTGATACAAATACGAGCCAGAAGGTCCTGTTTTTCTCCCAACAACTGCATAAATTTGTTGTGTTGCAGGGTTTTTATATAATGCAATACCCATTGGACTTTTTTGATCGCTATCTTCGAAAACAGAAATCCCTCCGTTATCTATTGGTTTTAGATCTGGCACCGAAAAAACACGTATTTTGTTAGTTTCGCGCTCTGTAAATACAGCGATATCCATTTTTTTACCACCTACTTCTAATCCATATTCTACATCAATGTTGTTGGGACGTTGTATCCCCAAAACTTTATTTACAATCTTACCTTTTAAATCGTAAACATAAATCCCTCCATTGGTTTCTTTGTCTGTACCTAAAATTAAACTTTTGGAGGCATCTTGTGGATTAATCCAAAATGCTGGATCATCTGTATCAAACTGAACTTTTTGTGTTTTATAAACTGGTTTAACCTTCATAGATGTACATTGTACCATCAAAAAAGAAACCGAAGCTATCAATAATATCTTTTTCATTAAAAATCGAATTTTAGTCCTACGTTGTATCTTGGTTTATAATATTCCATTTGCATTGTTCTGTTCTTTTCGCCTTGGTAATATCTTAATGGTTGATTGGTAAGATTATTAGCTTCAACAAAGAATCTTATTTTTTCTGTGATGGCATAAGATACGTTAGCGTCTAAGAAGGTTTGTTTATCATAGTAACGGTCATCAAAAGCAACACCTCCAATCTCATCTAAATAAGAAGCTGTATAGTTAAGCGATACACGCGCGGAGAATCTTTTGTTTTCCCAAGATAAGGACGAGTTAAACATATGTGGTGCTGTTCCTGGCAACATAAGACCTTCTCTTTGTACATCATCTCCTACAATACCTTTGGCTTTGGAATGTGTATAAGTATAATTGGCATAAATCCCAAAATAACTAAGAAAACCAGGTAGAAAATCTAGTTGTCTCTGCAAAGCAACTTCAAAACCATAAACGTCTACACTTTGTCCGTTTCTGGCTTGTGAAAATACGTAGGTGTTATCTGCTCCCAAATCATTAGCGAGATCAGGAAACTGTTGTGTAAACTTGTCTCTTGTAAAATTTTGATCGATGTAATTAAAGATAAATTTATTAATCTTTTTGTAAAAACCACCAATTGATATTAATCCCACTGATTTGAAATAGTACTCTCCCATTACATCGAAGTTATGAGCATAAGAAGCTTTCAAATCTGGATTACCTGCATGTATTTGTGCATCTTCTCCTGGTGTAATATTCACAAATGGAGACAAATTGTAATAACCTGGTCTTGCCAAAGAAGTTGTATAAGCAGCCCTAAGAACCATATCATCTGTTGGCGTATACTTGAAGGTAATGCTTGGCAAATAATTGGTATAGTCGTTTTTGATTTTTCTCTCACCTTCTAACATTACATCATCATCTTCGGTTTTGGTGATATTACCAGTATACTCTGTGTGGGTATTTTCTAAACGAAGACCTGCAATGAAAGAAAAATCATCCGTAATATTTTGGTCCCAACGGATATATCCAGCATAGATTTGCTCTTTGGCTTTGTAATTTACGCCTAGATATTCTGCAGGATTACTTTCTGAAGAAAACATTCCTGTATTGTATAAATCCAAATTGCCTAATAATTGTTTTGATGCAAAATATCCTGGGATATACTTGCTATTTGGAGACCAATTTTTACCATCCCAATAGACTGGATTAATTTTATCCATTGTGGCTAAGCTGGTGTTGGCATCGGTTGGAGTATAGTCATTAAAACTGTTCTCTCTTTCTTTTTGTTTGATTCTTGTTTTTGCTCCAAATCTCAATCTGCCTTTTTGCTCTGATATGATATTAAGCGGAATTCTAAGATCTACTTTCCCCGTAATCTCATCTTCATAAGTATGACCAAACTGCTCCGTAAGTGTTCGGAATTTAAAGGATTTGAGTGTAGGTTCTGTTGTTGGCGTTAGTAATGGTTCTTTCTCACTATCATAACCAGAAAGTGCTACTCCCTTTGACTGATAATCTATATAACGTTCATTAGGGCGGTCTTCGGACGCTCGTGAATAACCTCCAGACCAATTTAATTGTAGCTGAGAACCCAACAAATGTTCACCATTGATAAAATAGTTTTGCATAATCTGGCGTTCTAGCCTTGCCGCTTTACTTTTATCAGTATCTATACCACCTTTGGTTTGTGCTCTAAGATCAGCTTTGTAACCAGTAATAAGACTTTCATCTGTTTTGTCGTAGATAGGTGTAACTTTATTAAATCTCAGTCTATACCTATTTTCCCAATCGTCTCGCCAGTTATAAACAGCACCAGCTTTGATGATATTTTTATCATTAATTTTAAAATCAAAATTAGCCCCTAAACTTTTACGCTCTCTTCTTACATCATATTTGCGAATATCCATCTCTCTGATGTAAGCATTACCAAATTTATCTTGCGCCCAAACACCTTCTACATTATCAGACCCATAATCTTGATTATTATAAGAACCGTTGAAAACAAACCCAAATTTTTTACCAAAATAACGGTTACCATACATAAAAGCTGTATTACTAGATACTTTATCTCTAATAGGATTATAACCCCCAGCCGCGGTAAGAGATATTCTTTCTTTGTTTGGTGCAGTTCTTGTGATGAGATTTACGGAGCCTCCAATGGCGTCTGCATCCATATCTGGCGTTAAGGTTTTGTTAACTTCGATAAGTTGAATCATATCGGAAGGAATTAGATCCATCTGAACTCGTCTATTATTACCTTCTGCTGACGGAATTCTGTTTCCATTGAGAGTAACTGAGTTAAGTTCTGGAGCCAAACCTCTAATAATAATATCTCTAGCTTCACCTTGGTCATTTTGCATCGTAATCCCAGGTACTCGTTTTAAAGCATCTCCGATATTAGAATCCGGAAATTTCCCTACCTGATCAGACGAAACAATATTGGTGATATTAGAATTATTTTTCTGCGTATTTAGGGCTCTAGCTTGGTTTTGTCTGCTAATACCAAGAAGCCGAACCTCTTTTATTGTAGTTGATTTATTTTTATCAAACAAAACATCTACGCTAGTATTATTCTCGGATTTCACAACTACTGTTGATTGCTGACTGCCATAACCAATATAATCTACGGTTAGCGTATAGGTTCCTTCTGGAACATTAAGGAAGACATAATCGCCTGTAGCATCAGATATTGTGTAATAATTACCAGGTGTTAAAGTTAGTTTTGCCCCAGGCAAAGGAATTTGGTTACTATCATTAATAATCCCAGAGATACTACCTTTTTGCGCAAACACAAAAACTGTTGCACAAAAAAGTACAGTTGTAATAAGCTTTTTCATTTAGATTTATTTGCGGACAAAAATAAGATTGCGCTCTTCTAAACTTATTAATACAACTTAAATCATATAATAATTCTATTAAAATTAAATATCAATAGGATTTAATAAATAATTTTCAATCAATTTATCTTTCATCTTGGATAAATTGATTGAAAAATTTACAAAATTTGCTGAGTGATCAAGTTAAGTCTGTTTCTTTCTTTTGAAAATCTGAAGCAAAAGAAAACAATTCAAAACAGAATAAGCTAGAATTACACCAATGAAAAACCAAAAACTTCTACCTTCCAAAAACCATTCTCCATTTCCAGAAAACGAATCTCTGAGAGCGAAAAACATCAGCACAATCAAAAACAGATTGATGACAACAGAAAAAATCAAAATGATTTTATAAATGGTTTCTTGGTATTTTTTCATTTAGGAATTACAAAGATACTTCAAAGTTTTTTATAATTTAAAACCACATAGACACATAGAGATGATTCTTTTCAGCTTAATTAGAATTTAAATCTATGTTTCTATATGGTTAATATTCTTAATTCTGTAAAAATTCTTTCACAGCCGCATTGAAATCAACAGGATTATTAGCCTGAACCCAATGTTCTGCATTTTTGATTTTGATGAGTTTGTAATTCGGGAATTGTTGTCTGATGAGAAACTCGTCTTGTGGAAGAATATAATTGGAATTAGCTCCGGCAATGAACAAAGTCGGACCACCAAAAACACCGAATTTAATTGCATTAGAAACAAACTCAGTATATTTTGAAGCCAAAGTTTCAAGATTGAATCTCCAAGCTAATTTTTTATCCTCTGTCCAGTACAGGTTTTTCATCAGGAACTGAATCACAAACTTCTCGTGAATGTATTCGCCTAAAACGTTTTCAACATCCTGTCTTGATTCAACCTTATTAAAATCCACAGATTGCAACGCTTTGATGATTCCCTGATGATGCGGAGGATAAGCCTTGGGGGAAATATCTGCAACAATTAGTTTTTCAACTCTTTCAGGAAAGTTAATGGCGAATTGCATCACCGCTTTTCCACCTAATGAATGTCCTAATAGATTGGCTTTTTGAATGTTATGAGCGTCAAGATAATTCAGAATATCATTCGCCAAATCATCATGTGTCATAGAATCTGAATGAAAACTACGACCGTGATTTCTTAAATCCAACAAATGCGTCGGCATCAATTCTCCAAATTCTTTCCCAAAACTTCCCCAATTATCCAGCATTCCGAACAATCCATGAAAAACCAAAAGTGGCGTTTCTGTTCTTTCTTCTCCGTATATTTTTGAATGTAAAATGTCCATTATTTTATTTTTTAAATTACCATTTTGCCAGGCGTTTCAGATAAGCCTGGATGGTATTTTCCAGTCCCATGTATAGGGCTTCCGAGATCAGGGCGTGGCCGATGGATACCTCCAGCAGGTTGGGGATATTGTCGGCAAAGTATTGGAGGTTATCAAGGCTGAGATCGTGCCCCGCATTGATCCCCAGGCCATACTCCCCGGCGGCTACTGCGGTCTCAAAATAAGCTTTGACGGCCTGCTCTTTATCTTTGGGATAATGCCTGGCATAAGCCTCTGTATACAGTTCTATCCTGTCGGTTCCGGTTGCCGCTGCAGACTGCACCATCGCGGGATTGGGGTCAAGAAAAATGGAAGTCCTGATGCCCGCCTCTTTAAACTCCGCAATCACCCCTTTTAGAAAATCAAAATGCTTTTCGCAGTCCCACCCGGCATTAGACGTAATGGCATCATCAGCGTCGGGAACCAGAGTTACCTGGTCTGGCTTTACATCCAAAACCATATCAATAAATGGCCTGTGAGGATTGCCTTCTATATTAAACTCGGTGGTTACAAGTGGTTTGAGGTCATAGACATCCTTCCTGGTGATATGCCGCTCATCCGGCCTTGGGTGGATAGTGATACCCTGGGCGCCAAACCGCTGGGCATCTACTGCTATCTGGGTTACACTGGGCACATCGCCGCCTCTGGCATTGCGCAGGGTTGCAATCTTGTTGATATTGACACTTAATTTTGTCATAGTTATAATGGATAAATGATAATTAACGGTTAATAAATAACAGGTGTACAGAGGATGAATGGATGGATGACAGGACTTATACTGACTGTTTTGCCCTGGTTCTTTTATCTCATGGCTTATCTACTGCTCCTGATGCTAAGCCTTCTGTACCACCTCCAGCTCAAACTTCTTGGCGGCAGCCAGCAGATGGTCAAAGATATCAGACTGGATGGCCTCGTACTTGGTAGTATCAGCTTCGGTGGCGAAACAGTAGATCTCCAGCGGCAGGCCTTCGGGCGAGCTTTGCAGCTGCCTGACGAGGATCAGTTCTTTTTGATCGATCTTGCCACTGCTTTTAAGATAATTCTGCACATACTTCCGGAAAACGCCTATGTTGGTCAGCTGGTTACCGTTGATGATCTCGTCGGGATTATCCATGGCAGCGCGTTCTTTCTTGATTTCGGCTTCCTTGTTGTTGATATAAGTCTGTATAAGGTTTATTTTTTTTAGCCTGGCCATGAGCTCGTCATCTACAAAATTGAGCGATTTCATATTAAACACAATCGACTTCTTGATCCGCCTGGTGTTCTCGTCTGAAATAACCTGGTAATTACGGATCTCGGTGCTTAGCAGATCATAAGTAGGGATGGTGGATATGGTTTTGTCAAAATTTTTGATCTTGGTTGTCAGCAGGCCAATATCCTCGATATACCCCTCTATACTGTATTTGGGGATTGCAATCCAGTCGCCTACTTTCATGTTACGGGACGTGGCCACATTCAGCCCGGTCACAAATCCCAGGATCGTATCGCGGAAGACCAGTACCATAATAGCCGTAATGGCTCCCAGGCTACCAATGATGGTGGTACTGTTAATCCCGAAAATCACGCAGATCCCAATGACCGAGAAGATGAAAATCCCTACGATTTTTACGGTTTCTGATACGGTTCTGATGGCAAAGTTCCTGTAATAATCTTTTTTGATAAGGCTGTAGTAGCCAAAAGCCCTTAGTGAGCGGAATGCCAGGCCGGCAATAACCAGTACCATGGCAAAATTGATCATCCTCTCGGAGAAAAGCGTTGTTTTTTTGAGGTAGCCCAAAAAGATGGAAGTCTGTACCGAGCCGGCAATCAGCAGTGCAAAAAGATGGGCAAACGAGTTGGTAATCTTGGCATGCTGTATCGACTTCATCACAGGGTACCGCTCTTCGTTACGGAAAAGCCTAAAGATGGAATTAATGCAGATCTTAAAGATAAAATCGAAGATCAAATAGGTGAAAAGAATCAGAAGAATCTTTGTAGCCACCTGGAAGAACAAGCTTAACCCGTCGGGAAAGTGCGCTCCTATGTAATAAAACAGACCTTCTGTAATATCCTGAATAAAATCTTTGGTATCTTTTAACTGGTCATTCATCCTGACAAAATTATGAAATGAATTTTTTATATCTTTAAAAAATAATTGTTTATTCCAAATATATGGATTCTGTTATTATTGATATTGTGGCTTTGGCGCTTCTGGTAATTGGCCTGCTGGGGACCTTTCTCCCGGTTTTGCCCGGCCTTTTGCTGAGCATATGCGGTGTACTGATCTTCAAATTTGGTACCGATAACCAGATGCCGATGCTCTATGTATGGATCTTTGCGGCATTAACGGTGATCTCCACAGTTATCAATTACATTATACCTGCCAGAACCAATAAAAAGTATGGCGGCACGCGCTATGGCAGCATAGGCTCGTTTGTAGGGACGCTTGCCGGGCTTTTTTTTATCCCTGTCCCTTTTGGTTTTTTGATCGGCATGCTCCTGGGTGTTTTTATCGGGGAACTGCTGCATGACATCAACGACAGGAAAAAAGCCTTTAACTCGATGAAAGGGGCTTTTATTGGTTTTGTTTATGGTACGGGATTTAATTTTATGGTAGGTTTGGCAATGCTTTTGGTGGTTGCCTATTATATTTTCTTCTAAAACGAATACGATGAAATGGCCATCATTTGAAACCCCAAACACCAATGAAAATTACGTTAACCCCTTATAACCTTTGGAAAAAAATAAATAACGGACTATGAAAATCAGGATATTATTATTTGCCTGCCTGTTTCTACTCATCAGTTGCAGGACACAGACCACAGCACCAGTCGCCAACAATAATACGGTAACGATTGAGATTAATAAAAAGGTAACAATACCCAACGCCAATATCACCCTGGAGTTTGCCAATATCCTGGAAGACAGCCGGTGCCCGGCCAATGTCAACTGTGTCTGGCAAGGCATTGCGATACTGGATATCCACGCCACTTCCAAACAGGCGCCTGCCAATTTTGAGCTCGCCACAAGGGATTTTGAACCCAAAAAGGCCAGCCAGTCTTTTAGCTATGCAGGCTATCGGTTTACCCTGCAAAGCCTTACCGCCCAGCCCGGCAGTAAAGATAAAACACCCATTGCCACTATTGGCTACACTAAGGAATAATCCGGTTTCCCGGCCTGAAGTTTATCCCCAGACTATTTCCCTCTTGCCTTTGCTTCTCAGGTAATCGTTGATTTTAGAAAATGGTTTGCTGTCAAAAAACCCTCTGTAAACAGAGAACGGCGACGGATGGGCAGACTGTATGATATGATGTTTTTGCTGATCTATCAGCGCTGCTTTCTTCTGTGCAAAGGCTCCCCAAAGCACAAAAACCACATTGGTTTTCTTATCAGATATTTGCTGAATAATATAATCTGTAAACTGTTCCCACCCCAGATCTTTGTGGGAATTGGGCTGATGGGCCTGCACCGTCAAAGTGGCATTAAGAAGCAGGACCCCCTGTTTTGCCCAATCCTGCAAATCTTTGTTTTTGCGATCGATACCGGTATCCGATTTTAGTTCTGTAAAAATGTTTTTGAGTGAAGGCGGTGCCGTCACACTCTCTGAAACCGAAAAACAAAGTCCATTAGCCTGGCCATCATTATGATAAGGGTCCTGGCCAATGATAACCACCTCGATATCATCAAATTCGGTTAATTCCAAAGCCCTGAAAATTTCGTTTTTTGGCGGAAAACATGGCGCAGTATTGTACTCATATTTCACTTTAGCCCAAAGATTCTTAAAATAATCACTTTCTTTTATTGGTTGCAGTACTTCTGTCCAGGTCATCTTTTATTTTTTACAAAATTAGAGGATTACAATTATAATGCAAAAGAAACAGGTTGCACTTTATTATTAATAAGCAGATGAAAAAAAACAGCATAAGGATAAAAGACATGCCATCCACCTGTTTTATCTTAAAGGTGAATCAGGTTATGTTCTGCCACTTAACAATAAAATCTATTCATAATAGTATCTTTCAAAATACCAGAGCAGAAAGAATCCTGCTTTTTTTAAAAGAGATTTGTGCAATTTATTATCTTTGCAGGGCAATTGTGTCGTGAAGAGGCATTTGTCAAATTTCAATTATTAGTTTAATTTTAACCAATAATCTGCAACAATTAAAAATGAAAAAACTATTACTTCTTTCTGTCTTAATATCAGGGTTGTCTGCTGCGCAGTTCTTTGACACACCAGAAACATTTACCAAAACCGATTCTCTGAAAGGGTCTAATACCAGATACAGGAATTTTTGGGACGTCAAAAAATATGATATTGTTGTAGAGCCGGATTTCTCTGCCAAAAGCATCAAAGGGCATAATAAAATAAGTATCGTCATTGAGAAGGATATTAAAAACCCAACCTTCCAGATTGACCTGCAGCAGCCTATGAAGGCGGATCAAATCAAAGCAAGTTTTCCTGTCGCGGATCAGAAGCCGGATGGTGATTTTATATTCATTACTGCCAAGAAAACTTTTAAAAAGGGTGAAAAGCATTTTATAGATATTACTTTTTCCGGACAGCCGGTTATTGCAAAAAATGCACCTTGGGACGGTGGCTGGGTTTTTACCAAAGATAAAAACGGCAACCCCTGGATGACTGCTGCCGACGAAGGGATTGGGGCAAGCATCTGGCTGCCAACCAAAGATATCTGGAGTGATGAGCCGGATCATGGCATTAGTTTCAAAATCATTACCCCAAAAGATCTGGTAGGTGTCGCTAACGGAAGGTTGATAAAAGAAGAAAATATAGGAGATAAAAAATCCTGGCTATGGGAAGTGAAGAATCCAATCAATGCGTATTCGATAATCCCGTCCATCGGGAAGTATGTTAATTTTAAAGAAACCTTCAATGGCGAAAAAGGCAAGCTGGACCTGGACTATTGGGTTTTGGATTATAACCTGGACAAAGCGAAAAAGCAGTTTGAACAGGTAAAACCAATGCTCAAATCTTTTGAATACTGGTTTGGGCCCTACCCGTTCTATGAAGATTCTTATAAACTGGTAGAGTCGCCACACCTCGGGATGGAGCATCAGAGCAATGTTGCTTACGGCAACCGTTACATGAATGGCTACCTGGGCAACGACCTTTCGGAAACCGGAGTTGGGCTAAAGTGGGATTACATCATTATTCACGAGTCCGGGCATGAATGGTTTGCCAATAATATTACTGCTAAGGACCAGGCCGATATGTGGATCCATGAGTCATTTACAGACTACTCTGAGACGTTGTACATAGAAAGTTTGTGGGGAAAAGACGACGCCAACCGGTATGTACAGGGCTTAAGGAATAAAATCCAAAATGATAAGCCTATTATTGGTCAATACGGCGTAAGGAACGAAGGCAGCGGCGATATGTACTACAAAGGTGCCAATATGATCCATACCATCCGGCAGATCATTAATAATGATGAGAAATTCCGCCAAATCCTGAGAGGCCTTAACAAGGATTTTTACCATAAGACCGTTACAACCGCTCAGGTAGAGGATTACATCATCAAAAAATCCGGGAGAGACCTGTCAACAGTTTTTAAACAATATTTGAGAACTACAAAGATACCTACGCTGGAATATAAACAAAACGGTAATCAGTTGTCCTATAGATGGACCAACGCCATCAACGGGCTCAAGCTTCCCATTCGCCTATCCGACGGGCAGGAACTGAAACCAACAGACCAATGGCAAACTGCAACGCTGAAATCGGATAAACCAGCAGAAGTAGACAAAAATTATTACATTTTTACCAAAAAGATAACTGAATAATCCTTACTAAGCTTTATCCGTTACAGCCTTTAAACAACAAAACTCCCGCGATTGCGGGAGTTTTGTTGTTTAAAGGAATTTGTTTTAGAATTTAATTCTTAATAAATTTAAACTCGTTGACAGTTCCGGATGTCGAAATCACCTGGTAGATATAAGTGCCGGCTCTCATATCGCTGAGATCTGTTTTCTCTGTAAACCCACCTGATTTTACAAGTTGACCAGCCATATTATAAATCCTGTAGGATTCTGCTTTTATGCCTGAAACCGTCAAAATATCTTTAACCGGATTAGGGAAAAACTGAATTTTATTGGCATGATTATCCAAAACAGCCAGTGTGCTGGTGTGTACATCGCCGGTCATCGTAGAATTAGCTGTGGTAAGATTGCCGCCACACGCGCCTGCAGTTACCGCTGTATTCTCTACCCATGTCCCAACATTCGCAGCGGGTGGATTGGTTGCTGTGGCATTTCCTCCGGAATTATAAAAAATAAGGTAAGGATTCACAAAATCACCATTTCCACTGTCTGCGATAAACTCCCAACGGTTTTCAGCAGAATTAAACTCTATCTTAAACTCACAAGTTCCCAAACCGCCACATGGCTGATCACCATCTACGGGAGAAGTAATATAAATGCCTTTGCCATTCGCATCAGAAGAAGCTTTGTTAAATACGAATAACTGATCTTCAAAAAGAGGCGTACACCCCTTGAAATCGATGGTCTGTGCAGAAACAGCTATTGCTGAAACCATACAAAATATTATAAAGTACTTTTTCTCCATAGCATTAATCTCTTGACGGATAGACTCCTTCTAACGCAATAATGCACTTAAGGGTAAGATACGGTTGCATATTAGGATGAGGTTGATTACCACCTGAGGGAGAAACTATTGGAGGGGTCATTGGTACAATAACTGCAGCGGGACTTCCCGGCGCAACCAACGAAGCATCGTAATATTCCTTATCTAAAACCTTGGTATTTGCAGGTATAGCATTAGTTGGCAAATTTGTATTACCTTCCGCAGTCGTCCCATTCATTACAGTTGTATGTGTATGGGCAGGCATTTGACCTGGTAGTAAGGTTACACTTTCTGTTCCTCCCTGTTCTCCCAAAACTCTTGAAGAAAGTCCAGCTCCTTGCCCATTGTGTACCAAGACCCTGCCTCTCATATCCGGCAGCGCAAACGTAGTTTGCCCATCTCCACCGTAAGTGGTTCCTAATAAAGAAAAAAGAGCTGTGTTCTGTGCAATAGACATCATCTGTCCATTACATTCTGCCCAGCCTTTTGGTGCGAAATTATATGGAACAAAAGCAATTTGTCCTAAAAAAGGTAGAAATTGCGCTGACATTTTTGTAGAGAAAAGACCACAAATTGTCATTAACACAAAAGATAATTTTTTCATTGGATTAAATTTTTAATTAGTATAATATTTAGACAACAAAATTAAATGTATACGATACAATTGCGTAAAAAAGAAGGGGGACAAATTGGGGACAAATGATTTTACAAATAAACTACACTGATAAATAACACTTTACCATTTTGAGTGTATTTAAAAATAACGACTATTTTTTATTGTGAATCCAAATAGCATTACATTAGAAAATAAAAAGCCCGGTCATTTTACAATTCCCGGACTTTCATTTTTCCTATTTTTATTCCCATTCTATGGTTGCAGGTGGTTTTGAACTAATATCGTATGCCACTCTGTTGATTCCTCTCACTTCGTTGATAATCCTGCTGGAAACGGTGTCCAGAAACTCATAAGGCAGTCGGCTCCAGGTTGCAGTCATAAAGTCGATCGTATTGGCAGAACGTACCACCGCAGTATATTCATAGGTTCTCTCATCACCCATTACACCGACAGATTTTACCGGCAATAGTACGACAAAAGCCTGAGAGACTTTCTCATAAAGACCATTTTTATACAACTCCTGGATGAAGATATCGTCCGCTTCCTGCAATATTCTCACTTTTTCTGCGTCTACGGCTCCTAAAATACGGATACCCAATCCCGGGCCCGGAAAAGGATGCCTGTACACCAAATGATGCGGAATACCTAGCTCCTCGCCCACTTTTCTTACTTCATCTTTGAACAATTCTCTTAGAGGTTCCAGTAATTCAAACTCCATTTCTTCAGGAAGTCCGCCTACGTTATGATGCGATTTGATAACAGCAGAAGGCCCGTTAACAGACTGCGATTCGATAACATCAGGATAGATTGTTCCCTGTGCCAGGAATTTTGCGCCTTCTATTTTGTGAGATTCTTCATCAAAAACATGTACAAACTCATTACCGATGATTTTACGTTTCTGTTCGGGATCATCTATACCAGCCAGTTTTGAAAGAAAGCGCTCCGAAGCGTCAATCAGTTTGATATTAAGATGAAAATGTTCGCCATAATTCTCCATGACTTTCTGCGCTTCATCTTTTCTCAAAAGCCCGGTATCTACAAAGATACAAGTCAGCTGATCACCAATAGCTTTATGAATCAATACAGCAGCAACAGAAGAATCTACACCGCCGGAAAGCCCAAGAATCACTTTTTGGCTACCCACTTTTTCTTTGATCTCGGCAACTGTTTTTTCTATATAATTGGTTAGTTTCCAGTTTTTATCGGCTTTACAAATCCCGAAAACGAAATTCTCCAGCATTTTCCCTCCTTCTTCGGAATGAGAAACTTCCGGATGAAACTGGACACCATAGATCTTCTTATCAGGATTAGAAATGGCTGCGATGACACCCGATTTGGCATTCAGTTCAAAACCTTGCGGCAATGCTGCAACCTCGTCAAAATGGCTCATCCAAATAATAGAGTTCTGGCTAACGCCTTTTAACAAATGGTTTTCTTTGATAATGTCCAGATGGGCTTTGCCATATTCGCCTTTTTCGCCTTTTGCCACTTTTCCGCCTAAAAGGTGGGCTGTCAACTGCATCCCATAGCAGATCCCAAGAACAGGAATCCCCTGTTCGTACAATTCTTTTTCTACGAGATGAGCATTTTCTGCGTTGACAGAGCTTGGCCCTCCGGAAAGTATAATTCCTTTTGGCTTTTTTGCCAATATATCCGATAGTGGTGTATTGAATGGCAATATCTCCGAATAGACCTCCATCTCACGGATTCTTCTCCCTATTAACTGATTGTATTGTGAACCGAAGTCTAAAATGATAATTCCGTTTTGCATATTTATAATTGATAGTTGATAGTTGATAGTTGATAGTTGATAGTTGATAGTTGATAGTTGATAGCGAAATTAATTCTTAATTCTTAATTCTTAATTCTTAATTCTTAATTCTTAATTCTTAATTCTTAATTCTTAATTCTTAATTTAATATATGAATTGCCAACTAGCCCCGATAGAAGCGGCATCCTTTTTTTGCGAGGCGGCGGAGCGTAGCGGAGCTGACCGAGTAAAAAAAGATATAGCGGATAGCGGGAAATAGCTCCAAAAATAAAAAAGACGCTGGTTGCCCAACATCTTTTTATATTTAGAATTTTGCAATATCATCGCGGTAAAAGGCGTAGTCAAAATCGACTGGCACAACATCTTCGTAAACTTTTTTCCGAGCCTCCTCGAAGGTATCGCCCAGAGCAACGAGGTTCAGGACGCGGCCACCCGAAGAAACAATTGTGTCTCCTCTGTAATCTGCACCGGCATACAGCAACATGCTGTTTTTCACCTTATCAGCGCCGGTAATCTCGAAGCCTGTTTCAAAGTTTTTGGGATAACCACCAGAGCAAACAACCAGGCATACTGCTTTTTTATTTTTGAATTTAAGTTCCAGTTCACGGCCATTGAGGCAGTCATCTATAAGATCCAAAAGATTGTTTTCTAAAAGCGGTAACAGTACCTGAGTCTCGGGATCACCTAATCTCATATTGTACTCCAGAAGATAAGTCCCGTTTTTGGTAACCATTAATCCAAAGAAAATAAAACCTTTAAAGTTGAGGGCTTCTTTTTTAAGTCCTTCTACTGTTGGATTCATAATATTCTGAACAAAATCCTTGTAGTTCTCGTCCGAAAACTCCGGGCTTGGCGCAGCAGAACCCATACCACCTGTGTTAGGGCCTTTGTCGCCGTTTCCGGCTTTTTTATAATCTTTTACAGGAATACACGGGAACAGCTTTTCACCGTTGGAGAAAGCAATGATTGAGGCCTCAAATCCATGAAGGAATTCTTCTATAACGACCTTGATCCCGGCATCTCCATAGATTCTTCTGATCATAAAATCGTGGATGGTGCTCTCAGCTTCTTCCAGGTTTTCGGCAATCACCACGCCTTTTCCACCGGCAAGCCCGCTGGCTTTGATAACCACAGGATAATTGTGGTGTTGCAGGTGATCTTTGGCTTCTGCATAAGAATCAAAAACAATAGCCTTAGCCGTTTTGATATTATTATCCAACATAAATTTTTTGGAAAAAGCCTTGCTGCCTTCCAAAGACGCTGCTTTTTTGGACGGGCCAAAAACTTTGAGATCTACTTTTTTGAACTCGTCTACAATACCGTCTACAAGCGTAGCTTCGGGACCAACAATGGTAAGATCAACTTTGTTTTTAAGCGCAAACTCTTTAAGTGCCACAATATCTGTCTCACTGATATTTTCTCCCAACTTCTGGGTAGTGGCATTTCCGGGAGCAAAAAACATCTTTGTAACTCTGCTGTCCTCGCTTAGTTTTATAGCCAAAGCCGATGCTCGGCCGCCATTTCCAACAATAAGTAATCTCATTTGTTAATATTTAAAGTTTTGTCCTTTGGCCAATATATGCTTCTATTTTGGCATCCGGTAATATTTATGTTTATTTTGAAGTTCCAAATTTAAGTTTTTTTGCGGACAAATCTAACACCCTTTTTATGGAAATTTCTTAAAAAAAATATAAAATTAATGCTTTAAGAAGGCAACTTCATAGGAACTTCCATTAATAAGATTTCAGAATTTTCTTCAGCTTCCAGTACAAAACTTTCTGTATCCCAAATACCTAAACCGTCTCTCTCATCCAGTATTTGGTTGGCTATTTTCGCTTTTCCTTTGATTACAAAAACGTATACGCCATTACCGGATTTATGCATTGCATATTCTTTAGAAAAACCTTTGTCAAACCTTGCCAGATTAAACCAAGCATCCTGATGAATCCACACGCCGGCATCATCCGGATTTGGGGACATAATCTGCTGAAAATCGTTCTGAACCGCATTTTCTTCGATATTGATTTGGTCGTATCTTGGCGTAACATCGGTTTTGTTAGGGATAATCCAGATTTGTAAGAATTTGACAGGTTTTTCATTCGCATTTTCCTCGCTGTGCATAATACCTGTTCCGGCAGACATCACCTGGATATCGCCTTCTTTGATCACTCCGGAATTACCCATATTATCGCCGTGTCTCAACTCGCCCTCTAACGGAATCGAAATAATCTCCATATCGCGGTGTGGATGTCTCCCGAACACCATTCCGCCTTCTACATAATCATCATTCAGGACTCGTAGAACTCCAAAATGCATTCTGTCTGGATTGTGGTAATTGGCAAAACTGAATGTGTGATGGCTTTTTAACCAACCGTGATTGGCGTAACCTCTGCTCTCTGATTTGTGATATACTGTTTTCATTTTAAATTGATTTAATTGTTAGACTTTTTGTTAATACAAATTTCCAGCTTTTAACATCTTTGCGCATTGATGTACGGTAAGAACGAAAAAACTCCGATGCTTGTCGGAGTTTTGTATTGTTAACGCAGAGCTTTTACTAACTGATCTGTCTGTTTTAAGGCGAAAGATTTTTCTTTGTTAAAATTAAACAAGCATATTCAGAACATCCGGATTGTCATTAAGGTAAGATTCAAAGTAACCAAGTTTTTGCATTCTTTGTTTAAGGCCTTCAAAATCATTTGGGTTAGAAAGTTCGATTCCAACAATGGCCAGCGCCGTTTCTCGCGAGTTTTTCTTGGTATATTCAAAATGAGTGATATCATCATCAGAGCCCAGCACGTTTAGCACAAAATCTTTCAGAGAACCCGGGCGCTGCGGGAATTTCACCAGGAAATAATGCTTCAAACCCTTGTAGAGCAATGCGCGTTCTTTGATCTCCTCCATCCTGGTAATATCATTGTTGCTCCCGCTAACGATGCAGACTACAGTTTTGCCTTTAATCTGCTCCCTGTACTGCTCCAATGCCGAAATAGACAAAGCTCCGGCCGGTTCCAAAACGATCGCGTCTTTATTATACATCTGCAGGATGACATCGCAAACTTTGCCTTCATCAACCGAAATACAGTCCGCCAGCGCATTTTTACAGATTTCAAAAGTCAGGTCCCCAACTTTTTTTACCGCAGCACCATCCACAAAACCGTCGATTTCCGGTAATTCTGTATTGAGATTATGATCAATGGACGTTTTCATCGAAGGTGCACCTTTTGGTTCCACGCCAATCAGTTTTGTATCTTTTGAAAGCTCTTTAAAAACCGTTGAAATGCCCGAAGCTAAACCACCGCCGCCAATCGGGATGAAAACAAAATCAATATTTTCTTTGTTCTGTTCCAGAATTTCCAAAGCCAAAGTGGCCTGTCCTTCAATAATCTGAACATCATCAAAAGGATGGATAAACGCCGCTCCCGTAGATTTGGCAAAATCCAAAGCCGCATTTTTGGAGGCATCAAAAGTATCTCCAACTAATTTGATTTCGGCAAAATTTCCACCGAACATTTCGACCTGTTCCAGTTTTTGCTTCGGCGTGGTCACCGGCATAAAAATCGTCCCTTTAATTTGAAGTTGTTTACACGAAAAAGCGACGCCCTGAGCGTGATTTCCGGCACTGGCACAGACAATTCCGTCCGAAATTCCGCCTTCATTAAAAAGGCTTTTGATTTTATTGTAAGCACCCCGCAATTTGTACGACCTTACCGGCTGCAGGTCTTCCCTTTTGAGGAAAATATTAGCTCCAAACTTTTCTGACAACCGGGCGTTGTATTGCAGAGGTGTGTAATTCACGACATTTTCTATGCTTTCCCGGGCTTCTTTTACTGCTTCCAGGGTTGGAAATATGAGCGTTCCGTTCATCTTCATTTATAATTTTTATTTTTTAAAACCACAAAAGTCACAAAAGATATTATTTTTATTAAAGTTCAAGTAATTGAAAATAAAAAGTTCACAAAACGTTCATCATTTTCACATTCTTTTTTGTAAACTTTAAGAACATGTTTTTAAAGCTTAAAAAACTTTTATGTCTTTTGTGGTTAAATGATTTTCATTTCGTTAATTTTTGTTTTTCCTTTTTCCAGAACAAGTTTGTGACTGAGTTTTTTGGGTAATTGAGATTCAAAATGGCCTACATAAATCAACGATTGCCCCTGATTGGCCAAATCATCAATCACCTGATTAAAATATTGCGTCTGTTCGTTATCCATTCCCTGACAAGGCTCGTCGAGAATCAGGAGTTTTGGTTTTTTAATCAATGTTCTGGCGAGTAAAGCCAGGCGCTGTTTTCCAAGTGGTAAAGTGTTTAATTTCCTGTTTTTATCTTCTTTCAAATCGAAAAAATAAAGAATCTGCTCCAGCTGTTGCTGCTGGTCAAAACTGAGTTTCTGATACAAACTCATCGAATCAAAAAAACCGGAAGCGATGGTTTGGCCGACAGTCGCATTCATATCAAAATACCAATGCAGTTCGGGCGAAATCATCCCGATTTTTTCTTTGATGTCCCAGATACTTTCGCCACTTCCCCGCTTTTGCCCAAAAAGATAAATTTCATTGGCATAAGCCTGCGGGTGATCACCATTCAGCAGACTCAACAAGGTTGATTTCCCCGAGCCGTTGTGACCCTGCAACAGCCATTGCTCCCCGGAATTCACTTCCCAGTCGATATTTTTCAGGACCTGTTTTTCGCCATAGGAAACATTGATATTCTTTAACCGGATGAGGCTTTCCTTTTCACTTTCCTGATTATTCTGAAGGAAAAAAGGCAACGGTTTTGGTGTTCTTTCTTCGCCTTTGGAAAAGTCTTTTGGCGAATTACGATGAAACAATTTCCCGTTTTTTATTTCTACAAAATACTGAACGCTTTCGGGATATTCATCATCATTATTAATCAAAATCAAGGTGACATTTTCTTTAACTAAATCATCAAATGCCTGATTCAGAAACTGTCTCGATCTGACATCCAATCCTGTGTACGGCTGGTCGATTATGAGAATTTGAGGTTTCAGCCAGAGCGCTTTTAACAGCTGTAACTTCTTGTGCTCGCCACTCGACAATTCTATGAGTTGCTGATTCTTAAAATTCTCAAATCCAAATGGTTCTAAAAAGTATTCTAATATTTCAAAATCCAGATTTTCTTCTTTCCCGAAATGATTCAGTTCCGCAAAAACCGTGGCCGTCTCATTTTTTGCCAGCTGATTATAACGCTGCTGGTAATAAAAATTACGGTCGCCTTCCAGATTACTGAACTGGAACCAGTTGGAAACATAAAGAACTTTCTTCGGCAACTCTGAATTTTCATCAAAATTGACCACAACTTTTCCTTCGAAGTTTTTTATTTCTCCGGAAATAATTTTGGCTAAAGTCGTTTTCCCGCTTCCGCTCAATCCGCCTAACATCCAGCATTCTCCGGCAGAAATTTCCCAGTCGAAACAGCTCAGCAAGGGTTGATTGTACTGAAAATTGAGATTTGAAATTTTGATGATAGGGTTTGACATTATTTTATTTTTAAACGCAAAGGGCGCAAAGTTTTTTTATAATCTTATTGAAAATATTTTAAGGTTCGCAAAGGCGCTTCGCTCAGCAAAGAACAAATATCCAATTTGTCACTGACTTCGTCGAATCTTTGATTTCCGTAGGAATCTCAACAGTTTTAAACCACCTCGTTAGGTTTCCTACGGAAGGACAAAATTTGAGTTTAGGACAACTTTTCTTTTATGCTGAATCTGCAACCCGACTTGAGCGGAAATCCTTTTTACGCAACGAAGTGGAGTGAAAAGATTGGGAGCGTAAGGCGGATTAAGTTGCCCAAATAATTAGTTTAAACTGTTTTAATAGATTTCATCGCGGTCATGGCCTGGCGGAGTTTTTTGCCGACAACCTCAACAGGATGATTCCTTAAAACATCATTCACATAGACCAGTTGGGCATTGTCAACAGATCCGTCTTTCCCTTCGTTAAAGTTTTTGCCAACCAAATCTGTATCTACCGACTTCATAAAATCTGCCAACAAGGGTTTGCAGGCCTGGTCGAAAAGATAACAGCCGTATTCCGCAGTGTCGGAAATCACACGGTTCATCTCGAACAGTTTTTTTCTTGCAATCGTGTTGGCAATCAAAGGCGTCTCGTGAAGCGATTCGTAGTAAGCCGATTCCGGTTTGATTCCGGCTTCAACCATCGTTTCGAATGCCAGTTCCACGCCGGCTCTGATAAACGCAGACATCAGAAGATAGTTATCAAAATATTCCTGCTCATCGATTTTCACATCGCCGGCAGGGGTTTTCTCGAAAGCGGTTTCGCCCGTTTCGGCACGCCATTTCAGGAGATTGGCATCGCCATTTGCCCAATCTTCCATCATTGTTTTGGAAAATTCACCTGAGATAATATCGTCCTGATGTTTTTGGAAAAGTGGACGCATAATATCTTTCAATTCTTCTGACAACTCGAAAGCTTTGAGTTTTGCAGGATTGGAAAGTCTATCCAACATTCCGCTCACACCGCCGTGTTTCAAGGCTTCTGTGATGACCTCAACGCCGTACTGAACCAGTTTGGAAGCGTAACCGGGATCGATGCCTTTTTCCACCATTTTATCGAAAGAAAGAATAGAACCCGTTTGTAAAAGTCCGCACAAAATAGTTTGCTCACCCATCAAATCGGACTTCACTTCGGCAACAAAAGAGGATTTCAAAACGCCCGCTTTGTGACCGCCAGTTCCTACGCAATATGCTTTTGCTTCTGCCCAGCCTTTGCCTTGCGGGTCATTTTCGGGATGAACGGCAATCAGCGTCGGAACCCCAAAACCACGCAGATATTCGGCACGGACTTCGGAACCCGGGCATTTTGGAGCGACCATAATTACGGTGATGTCTTTACGAATCTGCATCCCTTCTTCCACGATATTGAAACCATGGGAATAGGACAAAGTCGCGCCTTGTTTCATCAAAGGCTGAACGGCATTGATCACGGAAGTATGCTGTTTGTCAGGCGTTAAATTGATGACCAAATCCGCCGTTGGAATCAGTTCTTCGTAAGTTCCGACTTTGAAATTATTTTCGGTGGCGTTTTTCCAGGAATCTCTCTTTTGGTCGATTGCTTCCTGACGCAAAGCGTAAGAAACGTCCAGTCCGCTGTCTCTCAGATTCAGCCCCTGATTGAGCCCTTGAGCTCCACATCCGACAATTACGATTTTCTTTCCTTTCAGCGCAGAAACGCCGTCGGAAAACTCTGAACTGTCCATAAATTCCGCCTGTCCTAACTGATGCAACTGGTCTCTGAGTGATAAGGTATTGAAATAATTTGCCATATTTATTTTGTCTTGATTTTATTAAGTTTTGTTTTGAATATGTATCGAAAATTGAACACAAAGCGCACTAAGATTTTTTTTAAAAACTGAATGTTTTTAAGTTTACAGAGGCGCTTACGCTCAAAATTTTGATAGTTTTTTTACATTGTGAAAACGTCGTCTCTTTTGTCTAAGTATTCGTTTTCCACAATCTCGTGAGAAGGTTCTCTTTTTTCGAACTCAAGGACTTTTTCGTGGATTCCTGCGCTGCTTTTAATGATTGCGATTCTTGCTCCACGAACAAACTCGATGAGTCCGTATTTGTTGAGCTCCTCTGTCAGGCGGTCGATTTCTTCGCGGTGGCCGGCTGTTTCGAAAACAATATAATCTTCCCGAATCACAACCGTAGAAGCGCCATATTGGCGGAGTAAACGTTCTACGTAAACTTTTTCTGTTACTACTTTTGTCGGCACTTTGTAAAGTGCCTGTTCCTGCCAAACAATCTCATCATCGGTATTGAAATAAGCTTTCAGAATATCGATTTGTTTTTCTAATTGACGACAAAGTTTTCTTACAACTTCTTCGGTTTCATTGATCACAATCGTGAACCGGTGAATGCCGTCCACTTCCGAAGGTGAGGTATTCATACTTTCGATATTGATTTTTCTCCGTGAAAAAATCCCCGAAATCCGGCCGATCAATCCAACAGAATGTTCGGTATATAAGGTGATGGTAAATTCCTGTTTTTCCATTTTTGTTTTGTTAAATTGGACAGGATTGTCATCCTATCCTTTGTTAAACCGTCCCTTCGGGACTGTATTGAAAATTATTTTAAACGAATCTCTGAAACTGAAGTTCCCTGTGCTACCATTGGGAATACGTTATTTTCTTTCCCAACCATTACTTCCAGAAGATAGGCGCCGTCGTGATTTATCATTGTCTCCAAAGCTGTTTTCAGGTCTTTTCTTTCTGAAATTTTCTGGCCGTCGATGTAATATCCTTTCGCCACGGCCACGAAATCAGGGCTTGTGATGTTCACAAAAGAGTAACGTCTGTCGTGGAACAGCTGTTGCCATTGCCTTACCATTCCGAGGAATTCATTATTGAGGATCAGTATTTTGACTTTGGCTCCGAACTGCATAATCGTTCCCAATTCCTGCAAGGTCATCTGGAACCCGCCATCACCAATAATTGCAACAACTGTTTTTTCTGGTGTGCCATACCAAGCTCCAATCGCCGCTGGCAAACCAAATCCCATTGTTCCCAAACCTCCTGATGTTACGCTGGATTTAGAGTTATTGAAATTCGCATATCGACAAGCAACCATTTGATGCTGACCGACATCTGTTGTAATAATTGCATCGCCATTTGTCAATTCATTCAGAACTTTAATCACTTCTCCCATTGTCATGACATCTGTTGCGGGATTGAGTTCGTCCTCGATTACTTCTTTGATTTCCTCTTTTTCCAGTTCACGGAATTCATTTAACCAAGCAGAATGGTCTTTTTCTTTAAGACGAGCCGTCAGCATTGGCAAAGTCTTTTTGCAATTTCCCCAAACCGGAACTGTCGTCTTTACATTTTTATCGATTTCGGCTGGGTCAATATCAAGATGAATAATTTTTGCTTGCTTAGCATATTTGTCCAAACGACCTGTAACCCTATCATCGAAACGCATTCCGACTGCAATGAGAACATCGCATTCGTTGGTCATTACATTGGGTGCGTAATTTCCGTGCATTCCTAACATTCCGACGTGCAATTTGTGATTCGTTGGAAGTGCGCTTAGTCCCATTACTGTAGCTCCAGCAGGAAGATTGACTTTCTCAATAAAAGCTTTGAACTCTTCCTCGGCTTTTCCTAAAATCACCCCTTGTCCAAAAAGAACAAATGGTTTTTTAGCCTGATTAATGAGTTCTGCCGCTTGCTCGATGTATTCATTTCTGATTTCCGGTTCGGGACGGTAACTTCTGATATGATTGCATTTTTTATAACCTAAATATTCGAATAATTGTAATTGAGCATTTTTTGTAATATCAATCAAAACAGGACCTGGACGACCTGTACTTGCAATATGAAAAGCTTTGGCAATAGCTTCGGGAATTTCTGTTGCATCGGTAACCTGATAATTCCATTTTGTAACTGGTGTTGTAATATTGATAACATCAGTTTCCTGAAAAGCATCGGTTCCCAAAAGCGAGGCGAAAACCTGACCTGTAATGCAGACAATCGGGTTGCTGTCTATCATCGCATCCGCCAAACCTGTCACCAAATTGGTTGCACCGGGACCACTGGTTGCGAATACAACTCCAGTTTTTCCTGAAGTTCTTGCAAATCCCTGTGCAGCGTGAATTGCGCCTTGTTCGTGGCGAACCAGTATATGTTTCAGTTTTTCGGAATAGTCGTACAAAGCATCATAAATCGGCATAATTGCTCCACCGGGATAACCGAAAATCGTTTCCACATTTTCCTGTAACAGAGCTTCTAAAACAGCTTTTGAACCTGAGATTTCTACCGGTTTGGGTTGTTCTAATTCTGTATTTTCCTTTACTTCAAGCGTACTCATATTATTTTCAATTTTACTTTTAAATTATAAATCGGTTACACAACCTTGTGAAGCATCCGCTACAGATTTAGCGTATTTGTACAACACACCTCTTTTCACTTTGTATTCGGGTTGTTGGAACTCGGCTTTTCTTTTGGTGATTTCTTCTTCTGACAATAGTGCGTTGATGGTATTTTTCTCTGCATCTAATTCAATCACATCGCCGTCTTTAATTAAGCCAATCAATCCTCCGGAAAAAGCTTCAGGTGTTATATGACCAACGACGAAACCGTGTGTTCCTCCTGAGAATCTTCCGTCTGTAATCAAGGCAACATTTTTACCTAAGCCTGAACCCATCAAAGCGGAAGTTGGCTTTAACATTTCCGGCATTCCGGGAGCACCTTTTGGGCCTTCATTTTTAATCACTACGACGTTTCCTTCCTTGATTTTTTTATCTTCAATTCCCTTAATGAATTCTTTTTCGCCGTCAAAAACGATTGCTGTTCCTTTGAAATAATCGCCTTCTTTTCCTGTAATTTTTGCAACAGAGCCTTTCTCGGCGAGATTTCCGTACATGATCCTAATGTGCCCGGTTTCTTTAATCGGGTTGTTGATATCGTGAATGATATTCTGCTGCCTGTCGATAATCGAAGTGACGTGTTTCAGATTTTCGGCAATGGTTTTTCCAGTTACCGTCAGGCAATCGCCGTGAAGCAAGCCTAAATCCAGTAAATATTTCATCACCGCCGGAACGCCGCCCACTTTGTGAAGGTCTTCCATCAGGTATTTTCCGCTTGGTTTGAGATCAGCAAGAAATGGCGTTTCATCACTAATTCGCTGGAAATCATCTAAAGTCAAATCGTAGCCGATAGATTTTGCAATCGCTATGAAATGGAGGACAGCATTGGTACTTCCTCCCAAAATCATAATCAGCCTTAATGCATTTTCAAACGCTTTTGGCGTCATGATATCGGATGGTTTAATGTCTTTTTCGAGAAGGATTTTAACGTAATGCCCGGCAAACTTACATTCTTCTTTTTTCTCCCGGCTGAGCGCAGGGTAAGACGAAGAATAGGGCAAGCTCATCCCAAGCGCTTCAATCGCGGAAGCCATGGTGTTTGCGGTGTACATCCCGCCACAGGCACCTGCACTCGGACAGGAATTCTGTATCACGCCCTGAAAATCTTCTTCAGAAATTTTACCTGCGATTTTATTCCCCAACGCTTCGAATGCCGAAACGATATTGAGATCCTGGCCTTTGTAATGCCCAGGCGCAATACTTCCGCCGTAAACCATGATCGAAGGGCGATCCAGCCGCGCCATCGCGATGAGGGAACCCGGCATATTTTTGTCGCAACCGGGAACGGTAATCAACCCGTCATAATATTGCCCTGCACAAACCGCTTCGATAGAATCTGCGATAATGTCGCGGCTTACGAGGGAATAGCGCATCCCGTCGGTACCGTTGGTCATTCCGTCGCTGATGCCGATGGTGTGGAACATCAATCCAACTAAATTCTGGTCTTTGACGCCCTGTTTTACAATTTCTGCCAAACCATTCAGGTGCATGTTGCAGGTATTGCCGTCGTAGCCCATACTTGCAATCCCGATCTGCGCTTTGTCGAAATCTTCTTTTTGAAAACCAATCCCATAAAACATGGCTTGCGTGGCGGGTTGCGTCGGGTCTTTGGTTAAGGTTTTGGAATATTTATTCAGTTCTGTGTTACACATATTGCAAGTCTGATTTTAAATAAGAATAATCTTCTTCTAACACAAGGTGACGGTAAGCCTGTTGAATTTTTGATGATAAACTTTCTTCCCAATTCAGTTTGAAGGGAATGTTATCCAAAGAATCCAATGCAACAATCTCCGCTGCTGTTCCACAGAAAAATCCGGCATCTGCGCCCTGCATTTCTTCCGGTTTGAAGAGTTTTTCTTCGTAAGGAATTCCAAGATTATCACAGATTTCAAAAACTGTTGCTCTGGTAATTCCGGGAAGAATACTTCCTTTTGACGGAGTGAACAGTTTTCCCTCTTTCTCGAAGAAGATATTGGCTCCTGAACTTTCTGCTACATTTCCATCTGCATCTAGAACCAAAGCTTCATCAAAACCTTTATCTTTCGCTTCCTGACAAGCCAAAATCGAGTTGACGTAATGACCGCTCACCTTGGCTTCCACTTTAAAGGCTTTTGGGTTGGGACGTTCAAAAGACGAGGTCATAATTCTCATTTTGTTGGCGAGATAGCCGTTATCCCAGTTCCAGACTTCTATCACAAGGTAACTTTTCTGCCCTTTTGACAAAGACATATTGGGAGAACAAATGACGATTGGACGGATATAAGCGTTGCTCAGATCATTCATTTCCAATAATTTGTAAGTGGACTGAATCATTTCCTCCGTGGAATAATCGAACGGGATCATCATTATTTCGGCAGACTTGCGAAGCCTGTCGTAATGTTCCTCTGCTTTGAAAATTTTGGTTCCGTTGGCTGTTTTGTAAGATTTAATGCCTTCAAACACGGCATATCCGTAATGCAGGGACTGGCCGTAGAGATTTGTTTTCGCATCCTTTGCTTTCATATATTCCCCGTCAAAAAAGAGAACACTGTTGTCATTGTAATACATATTGTATCGATTTTATTTGTTTTGTTAGATTTTGGTCAATAAAAAAACCATCCTCGTGATGAGAATGGTTTGTATTATTTTGAAATCAAATATTATCACAAGCCATTGCTCACCATCGGAATCCGATAATGACAAGAATGACAAGAATAATAATTGTGTTATTCATTTGTTTGTGTTGAACATGACAAATGTATAAACTTTATTATTACAAACAAGACATTCTGTTATTTTTTTGACAAAAATACCGTTAAAAATGTCTGAAAAAGGCACTGATAAGTGCTTATAATACGATATTCATTAAAACTAAAATGAATTATAAAGTATTGATAATCAACCAATCTTCTGAGTAAAAATTACGATGTCTAAAATTTATAAGGTTTGAAATATATTTTGATTTTAAATTTAAATATAGAGGTTATAACCAAATATATACTGAGAAATATAATGTCTCGCTAATGAGGTAGATTTTACGGATCAAAATTTCAGAATCTGCGTAATTTTTTTTATCTGTGAGAATTAAAAATAACCAGCAATTATTTTAATAAAGAATATTTAGTGATATGAAAATATGTTATGTCCTATTTTAATATTTAGTTTAGCATTCTTTAAACAAAAAAATCCGCTGATGGCGGACTTTATATAAAAATGGTAGAGCGAAAATTAATATACTATCAAAAATGAACCTGTTGTATTTCTTCTTGAATTTCTTTTGGTGTTTCGTCCTCAGATTTGATAAAAAGCATTGTTACAACAGCACCAATCAACATACAGATTCCACCGACAACAATATAATCGATTGCCATTTTTCCAAAAATATTGGAGACAATTGGACCACCGAAAATCCCGTTGATGATTTGAGGAATTACAATAAAGAAATTGAAAATCCCCATATAAACGCCCATTTTACGCTGCGGAATGACTTCTATTAGCATCGCATAAGGCATTGCCAAAATACTTGCCCACGCAAATCCCAATCCTATCATCGAAATCCAAAGCAACGATGTATCTTTTATAAAATACATCGAGATCAGTCCCAAACCTCCCGATAATAAAGCCAAAGCGTGAGTCTGTTTTTTGCCGAGGAATTTGGCAATCGGAGTCAATAAAAATGCAAACGGAATTGCCCAAAGATTATACATTCCAAATAATTTTCCTGTCAAATCTCCAGCATTATTAAACGCTTCGGAATGTGTATCGTCCGGAGACAATCCAAAATGATGTGTTGCCAAAGCACTCGTTGTGAAAACCCACATTGTAAACAATGCAAACCAAGAAAAGAACTGAACAATTCCTAATCTCTTCATCTGAGTCGGAATGTTAGCAAAATCCTTGAATATATCAGAAAATTTGGACGGTTCTGCAACTTCTTTTCCGTCTTCAAATGATGCAAATTCTTCCGGAGAATATTCTTTGGTTGTGAAAATCGTGTAAAGAATGGTTAGAATCAAAAATCCTGCACCAACATAGAAAGAGAAAATAACGTTATCAGCTACAAATCCTTCTGGCGCAACATTCGAGATTCCTAATTTGGTCAGCCAATCCGGAAGATAAGAACCGATTACAGCACCAATCCCTATCAAAATCGTCTGTACGGAAAATCCGATTGTTCCCTGATGTTTCGGTAACATATCGCCCACCAAAGCACGGAAAGGTTCCATAGCCACGTTGATAGAAGCATCCATCATTGCCAAGAAAATCACTGCGAGCAATAATACATTAGCAGCAATAAGATTAGTAACCGAAGCAGCGTTTGGTAGTAAAACCAATCCAATTGCGCACAACACTGCGCCAATCAAAAAGTAAGGTTTTCTTCTTCCTAACGGACTCCAAGTATTATCTCCCATATGCCCGATGATTGGCTGAACAATTAATCCTGTAACAGGCGCCACCAGCCAGAACCAGGATAGTTCGTGGACATCTGCTCCCAGGTTTGCCAAAATTCTACTGGCATTTCCGTTCTGTAAGCCAAACGCCATCTGAATTCCGAGAAATCCCATACTCATATTGATAATCTGAGCCATGGAGAGATTCGGTTTTATTTTTTTTGCCATTTCTTGTTGTATTAATGTAAAATGTATTAATGATTTTTTAATTCGGAAATTAAAGCATCTTCTATCGGAGATTTTGTTTTTATCACTTCACTCATCACTTCATTGGGAACGGTGGCTGACAGGACATACTGCCGGATTTTCCATTTTCCGCCGATTTTTTCGAGAACGCCGGAACCTCTGCAGATTTTCATCTGGGTATCCAGAATCTCATCAAACCAGGCATAAGTCCCGTCTTTGCTGAAATAGATATTTCGTTTTAAGGATTTGAAACTCCAACCTTGTCCTTTATCAAAATGAGGTTTTGCATAATCCATAAATTGTTTTTTATCCCAAACTTCTGTAGCGTCAGTTCCGATATAAGTAGATTCGTCAGCAAACAAAGCAAAATACTTTTTGAAATCTGCTTTTGCTGCATATTCATTAAGATTATCCAAAACCAATCCGACATTTTTCTTTTGAACACCTTCGTAGAAGCCTTTTTTCTGAGCAGAAACTGGAATTGAAAATATTAAAAAAGATAATAGGAAAATGGAAATTATTTTTTTCATTTTAATTTTATTTAAGTTCTAAAATTAATGAAGATTTCCCGGCAACAGACAAATTTGTTTTCAAATCAAAATCTTTATCAGAAATAATATCAGTTCCTGAAGTATAATTTTTAATTCCCTCAGAAAAACGCTTCAAATCTAAGTTTTGAGTTTCTTTATTGTTATTAATTACAACCATTACTCTTTTGCCATCTGTATAGCGGAAATAAACATAAACGTTATTATTCGGGATGTAATGCAAGGTTTTCCCGGTGTGGATCGCTTCGTTTCCTTTTCTCCAGTTCAGGAGCTTTTTGGTAAAATCAAAATATTCGTTTTGTTCTTTTGTCCTTCCAGATTTTTTAAATGCATTATTGGCATCGCCAGCCCAGCCGCCTGGAAAATCTTTGCGAATCTCGCCATCGCCACCATTATTTTTGTCACCAGTCATTCCGATTTCGGAACCGTAATACAATTGTGGAATTCCACGAACGGTCAGAATCAAACTCATTGCCAGTTTGTAGTCTTCTATTTTGGGATAGATTTGATTCAGTCTGTTTGTATCGTGATTCTCAGCAAAAACCAAGATATTATTGATATCAGGATAAAGAAAATCATTAGCAAAATTGTCATAAACCCTCTGCATCCCGGAATCCCAACCGGAATCTTCACGGAAAACCTGACCAAGAGCATCGTGAAGCGTAAAATCCATCACAGACGGCAGATAAGAATTATAACCTTCTATCGCTGCAATTTTGGAATCTTTCTGCCAATAAGACATCTGCGCTTGGTCGTGCATCCAGACTTCGCCGACAATATTGAATTTTGGATATTCGTCAGTGATTTTTTTTGTCCAATCTGCAATGCCTTTTTTGTCATTGTAAGAATAAGTATCCACACGGAAACCGTCCAAACCTGCATATTCTATCCACCAGATTGCATTTTGCGCCATATAAGTCACAACCATTGGATTGCTCTGGTTCATATCCGGCATTGTCGTATCAAACCAGCCATCCATACAATCTGCAGCATCAACTTTTGAAGCATTGATATCAAACTGGGTTGTCATTTTATAATTACTTCGTTTGAAACCATTTTCCTGCCCTTCCCAATAATGAATCCAATCTTTCGAAGGCAAATCTTTGATAATCCAGCTTTTTGAACCCCAATGATTGGTCACATAATCCATCACGAGTTTCATTTTTCTTTTGTGAAGTTCGTCTGCCAGGTTTTTGTAATCAGCGTTGCTCCCGTATCGAGGATCTATCTTGTAATAATCGCTCTGCGCATAACCGTGGTAAGAATAAGAAGGTTCATTATCCTCCAGCAAAGGCGTGTTCCAAATAGCTGTAACGCCCAGATCCTGAAGATAATCCAGATTTTTTACAATTCCAGCAATGTCTCCACCGTGACGTCCTCCGGTTTTGGTTCGGTCGGCTTTTTCGGCTGTGTCTGGCGTGTTATCATTTTTTGGATTTCCGTTCGCAAATCTATCAGGCATTATCAGATACATCACATCCGAAGATGTGTAAGAATCTCTGTTTGCAGAATTCTGTTGTCTTTGCCTGAATTCGTAATCGATGGTTTTAACGGTTTTGTTTCCGTTTTTGAAATTCAGTTTTGTTTTTCCCGGCTGAACGCCGTTGGTATCAATCGTTACGAAAAGGTAATTCGGATTTTCTACTTTTTTAACTTCTTTGATTTTGATTCCGTTTGAGAACTCTGGTTGCAGATTTTGGATATCTTTTCCGTAAACTAATAATTGTAGTTCAGGATTTTTCATTCCGCTCCACCAAAATGCCGGTTCTACTTTCTGTACTTGAGAATAGAAAATAGAAGAAAATATGATGGAAGAAATCGTGAATATTTTTTTCATAGTATTGAATTTTTGAAAAACTTTGTCAACAGTTTAAACTTTGGCTGCGCCGAATCTTTGGTTGACAAAGTTTTTATTAATGTAGAGACCCATAGCCCCGATAGTAGCGGCATCCTCTTTCTTTTTTTTAAAAAAAAGGAAGAGATATAGCGGATAGCGGGATTAAGCTCCTAAACAATTAACGAACAAGTTTTCTGAAAAAGTTCGAAAATCTCCCTTCGCGTCAGGGGAGATTTTTTATTTTATTGGTTTCACAGAAATAGCATAACCACCACTTCTTACCAAATGAACTGGCAATTTTGTTTTGCTAGTAATTGTCTTTTTGTAAATATGATAGCTCTGTGGATTGTTGATGTAATCTGCATCTTTCCCGTCTTCGTAGATAGTTGCTTCATACTTTTTACCTTTGTCCAAGAATGAGAAATCTACTGTGAAATCTCTTGGATTTTCATCGGTAATCCCACCTACAAACCAGTTATCTGTACCTTTAGCTTTTCTTGCGGTATGAATGTAATCTCCCGGTTCAGCAGTAAGAATCTTGGTGTCGTCCCAATCTGCCGCTACATCTTTGATAAACTGGAAGGCATCCATATGTTTGGCGTAATTCTCCGGCAAATCTGCTGCCATCTGTAATGGCTGATACATTACCACATATAATCCTAGCTGCTTAGCTAGCGTGGTTTTTACATAGCGTTTATCACCTGGGAAATAGTAATCAAACTTTGTTTGGAAAATGCCTGGGGTGTAATCCATTGGTCCACCCATCCATCTTGTGAAAGGTAAAATAGTCTGGTGATCCGGATTGTTACCGCCAAAAGCCTCGAACTCTGTTCCACGCGCCGCTTCCGCAGCAATCCAGTTTGGATAGGTCCTGCTTTCCCCGGTTGGTCTTACTGACTCGTGGGAATTCACCATAATTTTATATTCGTTTGCTTTTTCTATTATTCTACGGTAATGGTTGATTGTCCACTGGCTGTAATGGTGCTCACCTCTTGGGATGATGTTCCCTACGTATCCGGTCTTCACGGCATCGTATCCGTAATCATTCATCAGCTTGAATGCCTTGTCTGCCCATCTCTCATAATTGGTAGCAGAACCAGAAGTCTCGTGGTGCATAATTAGTTTTATACCTTTTGAATGGGCATAATCATTCAGCATTTTGATATCAAAGTCCGGATAGGGTGTGATGAAATCAAATACAAATTCTTTAGAATGCCCGAACCAATCTTCCCAGCCCACATTCCAGCCTTCAATCAATAATCCTTGGAAACCATTTGCAGAAGCAAAATCAATATATTCTTTAACTTTGGTGTTATTCGCAGCGTGTTTTCCATTCGGTGTCAATTTTGTAAAATCGGTTTCGCCAATGTGCACATTATTGGCTGTAGAATATGCCCATTGTGATTTTCCGATGATCATCTCCCACCAAACGCCCATATATTTTGTAGGGTGAATATAAGAAGTGTCGGTATATTTTGTAGGTTCATTAAGGTTAAACAACATTTTAGAATCCAAAACTACTTCAGCTTTCGGAGAAACGATGATGGTTCTCCAAGGTGTAGTAGAAGGTGTTTGCATATAACCTTTAGCACCTTGTGCATCGGGTGTAAGATGGGTTTTGAATTTAAAATTATCTGCATCCAATTCCAGATTGGCCGCAGGATAATTAATTACTGCTGCTTCTCCAAGGTTGATGTAAAGCGGACTTGCACCTTCTTTTTTCATCATCAATGGAATCTGAACCCCATTTTTTACTAAATTCTGAGAAGCATTTCCCTCAAACGAAGTAGGCCATTTTGCAGGGATTTCCGATAATTTGGAAGTTTGTGTCTGGTACTCTTCGGTGTCATAATCCCCCGCTAACCACCACGCCTTCATATCCCAAGGCAAATCAATTTCTGAGTCCTCCTCCTTGATAATGAAATAGTTGAGATTTTTTTGTTGAGGAAATTCGTATCTAAAACCTAAACCATCATTGAATAATCTGAATTTGATGACGATGCTTCTGTCATTTTCAGGCTGATTAAGCGTAACAGCCAGCTCATTATAATTATTGATATAGTTTTTCTTCTCGCCAAGAACAGGTTGCCAAGTTTCGTTTTTAGAATCGAATTTTTCCGCAGTCTTCACAAATCCTGAATTAAGATTTTTACCTTGGTTATTTTTATTTTCAACTTCTGACGCAAACTGAATATCGCCATCTTTTAGCAATCTCAATCCTAATTTAGAATCTTCTACTACAACAGCGCCGTTGTATTTCAGATTATAAAAAGGAATACCCGATTTCAGTTGGAAATTCATCTCGAATTTTCCGTCCGGAGATTTTAGAGATTGCGCAGAGAATTGATTAAACATCAAAGTGAGCAAGACTGCTCCAATGGTGAATTTTTTCATTTTTTATAAATTTTTTAAGGTCTAATGACAGTTTTGATTTTCTAAAAAAGAATTAAACAACGTCATTTTTTATAAGGTTTATATTGGTTTACAAGATAAAAAAAGTGCTGCTGGTGGGCAACACTTTTTTCTGAAATATGATTTGATTTTATAGTTTGGTAACGGTTAGTTTATAGTTAGCCGAGTTATGGAGATCTAACTCAATTTTATAATTACCAGTAACATCTACTTTATAGCTAGAGTCTCCGGTAACAGTGCCTTCTGAACTTAGATATGTCACGACACTTGTCCCAGAAGTTAACGTCTGATCCGCAGCTGCCGGCTGAAACTTGATATCCCATCCATCATTGGCTCTAAATTTGAAAACACCGCCACTGTTCAAAGCAATAGAACTGATGACATACGTCTTTGTAGCAGGATTGTAAACAAAATCTGTATCTGAGTTCCACCCCGTTGGTGTAGCATCACCAATAACACCGAAGTTGGCTAAAACAGCACTATACGTATTAGCAGCCCAATCAACTTTTAAATAATATGTCCCAACTGACGACGCTGTGATATTGGCACCATCTACAACCAGTTTTCCAGATTTTGTCCCATCATCCCCTTTATTTCCTGGCCAATCTTCATTAATGGTAAATTTAAACTCACTGTCGGCTGTTGTTACATAAATAAAACCTCTGTATTTATCATCTTTACCAGGAGAGAACAAATTAGGAGAGTTGGATGGTTTCCAATCTTCATAACCTGCAGCACCTGCATAACCTCCGGGAACATTGATTTTTGGATAAACCAAATCCGGATTAGGAGTGTATGGTGTTACTGTAATTGTCAAAACATTAGAATAGAAAACACTAGATCCTACAGAGGTTTTCAAACGTACTTCTATCTGGTTGATAACATCCGGCTTGGCACCCAAACTGTACATAATTGCATTGAATGCAGAATGAGTAACCGGTAATTTTGTTAAATCGGCACTTGCATCCAGAGATTGGCTGTTCTTAAAATTATCCCCTTTGATCCCAAACTCCAAAACTTGTATTGGTACAATTACAATATCAAATGAAGGCTTTGACCACGTAAAATTAATAGCAGCCTGGTTAGCAATCACCTCATCCAAAACAATACTTGTTTTGTCGGATGCCAGACTGGCAGCAGTTTTTTGATTAAGAATTGCCTGATCCTCATCTTTATCACACGAAACGATTAAAAAAGCTACTAAGGCAACTGTTAAAATTTTAAATATGTTTTTCATTGTTTATCGATTTAATTAATACCCAGAGTTCTGGATAAGGTTACGGTTTGCAATAATATCTTTCGCAGGGATTGGATAAAGATTTCTGTAATCAGCCACTGCAGCGCCGTCTTTTACACCACCTTTCCATGGCCAAAGATAGGCTGAGGTAGTAAATTTTTTGTACCTGATAAGATCAGTTCTTCTTGTCATTTCCCAACCCATTTCCCGGCCTCTTTCATCAAGAATAAAATCACTGTTTATACTGCTAACTGCAGGTGCTCCTCCTCTTTGTCGCAGAGCATTGACGTAAGTAAGGGCTTTTGCACCATCACCACCACCACCTCTGGTATAAGCTTCTGCATACATAAGATAAACATCAGCCAGTCTAAGTAATGGGATATCTGCATCTACAAAGTTACCGGCAGCGTCTTTGCCTTTTGTTCCGGCACTTGTAATATTTTTATACTTAATGTAACCATAACCATCTGTGAAGGAGCCCAGATCATTAATTTCAAGATTTTGGCCGTCTTTGTAAAAATTACCTCTTGTATCTGTTGAAGGGAAAAGGGATACATAGGCTTTTGTTGTTCTGAGTCCACCCCATCCACCATTGATTCCAAAGTCGTCCGCTTTCATAGATCCGCCTACAGCCGCATGTACGAGATATGTTGTTCCCCCGTAAGTCTGAATCCTAAGCCCATCGAAAGCAACCGGAAAAATCACTTCCGGATTATTTTGGTCGTTATCCGCTAAAAAGAGATCTGCATATTTAGTCTTTAATGAGTAGCCGGATGAAGTTACTTTATCGCAATAAGTTATTACATCTTTGTACCTCTCTGTACCGGTATAGACTTCTGCATTAAGATAAAGCCTTGCCAACAAAACCCACGCAGCAGCTTTGTCTGCTCTTGCATATTCGTTGGTCCTGGCATCCTTAAGATCTGTAGAACATGCCAAAAGTTCTGCCTCCACAAATTTAAAAAGATCAGGGCGGGCAATCCTTTCAGGTGGTGTTACAGAGCCTGGTAAATAATCCTCTTTTACAAAAGGAACGTTGCCAAAAAGGTCTAACGCATCATAATAGGCCAATGCTCTTAGAAATCTGGCTTCTGCTCTCATGTATTTGGCTTCTGTCAAATTAGCACCTGTGATATTGTTACCAGCCAGTTTTTCATCAGTAGTATTTCTCAAAAATTCGTTACAGAAAGCTATTTCTGTGTAAATCCTATAGTACATAGCCCCCACAAATTCATTCTGAGAATCCCATGTCATTTTATGAAGGGTTTGCAGATTGCCATCATTCCAGGCAATTACAGCTTCATCCGTTGGCAAACTCTGCAATGTAAAAAGTTGTCTGGTATATTGGGAGAAGTTACCATCTATCCCATTGATATCAGGATTTCCGCCACCGCCTTCTTGGCCACCATGTGCAAGACCTCCATATAATTTAGCTAGTGCATTGGGATAATTAGCAAAATCCGAAAAAACACTTATCGAAGTTACATCCGTAATTGGAACCTGTTCCAGATCATTAACACAAGATGTGGTTGCAAACGTTCCAAAAATGACCGCTGCTATTGTTATTGTTTTATATTTACTGTATTTCATTGTTTTTAGAATTGAAAGTTAAGTCCTAGTGAATAAATTCTTGGCATCTGATAATAACCATTATCAATCCCATTGAAAACCTCTGGATCTACGCCCGAATATTTTGTAATAACAAAAACATTTTGTGCCATCCCATAAACTCTAAGGCTGGATCCCGGTGAAAAAATGTCTTTGAAATTGTACCCCAGGTTAACATTGTCTAATCTCAGAAAAGAAGCATTTTCTACAAATAGGTCTGAAAATAACCTTGGCGTTGCAAATTTGTAATCTATAGCAGAACTGTATATGTTTTGAAGATAATCATTGGTAGCCGCGGATTGAAGTGAACTGTTGGATGCTGCATTATTATAAACATAATTTCCTATAATAGCCCTTGCACTTAATCCTAGATCCCAAGCTTTGTAATTGAATTTGGTATTGAATCCTAAAATAACATCTGGCTGTGTAGATTTGTAGAAATACATATCTTTTGCATTAACTACACCATCCCCATTCCTATCTACATAAACACCGTCCAATGGTTTGCCAGCATTGTCATAAACTTGTTGATAAACATAGTATGAGTAAGGTTGTCCACCAACATAATGGGCTTGAATTGTGTTACCTACACCTCCGGCAATACCAGGATTGGTTACAGGAATATTAAAACTGGCATCTGCATTATCAATCAACTTAGTAATTTTTGAATTATAATGCGTTGCATTAAAGGAGAATTCCCATGTTGTATTTTCATTTTTTACAGGGACAAACGTAATATTACCCTCGATTCCCTTGGTTTCCATATTACCCACATTCAGGATATTATGATTACTGAGATCTCCCGCAGGAATAGCACTATCCAATATCAAATCATTAGTATTTTTTTGATAAATCTCAACAGACCCGGAAACCCTGTTTTTTAAGAACCCAAAATCCAATCCTATATTTTTGGTAATGGTGGTTTCCCACTTTAAGTAGGGGTTATAAATATCAGCACGGTACATAAAGTAATAAGAGCTGCCAAACTGGTAAGATGCCCCTGTATTACTAGGATTGTATGAAGCAAAAGCTGGATAAGGTTTATCCTGTGTTATCTCTTGATTACCGGTTTTACCCCAACCTCCTCTTAATTTTAGATTTGAAAATCCTGAGTCTTTTAGGAAATTTTCTTCATTAATTTTCCAAGCCACAGAAACCCCTGGGAAAACACCCCACAAATCACTTTTGTTCACTCCATCCCAAAATCTGGATGATCCATCTCTTCTTAATGATCCGGAAATGATATATTTATTAGCAATGGTAAATATTGCCCTACCATAAAAAGATAGTAGTACACGCTTTGTTTTTACATCATTGCCCTGCACTGGTTGTATATTATTACCGTTAAAAGTTGGTGCAAACGGCACATAATTTTGGAATGCCTGATAAGAATAACCTGCAACCAAATCAACATTGGTATTTATTGCATCAATAGTTTTAACATAGTTCAGGTACGTTTCCAACAGTTTATTCTTTCTCTCCTGAGAATATTCCCTGTAGGTACCTTTGTCATTATAACCAATTTTATAAGCACCACTCACAGTCTTTGCACCTTCACTTTTGGTATAATCTATACCCGCATTGACATTAAAGTGCAAATCTGGCAAGAAATGGAATTTATAATCTAACTGCACATTACCTAAACCTCTCCAGATTGATGATACATCTCTGGTTGCAGCTAACATACCCAGCGGGTTAGCCGTAGCGTTAACATTAATAGGATTGGAAGGATCAGCAGTTAGCCATTCGTAATAACCACCTAAGTTTGAATTGCCGGAATAGATTGGCTGCGTAGGGTCAAAATAAGTTGCACTACCGATAACACCTTCTGCAGGGAACCTATTGTCTGTAAAAGTTCCTTTACCATTGATATTTACCGTCAGGTGGTTATCAAAAAATTTTGGATTCAAGTTTAAGCCTAGTGAAGTTCTTCTAAAATTGTTGGTTTTTACGATACCATTCTGTTCATTGTATCCCAATGACAATCTGTATGGCAAACCTTTTATACCTCCTGATAGAGAAATATTGTTATCTGTTCCCCATGCTTTTTGATAAATTTGATCCTGCCAGTTGGTACTAGCCGTTCCTAATTTATTTTTGTAGGATTGAGGAGCATTAGAATTTAGAACAAAACTCCTGAATTCATCTGCACTTAAAACATCTACATTTCCCATCTTTGTAGAGATCGATGCCAATGTCGAAAACCCAATTTTCAATTTCCCGGCGGAACCCTGCTTAGTTGTAATCAAAATAACACCGTTAGAAGCCCTATTACCATAGATAGCAGCAGCGGAAGCATCTTTCAGGATATCAAAACTCTGAATATCATTTGGGTTGATGAGTGATAACGGATCAGAAGCTCCGGAGACTCCATTAAAATCCTGAGGAACTCCGTCAATTACGATTAAAGGGGAATTGTTCCCCGTTAAAGAAGAGATACCTCTTACCCGGATAGAACTACCCGCTCCGGGTGCACCACTGTTATTTGTAATCTGTACACCAGGCGTTTTACCTTGGATCAACTGGGCGGGTGAAGTTGCACCACTATTGAAATCTTTTGCAGTAACAGAAGTGATAGAACCGGTTACATCGGTTTTCTTCTGCTTACCGTAACCAATCAGCACAACCTGTTCGATTGCGGTTTCCTGTTTCACCGAATCATTTTGTTGTGCATGCAGCATTGATCCGAACAACAAAAATGCAGGAGCAATTTTCAGTACATTATAGTTTCTCACAAAAAATAAATTTTTAAGGTTTGTATAAATTAAAAGCGTAAGGTTTATTGTATCCTTATCCTGATTGCTAATTTAAAAAAAAAACAATACCATCATAAAATATCTTAAAAAATCAGGTTTTCAGCCTTATTGTGACCCATTAAAACTCAATATAATACATATAATTAATTGATAGCCAATTATTTAATTAACAAATATGTTTTTAACTATTTTTTAAATTTTAACATTTTTTTAAGCAATTGTTTAACTATTTCTTGTACTAAATTAACCAAAATGAATGCTATATTAACAAAAAATGAAGTTTAGGTAAACAAACGGATATCTTATTATTATTAAAATCTTAACATATTAACCCAATTGCAATTAAATTAATAATATAAAATCTTTCAAACTAAAATCGTAATTTTGCAACTCAAATTATTCAAACAAAATGTCAAACAGAAAGATGATAACGGCGGCTTTGCCTTATGCAAACGGGCCGGTTCATATAGGGCATTTGGCGGGTGTTTATATCCCGGCAGATGTCTATGCAAGATTTCAGAGAAGATTAGGTAAAGATGTCGCTTTTATATGCGGGTCTGATGAACATGGTATCCCAATCACTATAAGAGCAAAAAAAGAAGGTGTTACACCACAGGATATCGTGGACAAATACCATGGCATTATCAAAAAATCCTTTTCGGACTTGGGAATTTCGTTTGATGAATACTCCAGAACCACATCCAAAAATCATTACGAAACCAGTCAGGATTTCTTTAAGGTGCTTTATGAAAAAGGGAAATTCACGGAAGAAGTTTCTGAACAATATTTTGACGAACAAGCCAATGAATTTTTGGCAGACAGATACATCGTGGGAACTTGCCCGAATTGCGGTAACGAAAATGCTTACGGTGACCAATGTGAAAAATGTGGTTCTACCCTTTCTCCATCGGAGCTAATCAATCCAAAATCGATGTTGAGCGGTAATGTTCCTGTTCTAAAGGAAACCAAAAACTGGTATCTTCCTTTGAACGAATATGAAGATTTCCTAAACGAATGGATTATTGAAGGTCATAAAGACGATTGGAAACCGAACGTCTACGGACAAGTAAAATCCTGGCTCAATGATGGCCTCAAGCCGCGTGCCATGACCAGAGATCTCAACTGGGGCGTGCCGGTACCTTTGCCTAATGCTGAAGGTAAGGTTCTTTATGTTTGGTTTGATGCACCAATCGGTTATATATCTTTCACCAAAGAATGGGCTGAGAAAAACGGTAAAAACTGGAAAGATTACTGGCAAAGCACAGACAGTGATCTGGTACACTTCATCGGTAAAGACAATATTGTTTTTCACTGTATTATTTTCCCAAGTATGCTAAAAGCGCACGGAGATTATATCTTGCCAAAAAATGTACCTGCGTTTGAATTCCTGAATCTTGAAAATGATAAAATCTCTACCTCCAGAAACTGGGCCGTTTGGGCCCACGAGTATGTAGAGGATTTTCCCGGTCAGCAGGATGTATTGCGCTATGCACTGCTTTCTTCAGCTCCGGAAACCAAAGATAACAACTTTACATGGAAGGATTTCCAGACCAAGAACAATTCAGAATTGGTTGGGATTTTTGGGAATTTTATCAACCGTGTAGCGGTTTTGATTCATAAATATTATGACGGCGTGTTGCCTCATGGTGACGTGACTACACCGGAACTTAAAGAAATCAATAAAACGGCTAAAGAAATTGCGGCCTATCTGGAAAATTACGAATTCAGGAACTCATTAACAGCTCTGATGAACCTGGCAAGGTTCGGGAACCAATTTCTTCAGACGGAAGAACCATGGAAAACCATCAAAGATCAACCGGAAAAAGCCGCTCAGTCTTTATTTGTTGGTGCTCAGATTGCCGTGGCACTGGCACAGTTGTGTGAGCCTTTTATGCCTTTCAGTTCAGAGAAATTATTGAAGATGTTTAATGTTCAAAAATCTGACTGGAGTGTTGTAGAAAGCAATTCGGTTTTAATTGAAGCCGGCCATCAGATCAATGCAGCATCACTTCTTTTCTCCAAAATAGAAGATGATGTGATCGAGGCTCAAATCCAGAAATTAGAAAAAACCAAAGAGAATAATAAAAAAACCAATCCTAACGCCCAACCTATGAAAGAACAGATCAACTTTGATGATTTTGCTAAAATTGATTTGAGAACAGCCACCATTCTGGAAGCAGAGAAAGTAGAAAAAGCAGATAAACTCCTTAAATTCAAAGTAGATACAGGCGTGGATATCAGAACCGTTGTTTCGGGTGTGGCAGAGAGTTTTTCACCAGATGAACTGATTGGGAAACAGGTGATGATTTTACTGAATCTAGCACCGAGAAAAATCCGTGGCATAGAATCCCAGGGTATGTTCCTGCTGACAACCAAACCGGATGGTAAACTGTCGTTTGTAACGCCGGACGACAGCAATGTAGAAAACGGTATCGAGATCGGATAACATCCTTATCAGGTAATAATAAAAAAAGAGAGCAAAATAATTGGAATCCCGTCAATTTTGCTCTCTTTTTTATATGATATTATTGCCTTCTCAGACTTTCGTTACTGCTGCTCCTATTTTCCTGCTGTTGCTGAGCAGGTTGTTGTTGTTGTTGTTGTTGTTGTTGTTGTTGTTGTTGTTGTTGTTGTACCTGAGGCTGAGATCTCTGTGGCTGAACGCGCACATTATTCTGATTATCTCGTGCAGGCTGCCTGACAGTATTTTGTTGTACTCTGCCGTTAGATTGAGAGCGGTAATTAGTATTGGGATCTGTTCTCACCCTAGATTGCGGCCGTACAGTTTGATTGTGCATGGAGTTCCTTTTTGGGGAAATAATGACATTATCTCGACTGTTTCTGGAATTGTAAGTTCTGCCGTTTCTATAATAGCTGCCATTATTATCAAGATAGATAACATTGGGCGCATACCAATAACCATCAGGAGATTGGTAATAACCTGCCCTGTAACCATCAGAAAAACCTTGGTAATATGGATCATTATTCCTGTAACTGCCACTGTTCTGATATCTGTAATTGTCGCTTGTAGCTCAACATGAAATCATGCTCAGAGTGACTAAGGCAACAACTATTGTAACTGAATTTTTCATTGCTTGGTATTTATATTTGTAATTAATTACAAAGAATCTGCCAAGATAAAATGCGGTTTTTCAGGGAACAACAAATTAAGGTCTACTCCTCTGGCGAAATTCCTAAAACGTAATAGAAAACAGCCAGAACTCTGGCAAAAAATTCTCGGGTATGATTCCTGTAAAAGCTCTCATTTTTGCTGACATCCTGAGCATCAAAGCCAAGCGCATTCATACCATTATTTCTTGCAAAAAATAACGCACGCAGATTATGGAAACCCTGTGAAACAATTATCACATTTTTCTGCTTATAGATATTTTTGCATCGCAAAATACTTTTATGGGTGTTAAAACCTTTAGGATCCTGGATGATGATATCCTCAGGAACGCCCTCGTTATACACCAAAAATTTTTTCATAGCGGCCGGCTCATCGTAATTTTCGCTTTTCTCGCCACTCACGATAATTTTTTTGATTTTACCATGGTGGTATAAGGTTCCCACTGCATCCATACGGGCTGTAAAATAAGGATTGGCAATCCCGGAACGCATTTTGGGAGAAGTCCCCAATACCAGCGCACAGTCACGTGGCGGCACTTTGCTGATCTTGGTATAAGTCCTGCCACTTGTCAACGCAACTACCCAGAAGTTGGCTAATACCATCAGCAAAACGGCTAGTTCTACCAGCCGGAAAGCTATTCTGAAAATATTGACAAGTGCCTTTATCATAATTAATACAAATCAAAATCTAAAGATACATCTTTGCTCATTGCAATGGAAACACAAGGCAAAATTTTTCCCTGTTGTTTTTCTTTTTCCGTCAGATATTCATCTTCTGTCATTACCACTTCACCTTTTTTCAGGTAGCAAAGACAACTTCCGCAGATCCCGGATTTGCAGGAGTAAGGCAGTTTATAACCCAAATCCAGCAATTGCTGAAGAAGTTTGCGCTCATTATTTTTGAGAATAATCCCTTCTTTTACAATATGATTGAACTGGATCGTAACATTTACATTCTCAATGAGCGGAAACTCTTTTTCGGTAGGGTAAATATCCTCGTTGAAAGCCTGGAACAATTCGAAATGAATATTTTTTTTAGGAATACCATGGTTGTAGCAAGCATTGGCAACCGATTTTATCATAGCGCCGGGACCACAAATCAGGACTTTATCAGTGCTGTCCCAGATCGTAGACTCTTCATCATCCTCATCCAGATGAAGGATTTGATTAATAATCAAAGAGATCTTTTTCTCATCTAATCTCCCCTGGAATAATTGGTCTTTCACCTTTTCCTGAGACAGAAAATAATAGACAGATAATCTGCCATGCGCTTTTTTCTGCAAATCTTCCAGCTCATCTCTCAGGATAATATCCTCATAGCTTTTATTCCCGTAGAAGAGGAAGATCCTCGTAAGCCCTTCTTCCTGCAGAATATTTTTGATATGGCTGATGATCGGAGTAATCCCAATTCCCGAAGCAAAAGCAAGGACGGTACGTTTTTCATTGGGCTTGTAAGGCAGGAAAAACCGACCAGCCGGTTCGCTGACAGAGATCTCGTCTCCCTCTTTATAATTGTTGAAAAGAAATTGAGTGGAACTGTTTTCTCCATTTATTTTGATAGCAAGACTTAGGTTTTTTTCAAATGGTGCCGAAGTAAAAGAATAATCATTCTGGATTTCTTTCTCAAAAAACGGATATTTAAGCGTTACATATTGCCCGGCCCGATAGCTGTACCGCGGTTTCAGTTCATCAGGAACCTCCAGCTCCAGTGCAAAAGCATTTTTGGTCAGTTGCTTTTTTTTAGCTATTTTTAGCCTGTGAAACTGAGGCTGATTCGCGATTGTTAATTGATTCTCCATTATCAAGAATCAAATTTAATGAAATTTAATAAAAGAAAAAATCTAAATTAGTTTTATAAATTATCTCAATCTTGCTCAACCATTCATAGTCTTCGACTCCTCTCAGACTGATAACGCTTAAAAATTATAATTGGTTTTTGCAAGGTCACGCTGAGTTGAGCCAAATTGTATTTTAACTATTATTAAAAAAAATGAAAAAAATATTACTATATTCTTCTCTCGCCATCAGCCTGTTAGCGTGTAAAAAAAATGACGAAAAAGTGGCTGAAACTGAAGCAAAAGAAGACTCGATAAAAGCGGAAACAACTAAATCTGAAGCTGATGTTGCTGAGCTGAAAGAACTTTCTCCCGAAAAAATTACCGACGTTTTGAAATCCAATCATTCCGACACACTTTATGTAACGAATTTTTTCGCAACCTGGTGCGGGCCATGTATGCAGGAGATTCCACATTTTAGGAAAAAGATGGACGAACTGGCCAATCAGCCTGTAAAATTTACGTTTGTAAGCCTGGACAATAAAACAGATTGGGCAACTGATGTCAGCGATTTTGCCGATGAATATAATATCCGCAAAAATGTGATCTTGCTGGATGGCACATTACTGAAACCTGATTTCTTCAAAAACAATTTTAAATCCTGGAATGGGGAATCTATTCCGTTTACATTGATCAGAAAAGGTGATCAATCTGACGAAACTATTGGTTCTATGAGCGAACAAAACCTAGAACTTAAACTCAAAAAGTTTTTAAAATAAAACCAATTTATTGATGAAACGCTTTCCTGTTTTGGTAATTTTGATAATCGTCCTGGCGATTATTGCCTTTTTCATCAATCTCAATATAGGTTTTGCAAAACTCACTTTTTCTGATTTTTTCAGTTCAGGAACTCAAAATTTCCAGATTGCGGGATTCAGGATCAACCGGGCTTTGGCAATGCTTTTGGCAGGGATTGCCATCCCAACAAGCGGATTTCTTTTGCAGGAATATTTCAAAAATCCTTTGGCCGGTCCGGACGTTTTGGGAATCACATCGGTTTCCAGCTTATTTGTCGCATTTTATATTTTCTTTTCACAGAATATGGTGATCCCGGATTTTTTGCAAAATAGTTTCATCAGTCTATCATCAATACTGGGAAGCATTGTATTGATGATGGTTTTACTGCTGTTTTCCAATCGTTTCCGGGATAAAAGCTTCATCATCATTTTCGGGTTTTTGATTTCAGCTTTAGCTGGTGCTATTGTTTCATTTCTTCAGTTTTATGTGGAAAGTCAGAGCCTAAAAAATTACATTCTCTGGACTTTTGGATCAAACAATCAGACCAACCTGATTCAGATTTCGATCCTTACCATTTTAATTCTTATCGGATTGATTTTCACTTTTAGATCCATAAAACCTTTGATTGGCAATGCTTTGGGATCGGCTTATGCACAAAGTTTCGGCATCAGCCAACCCAAACTGAAAATCAGCATTATTGTTGCTTCCTCGCTGCTTTCCGCTTCGGTTACGGCGTTTCTCGGCCCTATTTTATTTATTGGTGTTGTTGTACCACATTTTTGCAGAATGATCTGGAATCCGGCGCAGCTGTGGCATCAATGGATTCTGAATATGGTTTTAGGAATTTTGATTATGGAAGTTTTCTCGATTATTTCAGAATTGAGCCAATTCCCTATTAATATTATTACAACCTTTTTCGGGATTCCTGTGATATTATTGATGTTGATGAAAAAGAAGGTTATATAAGAAAAAATGAGCAAGTTCTTAGAAATAAAACAATTGACAATCGGTTATTCCAATCCTTTGGTTTCTGGGATTGATTCATCTTTGGAACTGGGAGAAGTTGGCCTGCTGATAGGCAATAACGGCATTGGTAAAACAACGCTCATCAAATCAATTCTTGGACAAAACAAATTGCTGAATGGCGAAATTCTCATCAACGGAAAAGCAATTCAGGAGTTAGATGAAAACCAAATTGCACAACAAATAGCCATTGTCTTTTCCAAAGCAGAAATACCTGATAACTATACCGTTACGGATTTGATTTCGCTCGGCAAATACATCCATTACCCTTATTATTTTCAACTCAATGAAGCTGATAAAAAAGAGATCACCGAAATCCTCAGAAAACTCAATTTGTCAGAATTTGAAAATAAAAAACTGACCGAACTATCCGACGGCAATCTTCAAAAAGCCTTTATTGGACGCGCTTTGGCTCAGAATTCCCCTTTTATTATCCTGGACGAACCCACAACGCATCTGGATGAAGAAAACAAGCTCATGATTCTGTCCCTGCTCAGAAATCTGGCAAAAAATGAAAACAAATTGATTCTTTTCTCTTCTCACGACTGGCGTCTGGCAAAAGAATTCGCTGATAAAATATGGTGGATAAAAGATCAAAAACTCATCAGCGGGATTGCAGAGGAAGTGATTCTCAGTCATCCGGAATTGAGCCAACCAACAATTTTAAACTTTAATCAATCTTTTTTTCCCCCAATGATTGATGCCCCCGAACTGGAAAAGGAAATGATGTTTTCTTACCTTCAGAAAAATTTTGATAAAGATTTGCGAAAATTTAAATTGACGTTTAAAAACGATTTTTGGGACTTGAATTCGGATAAATTTTATGACAATTATCATACTTTCCAAGAAATTAAACAGGCTTTGGAAAAGCTTTTGGATACAAGGGATATTAATTAAATACAGTTTTTAAGCTAATAAAATAATAGGTTTTGCATAACATTTAAAACACTATTAATCAACACATTAAATAAGTTAAAACAAAAATACTATGCATGCATAGTATTTTTTTTATATTTGTAAAAGGCACATCAAGATATGATTATGGAAAAGAAAAATTCTGAAAAAGTTGAAACAGTAGATCTCATGCTCAAGTCGGCCTGGATTGCAGTTTCTAAGATGTATTCTGAGCAGGCGTCTTTGTACAATTCCACAGCTGTCCAGGCACTCACATTGCTTAAGATCGACCCAAAAGAAGGAACAAGAAGCACCAATCTTGGCCCAAAAATGGCGATTGAACCCACTTCTTTGACCAGAATTATCAAACTTCTGGAAGATAATGGCTATATCTATAAAGAAAAAACAACAACCGACAAGCGGGAAGTCATTATAAAACTGACCGATAAAGGTATCAATTCCAGAAACTTATCCAAAGAAGTTGTCCTTAATTTCAACAAAAAAGTGTTGGAAAATATTGCGCCGGAAAAATTTGCAGTTTTCAAAGAAGTAATGACAGATATTCTTAAAATTGCTAACGAACTCAATAAAAGAAAATAAACCAAATTATAATTTTAAACAATAAAATCTTAATAAATGAACAGAAAAATAAAACACGTTACGGTCCTGGGATCGGGTGTTATGGGTTCCGGGATTGCCTGTCATCTGGCAGGGAACGGCATTCAGGTTTTGATGTTGGATATGCCTCCGAAAGATTCGGAAAATACAGACAAAAAAACAAGAAACAGTGTGGCGCAAGGCCATCTTAACAATGCGCTGAAGAGTAATCCTTCGCCTATCTACGACAAATCTTTTGCATCCAGGATCACTGTTGGAAACTTTGAAGATGATTTGGAAAAGATCAAAAATTCGGATTGGGTGATTGAAGTGATAGTTGAGAGATTAGACATCAAACAATCGATGTTTGAGAAAGTGGATAAACTCCGCAAACCGGGCACTTTGATTACTTCTAATACCTCAGGGATACCTATTCATCTGATGTCAGAAGGCAGGTCAGAAGACTTCCAGAAACATTTCTGCGGCACGCACTTTTTCAATCCACCGAGATATTTGAAATTATTTGAAGTGATTCCAGGTCCGAAAACGGATCAATCTGTGATTGATTTCTTTATGTCTTACGGCGAAAAATTCCTTGGAAAAACCACCGTTCTTTGTAAAGATACTCCTGGATTTATCGGAAACAGAATCGGTGTTTACTCGATGGCAAAAATTATGGAATTGACGGAAGAAATCGGTTTATCGATTGAAGAAGCTGATTCATTGACCGGAGATTTACTGAACCGCCCAAAAACCGGAACTTTTAAACTGGGAGATCTGGTTGGATTGGATACGGCTTTTAACGTAACCAAAGGACTTCAGGCGAATCTGAAAGACGATGAAATGGTTCAGGCGCTTAAAGATTCCAAAACTCTGAATTTCCTGATCGAAAATAAATTTCTTGGTGATAAATCTAAAAAAGGTTTCTATTACAAAGAGAAAGATGCAGGTGGCAACGTGAACCGTTTTGTCCTTAATTATGAAACGCTTGGCTACGAACCTACTCAACAGCCAAAACTTCCGATCGTAAAAACAGCGAAGGAAGCCGGAAGTCTCAAAAACCGTTTACCGATTTTGTTGAAAGACCAATCCAAAGCCGGAGAGTTGATTAGAAAACATTTTGCTTCATTGTTCGCTTATGTTTCTCAAAGAGTTCCAGAAATCACGGATGTCTTCTACTCTATTGATGATGCGATGAAAACCGGTTATGCCTGGAAGTACGGGCCTTTTGAAAACTGGGATTTTGTTGGTGTTCAGAAAGGGATTGACCTGGTAGAAAGCGAAGGTTACAAAGTAGCCGATTGGGTAAAAGAAATGGTTGCTGCAGGAAACGAATCGTTCTACAAGCTGGAAAACGGTAAGCAGTTATTCTACAACCAAAATACCAAAACCTACGAGCCAATCCCGGGTCAGGATGCGTTTATTATCCTTAATAACATCAGAAAAGAAAAAACGGTTTGGTCTAATTCCGAATCTGCTTTAATTGACCTTGGCGACGGTATTTTGAATTTCGAATTCCGTTCAAAAATGAACTCTCTTGGAGGAGGCGTTTTGGAAGGTCTTAATAAATCTATCGACATTGCTGAGAAAGATTACAGAGGTTTGGTTATTGGTAATCAGGCTGATAATTTCTCAGTGGGTGCAAACCTCGCAATGGTAATGATGATGGCCGTTGAGCAGGATTGGTATGAACTGAATATGGCGATTGCAATGTTCCAGCAGACTTCTATGAAGTTAAGATATTCAGCAATTCCAGTAATCGCTGCTCCGTTCGGAATGACGCTTGGTGGTGGCTGCGAATTCTCTATGCACGCCGACAAAATCGTTGCAGCAGCGGAGACGTATATCGGTTTAGTAGAAGTTGGCGTTGGTTTGATTCCAGGTGGTGGCGGAACAAAAGAATTTGCTTTGAGAGCACTTAAAGGAACTCTTCCCGATGATGTTAAAACCAATCATTTGAGAAATTACTTTATGAATATTGCAACTGCAAAAGTGGCGACTTCTGCCTGGGAAGCTAAACAAATGGGAATCCTGACTGATAAAGATATCATCGTTGTGAACAAAGACAGACAAATTGCAGAAGCCAAACGTCAGGCGATTGTTTTGGATGAATTAGGATATACACCGCCGGTTCCTGAGAAAGTTAAAGTTCTAGGAAACGAAGCAATGGGAATGTTCTACGTTGGAACTGACCAAATGGTTGCAGGTGGTTACGCATCGGAACACGACAGAAAGATCGCCAACAAAATCGGTTATGTAATGACTGGCGGTAATCTATCTGAACAGACAGAAGTTTCTGAGCAATACTTATTGGATTTGGAAAGAGAAGCATTCTTGTCACTTTGTGGAGAAAGAAAAACGCTTGAAAGAATTGGTGGAATGTTAAAAACAGGAAAACCGGTAAGAAATTAGAAAAGCTCCGTAGGAGCGAACTGTTAATAGATAATGATTTATCGTTAAGCGGAGCCTCGTAGAGGCGACCTGATAATTAATCAAAAATGGCAAATACCTACACCCAAATTTATATTCAAATTGTTTTCGCTGTCAAAGGAAGACAACACTTGATTCCCAAAGAGAATCGGGAAGAATTGCATAAGTTTATTTCAGGTATTGTTTCCAATAGAGGACAAAAATTATTTTCAATCTTTGCGATGCCAGACCACGTCCATATTCTTGTAAGTTTGAGTCCGAGTATTTCTATTTCTGATTTAGTAAGAGATATTAAAGCAGGTTCTTCTAAATTTATTAATGACAAAAATTGGATTAATGGAAAATTTAGTTGGCAAGAAGGCTATGGTGCATTTTCATATTCTAAAAGCAGTGTGGATGCTGTCGTGAAATATATTTTAAATCAGGAAGAACATCATAAAAACAAATCTTTTAAAGAAGAATATTTAGATTTTCTCAACAAGTTTGAAATTGAATATGATTCAAAATATTTATTCGATTGGATTGAATAAAATTATCAGGTCGCTCCTACGGAGCTCCGCTAAAAAAACAAAACATTTGCTATTCACAGTTTACCTCTACGAGGCATAATAAAATTAAAACAACAAAATAATATGGAAGCATATATAGTAACAGGATACAGAACAGCAGTTGGTAAAGCGCCGAAAGGTTCTTTGCGTTTTATCCGTCCGGATGATATGGCGGCAACTGTAATAGAACGTCTGATGAAAGATGTTCCAAACCTAGACCCGGCACGCATCGATGACCTGATTGTCGGTTGTGCAATGCCGGAAGCAGAACAAGGGCTTAATGTCGCAAGACTCATCTCATTAATGGGATTGGATACCGACAAAGTTCCTGGCGTGACAGTCAACAGATATTGTGCCTCAGGTTCAGAATCAATTGCGATCGCAGCGGCAAAAATCAAAGCCGGAATGGCAGAATGCATTATCGCAGGTGGTGCAGAAAGTATGTCTTATATCCCAATGGGAGGCTACAAACCAATCCCGGACACGGATCTGGCCAAGAAACATCCCGATTATTATTGGGGAATGGGATTGACGGCAGAAGCGGTGGCCAACGAGTTCAAAGTGAGTCGCGAGGAGCAGGATCAGTTTGCTTACAACTCTCATCAGAAAGCAATGAAAGCCATCAAAGAAGGAAAGTTTGAAAACCAGATTGTTCCGATTGATGTGAAATATAATTTCCTTGACGAAAAGGAAAAAGTTCAAACCAAAGAATATGCGTTCAAACAAGATGAAGGTCCGCGAGCTGATACATCGGTTGAAGCTTTAGCAAAATTACGTCCTGTTTTCGCAGCAAATGGTTCTGTAACGGCAGGAAATTCTTCTCAAACTTCTGATGGTGCTGCATTCACAATGGTAATGTCTGAAAGAATGGTAAAAGAATTAAACCTAACTCCGGTTGCAAGGCTTCTCTCCTATTCTACTGTCGGCGTTCCGCCAAGGATTATGGGAATCGGGCCAATGTACGCCATTCCAAAAGCTTTGGAACAGGCAGGTCTTAAACAGTCAGACATCGATTTATTTGAACTGAATGAAGCTTTTGCTTCCCAATCAGTAGCGATCCTGAGAGAATTAAACATCAACCCTGACATCGTGAATGTTAATGGAGGTGCCATTGCTCTTGGACATCCGCTTGGTTGCACAGGAACAAAATTGACAGTTCAGCTTCTTGACGAAATGAAACGAAGAAACGGCAAATACGGTGTTGTAACCATGTGTGTAGGTACAGGTCAGGGTGCCGCAAGTGTGTTTGAGTTGCTTTAAGACTAAGAGATAATAGACAAATAGATGATAGACTGGTAATAGATTAAAAACATATCAAATGAATGAATTCAAAAGACATAATTTAAAAAGCTTAAGATTTGGCAAATGGCGATGGAATTATCAAAATTGACTTTAGACCTGACTGACACTTTTCCAACGTATGAAAAATATGGTTTGAAAAGTCAAATGGATAGATGTTCAATTTCAATTCCGTCAAATATTGCAGAAGGTTCAAGCAGAACGAACAAATCTTTCAGTCACTTTTTAGATATTTCTTTAGGCTCATCATTTGAATTGCAAACTCAAATTTTATTAGCAAATCATCGAAAATATTTATCCAACGAACAAACTGAAATCTTCGAAATTAAAATTGAAGAATTTCAAAGAACAACAATGGTATTTCAAAATACATTAAAAGACTAAAGAGATAATAGACTTATAGAAAGTAGACAAATTCAGATTTTAAAGGTCTATCATCTATCCGTCTATTATCTATAATCTCAAAAAAATTTAAAATCACAATAAAATGTCCACAGAAACCAAAACAATAGACGGCGGAGAATTCCTTGTAAAGGAAGTTCTTGCGCAGGAAATCTTCAGTATCGAGGAACTTTCCGAAGAACAAAAAATGCTTCGTGATTCTGCAAAAGACTTTGTAGATAAAGAAGTTGTACCGAACAAACCAAGGTTCGAAGCCAAAGATTATGCATTAACGGAGGAGTTGATGCGCAAAATTGGAGACTTAGGATTCTTAGGAATTGCAGTTCCAGAATCGTATGGCGGATTAGGAATGGGATTCGTAACTACCATGTTGGCTTGCGATTATATTTCAGGAGCAACAGGCTCATTAGCAACTGCTTATGGCGCTCATACAGGAATCGGAACTTTGCCAATCCTACTTTACGGAAGCGAATATCTAAAAAATAAATACCTTCCGGATTTAGCTGCCGGAACCAAGTTTGGTGCTTACTGTTTAACTGAACCGGACGCCGGATCTGACGCCAACAGCGGAAAAACCAAAGCCAGATTGTCTGAGGATGGCAAACATTACATCATCAATGGACAAAAAATGTGGATCTCCAACGCAGGATTTGCAGATACATTCACTTTGTTCGCCAAGATTGACGATGACAAAAACATTACTGGTTTTGTGATCAACCGTTCAGAGCTGGAAAACCCGGAGAGTCTAACACTAGGAGAAGAAGAACACAAACTGGGAATCCGTGCATCATCTACGCGCCAGGTTTTCTTCAATGATATGAAAATACCTGTAGAAAACCTTTTGGGAGAAAGAAACAACGGTTTCAAAATCGCTCTTAATGCGCTTAACGTTGGCCGGATCAAGTTATCTGCAGCTTGCCTGGATGCACACAGAAGGATTTTGGACCACGCCATCCAGTATTCTAGTGAAAGAAAACAGTTTAAGGTTTCTATCAATACGTTTGGAGCGATCCGCAAGAAACTGGCTGAAATGGCAACTCTGACTTACGTTTGCGAATCTGGAGCTTACAGAGCGGCTAAAAACGTAGAAGACAAAATTGAGGAATTGGTGGCTGCTGGCGAAAACCATCAGGCTGCTGAGCTGAAAGGTGTGGAAGAATTTGCTGTAGAATGTTCTATTCTCAAAACTTTTGCATCTGACTCTGCACAACACGTTGCGGATGAAGGCATCCAGATCTATGGTGGAATGGGCTTCTCCGAAGAAACACCTATGGAATCTGCATGGAGAGACTCCAGAATCGGAAGAATCTACGAAGGTACCAACGAGATCAACAGACTTCTTTCTGTAGGAATGTTGATCAAACGTGCGATGCAAGGCAAAATCGATCTTTTGACGCCTGCTAAAAATGTAGGTAAAGAATTGATGAGCATACCGTCTTTTGACATTCCTGATTATTCAGAATATATGTCTGAGGAAAAAGAAGTGATCAAAAACCTGAAAAAAGTATTCCTGATGGTTTCCGGTTCCGCGCTTCAAAAATACATGATGGAGATCGAGAAGCAACAACATTTGCTATTGAACGCTTCCGAAATCCTGAACCAAATCTATATGGCAGAATCTGCGATTTTGAGAGCTGAGAAACATTTCTCAACCGATTCTGTACAGGCTGCAATGGCAAGACTGAATCTTTACAAAGCGGTAGATATTATTGCTACCAATGCAAAAGAAGGTATTGTTGCTTTCTCCGAAGGTGACGAGCAAAGAATGATGTTAGCCGGATTGAGACGTTTTACAAAATATGTCAATACACCGAATCCAATTGCTTTGACAGAACAGATTGCCGCTCATTATATTGAGAAAGGTTCTTACTAAAATTCATTAAATATTATGAAAATCCCGCGCTTTGCGGGATTTTTGCATTAAAATTTCACCTCTTATGACACACATTTTTTTACAAAAATTAGAAAATAATCCGGAGCAAATCAGCTTTGATGAAACCATTGCTTATATCGATGAAAATTACGACTTCTCACCAACAGCGTTCATCAATGGTGAACTAAGAAACGAGGCCAATCAAAATAACGGATCTTGTAAAATCTTTGGTTTTGCAAAACTCAAGAATCTTTCAAAAGATACCACCTTACAACTTTTTGGAGATTTTTACAGATTGGATGTCCTCAACAATCCGAACGGATCTGACCACCTGAATATCAGGAATTTTATAAAATTCGGTTGGGAAGGTTTAACATTTGAAAATGATTCGCTTGCTCTAAAATAACTGAATGGCTTACTTCTTGTAACTGTTTTCCTGAAATTGTAAAAAATAAATACCTACATATGAAAACAAGACTTTTAAGAATGGCTCTAACATGGGCTGCCCCGTTTGTCATCGGTTACATTGTCAAAAAATTTGAAGAGAGATCCAGTAAAAATAAGCTTAAAACATTACCTGTCAATAAACAGCAATAAGCTTTTATTTGTATTAAAATAGATTCTGGATTAGGTAAAGTTGATCGAAATTAATAAATTATGAAATCGCTATCAATCATTTGATATGAAAACAGTTGCGAAATTTAAGGCGATTGCAAATGACCATCAAAAAAGAAAAATATACATATGAAAAAGTATCTTAATATTTTACCATTATTCCTAATTTTAGGATTATTGACAAGTTGCGAAGCCGTTGAAACAATTTTTAAAGCCGGAATGTGGTGGGGAATCATCCTCGTTGTTGGTGTGGTAGGGCTTGTAATATGGTTATTGACCCGGGGTAAAAACTAACAAAAGAAATTTTAATCTAAAGAAAAATGGCCGGATAATTTCCGACCATTTTTGTATTATATTATCAAAAAATTTAGATTTCTAAAGCTTTCTGATATGCGTTTTCTATTCCGTCTATATTTTTACCGCCAGCCGTGGCAAAACCAGGATTACCGCCGCCGCCGCCCTGGATTTCTTTTGCCAGCTCTTTGACGATATTTCCGGCATGATAAGATGACTCAAGATCTGCAGAAACGCCTATAGTAATCATTGGTTTTTGGTTTGCATCAGAGATAATAATGATAACAGAACCCGGGACATCCTTTTTGAGCTGAAAAACAATATCTTTTACCGAACCGGCATCCAGAGATGTTTTCTTAACCAAAAGTTTTTTGTCGCCTTTATCAACAAATTCATTGTTCCAGTTTTGGATTTCTGCTTTCGCTTTTTCTTTTTTATAGGATTCAGCTTCTGCCTTTAGCACTGTATTCTCTTCAAGAAGTTTTTCTACCGCTTTGGTAACATCCTTTGATTTTAAAAGCTGGGATAATTCTGAGATCTGATCTTCGATTTTTTTGAAATATTCGTTGGACTTATCTCCTGAGATCGCCTCTATCCTTCGGATTCCTGCAGCAGTCGAACTTTCGGAAGTGATTTTTAAGTGGCCAATTTCACTCGTCGATTTTACGTGGGTTCCGCCACAAAGCTCTTTTGATGAACCGAATTGGATCATTCTTACACTATCGCCGTATTTTTCTCCGAAAAGCGCCATTGCCCCTTTATCCAAAGCTTCCTGAATAGGGATATTTCTGAATTCCTGCAACGGAATATTTTCTTTGATCTTTTCATTGACTTTCTGCTCTACCAACTTCAGTTCATCTTCGGTCATTTTAGAAAAATGCGAAAAGTCAAAACGCAGATAATCCGGACCAACATAAGAACCCTTCTGCTCTACGTGCGTTCCCAAAACTTCACGCAAAGCCTCATGTAAAAGATGCGTACCAGAGTGATTCGCCTGCGAATTTTTTCTTTCCGAAACATCAACCTTGGCATAGAAAACAGCGCCGGCATCTTTGGGAAGTGCATTGACTAATGAAATGATTAACCCGTTTTCTTTTTTGGTATCCAAAACCTCAAGGCTTTCCACTGCATTTTCCAAAACACCTTTATCGCCTACCTGGCCGCCACCTTCCGGATAAAAAGGCGTATTATCCAACACAATCTGATAAAATTCGCCGTCTTTGTTTTCCACCTTTCTGTAACGTGTAATGTAAGCTTCGGTTTCCAACTGGTCATAACCCACAAATTTTTCCGGCTTTTCTTCCAAAACCACCCAGTCATAAACTTTGGCAGCGGAATCTTTTTTGGAGCGCTGTTTTTGCTTTTGCATCTCTGCCTCAAAACCGGCTTCGTCTATGGTCAAACCTTTTTCTTCCGCAATAATTCTTGTTAAATCATCCGGGAAACCATAAGTATCATATAACTCAAAAACCTCCTCGCTTGGCAAAGTCGTCTGCTTATCTGAAATAGTCTGCTGAATGAGTTTTTCTACACGGATGAGGCCATGTTCTATCGTTTTAAGGAACGATGTTTCTTCTTCCTTAATAACTTCTGTAATCAGTTTTTCCTGCTTTACCAATTCCGGGAAAAATTGTCCCATCTGTTCCTTAAGCACCGAAACAAGCTCGAAAAGAAACGGCTCCTTCCTGTCCAGAAAACGGTAGGCATAAGAGATTGCCCTCCTAAGGATTCTTCTGATGACGTAACCTGCCCCATTATTGGACGGCAATTGGCCATCTGCTATGGCAAAAGAAACGGCGCGGATGTGATCTACCACCACACGGATGGCGATGTCTTTCTCATTATCTAAAATGCCGGTGTATTTTTTCCCGGACAGTGCTTCAACTTTTGAAATTAATGGGGTAAAAACGTCGGTGTCATAATTGGATTCTTTGTGCTGAAGAGCCATACAAAGTCGCTCAAATCCCATCCCGGTATCAATATGCCTTGCAGGCAGGTTTTCCAAAGTCCCGTCTGCCTTTCTGTTGAACTGCATAAAAACGAGGTTCCAGATTTCTACTACCTGAGGATGATCGTTATTAACGAGTTCCAACCCTGATATTTTAGCCTTTTCTTCTTCGGATCTTAAGTCAACATGAATCTCAGAACAAGGTCCGCAAGGCCCGCTGGCGCCCATTTCCCAGAAGTTATCCTTTTTATTCCCGTTGATAATACGGCTTTCATCAATATGTTGTTTCCAGAAATCGAACGCTTCCTGATCACGGCCCAGGTTTTCTTCGGCATCTCCCTCGAAAACTGTAACATAGAGGTTTTCCTTCGGGATTTTATACACTTCTGTGAGTAATTCCCAAGCCCAGCCAATGGCTTCTTTCTTGAAATAATCACCAAAACTCCAGTTTCCAAGCATCTCAAACATGGTGTGGTGGTAGGTATCACGACCCACATCATCCAGATCGTTATGCTTTCCGGAAACTCTTAGACATTTTTGGGTATCGGCAATTCTTGTCGCTTTTGGTTCCTTATAGCCCAGAAAATAATCCTTAAACTGTGTCATGCCGGAGTTGGAAAACATCAGCGTTGGATCATCTTTGAGAACGATTGGCGCAGAAGGTACAATCAAATGGCCCTTGCTCCGGAAAAAATCTAAAAATTGCTGTCTTATCTCTTGTGAAGTCATATTTGTTGGCTTTTTTGCTAATAGCTCTATACTATTAGCGTTTTGGTTCGCAAATTTAGTGAAAATCTGTGATTTCCTGCATGTTTTTATTAAATAGAAAAAGTGAAAAGATGCGCCAGCTGCGGCCGGGATAGTAAGGGCGCGAGTGCAGCGAGCGGTGCCGCCGGAGGCGGTACGGAACCCCTGAATAGCCCGAAATGCCGCCCAAAAAAAATGATATTAGTAGGATCTGCTAAATTTCAGACAATCGAAATTTTAATATAAAGGTCATAAGATATTTTCATATTACCAAATATTCTTTATTAAAAGTATTTCTGATCAATTTTAATTCTCGCAGATTATTCTGATTATGCAGATGCGAAATTTAAATCTGTAAAATTTGCCTCATCAGCGAGAACATTATATTTTTCAATATGTAATTAAATGATGACCTCTATTTTTATATTTAATATTATATGACCGTCTATTTATAATGCCTGAAGATTCCAAAATCTGTGGCTGTCCATAATGCTGCTTTTTGGCCTGCTACTTTGAGCCCGTCGTTGGCCCACGTGTTGCAGGTATAGGTAAAGTTATAACTGCCTTTGGCATCATAAAAGGCATCGTCATCCCCATAGACGGCAATGGTGGGAACAAGAATGTAATGCCCAGCGGCATCTTTATCAAACCTACTGTCTATGAATTGGATCAAATCCTGATATTGCTGTTCTGTCAGCATCATTTTTTTGCAGTCGTTACCTTCTTTCATCTGCTTGTAATAGGTGCAGTGCATAGCAGAATCACTGAGCCAAAATGCCGCTTTGAAGGCTGTAGAAAACTTGAGCTGTGACCAGGTGGGCGTATCCAGATAGAATCCCTTATCTCCCCAACCAAAGGCAATGTAACGAAAGTCTGTTTTCTGGCCTTTGGTATTTTTGAAAGGCAATTTTTGGCTCCAGTCTATCTGCGATGTCCTGACAGGCAGAACCAGATCTGTGTGCACACCATTGGTGAGAATATAGAGCTCCACTACTTTTGGATCTGTTGTTTTTTTTGCATTGATGGGAATCAGCGGTAACAATAATGCCAGGATAACGTATAAAAAAACGACTCCAAGAAGGAAGCCGACCAGGATTAATAACTGACGAAATAATTTTCTCATTATTTGTTTTGTAGAAGGTTGAGAATTATAAAGATAATAAAATTTATGATCTGTTTTATAAATATTAATTTTCACTACTAACCGACAAAAAAAATATAAGGAGCCATCTGTTCAGGTAGCTCCTTTTTTCATATTTTAGTTTTACTACACACTAAAAATATGAGCCATAAAAATACAGAAAAGAATTTAGTCGGTCAGCCAATTTTCAAACAAATATTGCAATTTATCCCCCGCAACAAGTTTGATTTATTGGTTAACAAGCATCAATCAGACCGATATTATAAAACATTTGATTCGTGGACGCATTTGATGACGATGCTTTTCGGCATATTCAGCCGATGCGATTCTATGGGTGAAATATGCGATGGGATGCAAGGTTT